>SYGV01000136.1 GCA_005799365.1 Nitrospiraceae bacterium
CAGCCAGTCCGAGACGCTGGCCACCGACTTGCTGAAGAGCCTGGCGGAGTTCGCCCTGGCCGGGGTGATTTACACGGACATTGCGCGGGACGGCATGTTGCAGGGGCCGAACCTGGCGGCGCTCCGGGAGATCGTGGTCCGGTCCTCGATGCCGGTCATCGCGTCCGGCGGGATCACGAAGGCCGAGGATATCCAGGCGATCAAGTCCCTGGGCCCGCGCATCGAAGGGGCGATCGTGGGGAAGGCGCTCTACGACGGCAAGCTGGATCTCAAGGCCGCGCTGGCCGCCGCCTCGTAAGGCTAAGGCCAAGGTTGAGGCTGAGGTGTGGTTCAGTGGACGGAATGTTCTGCCGGCGGATGGGGCTCTGGGTCGGACTGAGCCTCAACCTGAACCTCGACCTGCTGCGGGAGCGGCGTTATGTTGACCAAGCGCATCATACCCTGCCTTGATGTGAAGGACGGTCGCGTGGTCAAGGGCGTCTCGTTCGTGAATCTGCGTGACGCGGGCGATCCGGTGGAAGTGGCCCAGGCCTACGATCGGGAAGGGGCCGACGAACTCTGCTTCCTGGACATTACGGCCTCCCATGAGAACCGCAAGACGATTTTGGATATCGTGAGCCGGACCGCTGAGCAAGTCTTCATGCCCTTGACCGTCGGGGGAGGGGTCAGGACGTTGGAGGATATCCGGGCCCTGCTTCAGGCCGGCACAGACAAGGTCAGCATCAATACCGCCGCGGTCGAGCGGCCGGAATTCGTGAAAGAGGCGGCCGAACGGTTCGGCACCCAGTGCATCGTGGTGGCCATCGACGCCAAAAAACGTGCAGTCGGTTCTGGCTGGGAGGTCTTTACCCATGGCGGCCGCAAGCCGACCGGCCTGGATGCCGTCGAATGGGCGCGCAAGATGGAAAGTTACGGGGCCGGAGAAATTTTGCTCACCAGCATGGACCAGGACGGCAGGCAAAACGGCTATGACCTGGAGCTGACCGCAGCGGCCTCCGACGCGGTCTCGATTCCTGTGATTGCGTCCGGCGGCGTGGGCACGCTCGATCACCTCTACGACGGCTTCGTCAAGGGCAGGGCGGACGCGGTGCTGGCCGCCTCCATTTTTCACTACCGCCAGCATACGATTCCGGAAGCCAAGGCTTATCTGCACCGGAAAGGCATTCCGGTGAGAATGAGGAATGATGAACGATAAATGATGGGCGGAACATTCCGTTCATCATTTATCATTCATTGTTGGTTGTGACCATGGACTTCAGTAGAGTGAAATTCGACGAACAGGGGTTGGTCCCGGCGGTCGTCCAGGACTGGCGGGACGGGTCCGTGCTCATGCTGGCCTTCATGAACCGGGAGGCTTTGCAGAAGACCATCGAGACCAAATCCGTCCACTTCTGGAGCCGGTCGCGGAAGAAACTGTGGGAGAAGGGCGAAACGTCCGGCAACAAGCTGGCCCTCAAGGACCTCTTCGTGGACTGCGACGGCGATACCCTCTTAGTCAAGGCCGAACCGGCCGGCCCGACCTGCCACACGGGCGAGAAGGCCTGTTTCTTTACGCGCCTGGATGGCGGGGGGGGGAAGACGCAGGAGGCCTGGGGCGGCATCATCGAGCGCCTCTACCAGACGATTCAGGAGCGCAAGAAGCAGCCGTCGAGCGACTCCTATACCTCGATGCTCCTGCAGGGCGGGATCGACAAGGTGCTCAAGAAGGTGGTCGAGGAAGCGGGCGAGGTCGTCCTGGCAGGCAAGGGCGGGAAAAAGGAGGAGATCGTCTACGAAACCGCCGACCTCTTGTTCCACACCCTGGTGGCCCTCGGCTACCACGACATCCAGCCGGAGGAGATCTATCGGGAGCTGGCCGGCCGGTACGGGAAGTCTGGGCTCAGGAAGGGCAAGGGATAATCATGAGCGACTGCCTGTTCTGCAAGATCGCCGCAAAGACCATCCAGGCCAAGTTGGTCCATGAAGACGACCGATCGGTCGCCTTCGACGACATCAACCAGCAGGCGCCGGTCCATACGTTGGTGATCCCGCGCAGGCACGTGGCCTCCATGGCGGAACTGAACGAATCCGATGCCGGCCTGCTGGGGCATCTGCTGCTCGTCGGCAACCAGGTGGCCAAGCAGAAGGGCATCGCCGAGGGCGGCTACCGGCTGGTTGTGAACACAGGCCGGAACGGGGGCCAGACCGTGTTCCACCTGCATTTCCACTTGCTCGGCGGCCGCCCCATGCACTGGCCTCCTGGGTGAGGGTGCAGCCAAGTCTTCGGCGCTGCGGGAGGGGGTAACGTGATCAACCTCAAATATTCCCTCGTGATTGAGGCGACGGATGATCCCACCTTCTTTGGGTTTTATTCGCCCGATCTGCAAGGGTTCATCGGCGTGGGTCATTCCATCGAAGATTGCCTGTACCAGGCGCGGTGGGGAATGGAAGAGCATCTGTTGCTTCTCAAGGAAAGAAATCTTCCGATTCCAGCCCCTAGCCAGAATCCTACCGTCGTTATCCAAGACGAAAAACGGGCGAAACAAGCAGTCTAAACGAGGCCGGCTCCACTGGCCGCCGGGGTGAAGTTGGCGGGGCGGCCTGGCTATCACCTATTGCGCGTGTCCAGCGAGCACTTTCTCAAGTGCGCGATGCGCGAGCAGGGGGATAGTCGCCCCCGTAGTCTCCTCCTGTCTGATGCCGCGCGCCGTGCGGGAGCAAGGGAATTCCCTGGTCGCTTCACGGCATAGAAAGGCATGGAAAAATGGGCGAATTGCTCCCTCGCGTATCATTGACTTCGCCTTTTCACGTTTGGTACATTGACCGGTCGATAGTTCAGGAATTTCAAGCCCTTCCGATTCGGTTCACGACAACTGGCTAGTACAGGAGCGCAACCGGCGTGAGCCTTGGCCTCATCCCCCAGGACATCATCGAACAGGTGAAAGACCGCATCGATATCCTCGACGTGGTGTCCGGCTACGTGACCCTGTCCAAGGCCGGCCAGCACTTCAAGGGGCTCTGCCCGTTTCACAGCGAAAAGACTCCCTCCTTCACGGTCAGTTCCTCCCGGCAGATCTTCCACTGCTTTGGCTGTGGGGCGGGCGGGAACGTTTTCAGCTTTTTGATGAAAATCGAGGGGACGAGTTTCCCCGAGACGGTGCGCGAGCTGGCCCGCAAAGCCGGCATCGCGGTGCCGGAAGCCGCGCCGGGGGGGCGGCCTTCGCCGGATGGGGGCAGCCGCGAGAAGCTGGAGCGGCTGAACGAGGCGGCGCAGGCCTGGTTCGTGCGCAATCTGCACGAGGGCGAGGGTGGCGCGTCGGCACGGGCTTACCTGGACGAGCGGGGCATGGGACAGGCGACGCTGCATACGTTCGGCTTCGGCTATGCGCCTCAGGCCTGGGACGGCCTGTTGAAACATTTGCTGAAAGAGGGCTTTACGCTGCCGGACCTTGTGGCGGGCGGCCTGATCACCCAGAAAGAGAGTGGGGGCAGGAACCCCAAGGATGTGTCGGGTTACTACGACAAGTTTCGCCAGCGGGTGATGTTTCCGATCTGCGATCTGCGCAAGAAGGTGATCGGCTTCGGCGGCCGCATTCTGGGCGAAGGGATGCCCAAATACCTCAATTCGACGGAGACGCCGCTCTTCAACAAGGGTCGAGCGCTCTATCTCTTGGAGAAGGCGCGCGAGTCGGCGGGCAAGCTGGACCGGCTGGTCATCGTGGAGGGCTATTTCGACGCGATCGCTTTGCACCAGGCGGGGATTACGAATGTGGTGGCGACGCTTGGCACGGCCTTGACGCCCGATCATGTGCGGACGATCCGGCGCTACGTCACGAAGGTGGTGCTGCTGTTCGATCCGGACGAAGCCGGCGTGCGGGCGGCCCTGCGGACGCTGGACCTGTTCGTGGACAGCGGGATCGGCGTGACGGTGGTGTCGCTGCCGGGCGGGGACGACCCGGACACGTTCATCCGGAAACAGGGGCCGGAGGTCTTCGCGCGGCTGCAGGAGCAGGCACCGAGCCTGCTGGACTTTTCCGTCGCGCACAGTCTAGAGAAGGCCGGTTCGAGCTCGATCGAGGACCGTATCAGGAGCGTGGACGAAATCCTGCGCATCCTCCAGAAGACGAGCCATCGACTGGCCAAGGAGGAATGTCTCAAGCTGGTGGCCGAGCGGCTGGGAATCAATCAGTCGCGCCTGATCGAACGTTACCCGGAACTGATCGCGCGCGAGGAACGCAAGGGATCACGCAAGCCGGCGGCGCCGGTTCCGTCCGCGCCGGCTGGGCCGTTTAAGGGGTCGCCGGAGGAGCGGGACCTGGCGTTTCTCCTGCTCCAGGGACGGCTGCGCGCTGAACATGTGCAGGCTCTGGACGCAGCCGCCTTCAGCGTGCCCGCCTGCCGACGTCTGGCCGAACTGGGTCTGAAGCATCGCGGCAAGGACGGGCGGGTGCTCGTACGGGCGGTGCTGGACGAGGCGATGACCGACGAGGCCTGCGCCCCCCTGGCCACCCAACTGTCCTTGATGGAACAGCAGTACGACGACGAAGAGACCCATATCCGCGGGTGCCTGGAGCTGCTGGGACGCAAACAGCGCGAGGCGGCCGAGCGCGACTTGATCGCCAGACTCCGCGCGGCGGAGCGGGAAGGCCGGCTGGAGGAGTGGCGCAACCTGAACGCCCAACTGAAGGACATGCACGTGCAAAAGGCCGCGGTGCGGCCGGAAGTCGCCCCGTGAGGGCGTCGCATCGTAAGGGAGTCACAATGGCAAAAGAGCAATTGCTCGGCGAAGTGAAGAAGCTGATCTCGCTGGGGAAGTCCAAGGGGTTCCTGACCTACGAGGAACTGAACAGCAAGCTGCCCTCGGACATGGTGTCCTCCGAGCAGCTGGGGAACCTCATGACTATTTTCGGCGAGATGGACATCGAAATCATCGACGCCGCCGACGCAGACCGGCATCAGAAGGCTTCGGACAACGAGGACTCGAGCGACGAAGCCGAAGAGCCGGAGGAAGCGGAAGAGACCGAGAAGGAAATCGATCTCACCCCCGGCGTCCTCAGCCGGACCGACGACCCGGTCCGCCTGTATTTGAAGGAAATGGGCAGCGTCGCGCTCTTGAGCCGGGAAGGCGAAATCGAGATCGCCAAGCGCATCGAGGAGGGGAAGAAAGACATCGCGTCCGCGGTTTTCGGGATGCCGATGTCGATCCAGTTCGTGCTCTCGTTGCGGGAAAAGCTGAAGGCGGACAAGATCAACATCCGCGAGCTGGTGCCGGTCATCGACGAGGATTTCGAGGAAGACGAGGAAGTGACCGAGCGCGACGATCAGGAGTTGCGCGACAAGACCCTTGAGGCCCTGAACAAGGTCCGCAAGGTGTCCCTGACGCTGATAAGCCTCTACGAGAAAAGCCGCAAGACGGGTGACCACGGCAAGCAGCAGAAGATCAAGGCCCAGATCAAGGACATCCGCGCGCAGGTGGTCGAGAAGATGGAGTCCGTGAACCTGCACGCGGCCATCAAGGACCGGATGGTGCAACGCGTGCGGGAGATCGGGCAGGAATTCCGCGCGGCGGAGCGGGAACTCGCGCACTGCCAGCGGAAGATCGGCGTGTCCGGGGAAGCGGGCCAGGAATTGCTGCGCAAGCTGAGCCGGGATCGCCGCGACTTCCTGGCCGTGAAGCGGAAAACCGGTTTATCCGAGGAGCAACTCCACGAGCTCAAGAAGATGCACCAGACGGCCCGGGGCCGCATCCGGCAGCTGGAGACGGAAGAAGCCCTGGTCACGGCCGATGAGATCAAGGAGGCGGTGCGCCACCTGGACATCGCCGCGGAGAAGGTCAAGCGCGGGAAGGCGGAGCTGGTCGAGGCGAACCTCCGCCTGGTCGTGAGCATCGCCAAGAAGTACACCAACCGAGGCTTGCAATTTCTCGACCTGATTCAGGAGGGCAACATCGGCCTATGAAAAAATTTCTAAAATTATCACTAAATAAATTAAGTTGGGATAAAATAGATAGAACAGAAATAGAAGAAAGATGGGTACACATTTATGGAAATAATAAAA
>SYGV01000137.1 GCA_005799365.1 Nitrospiraceae bacterium
CAGCTACACCGGAGACAATCTGGATTACGTGCTGCGCGACTCCTACATGTGCGGCGTGGCGGTCGGTCCCGTGGACCTGACGAGGCTGATCCACTATACCCTGATCACGCCCAAGGGCTTCACGATCCACAAGACCGGCCTGCCCGCATTGCAGATGTTTCTGAACACCCGGATGTACCTCTACTCCAACGTGTATTTCCACCGGACGACCAGGGCCATCGACATCCATTTGCGGGAGATCTTCGGCGAGACGATGCGCCTGATTTTCCCCCATGACCCCCGCAAAAATATGGACGCCTACCGGTCGCTCACCGACTGGTCCCTGATGGAAGAGGTCAGGGGATGGGGAAAATCCAGGCACGCAACCAGGCGGCGGCTCGGCGCAGAATGGGCGCGGATCCTGGGACGGGACGTGAAATGGAAGATGGCCTACGCGACGGTGCTGAAAGAAAAGGGCCAGGAGCGGGGCATGGATTTTCCGAGCCGCGAACAGTTCGAGACACAGATTCGGAAAGAACTACCGGCGCACTTGCATCGGATTCCGTTCCAGGTGGACATGGCCCCCCTGGACCCTCGACCGGACCCCAAGGATCAACGGGGCATTCCCCTGTACGTCTACGATCATGGCACAGGCGCTGTCTCCACGGAGCCGTTGGAAGAGTTTCTGGACCTGCTGCCCACGCGCCTAGTGCAGTTCCGCCTCTTTGCCCTCTCCCATCAGCACGACGCAGCCCTGTCGCAGGCCGCCGCCACGGTGTTGAACAAAGCGCCGTCCGGCCTCACGACAAACACTGAGTGAACGCAGGAATCCCGCGAAGCCGGAAGGTGACGTCTTACTGCCGTAGCGCCCCGACCGGATTGGACTGGATGTAGTTCGGGTCCTGCCTGTCTTCCCAGACGTCTATGTGCTGGTCTCCGGAGCCCCACCCTTTCAGGTACAGCCCGTCCAACACCGGCTCTCCGCCCTGGCTGCGATCATGTGCCGGGTCCGGCTTGGGTGGCTTCATATCCGAGACCCACCCCACCACCGTCACCCTGGCCCACTCGCGATAATGCTTGGACAGGCTGTCCTGCTCCACAATCACCCAATAGAGAGCGGACTCAGACGGAATCAGCGTGGCATCCCGATGGGGAACGTAGTCTGCATCGATCGGCCGGTTCTTCATCAAGAGCCAAATCCGGCCAGCCTCCTGTCGTTGCTCCACGATCACCCCACCGAGGATCACCGTCTTCCCCCGATACGCAGCCGGTCTGGTCTTGAGCGCCGTCAGCGTCACCCCCGGTTCCGCCTGCTTGATGTAGCGGGTCGGCACTGTCGGGGCGCAGCCCCACAGGCTGGCCACCGCGATACAGACCATACACACAGCGGGCAGACTACGCTGCCGAATCGATGGTTGCTGCACGTCGCTCCTTCCTCGTGTGGTTATTGCCGCGCCGAGAGGGTCCCGCCTACCGGCAGCGTCAGCAGCGCATAGGGGTTCACGCGGGCCCCGTTCAGCCGGACGCCCCAGTGCAGGTGCGGGCCGGTGGCGCGTCCGGAAGCCCCCACCTTGCCGATCACCTGGCCGCGCTTGACTCGCTCGCCATTCTGCACCGTAATGTCCGACAGGTGAAAATACATGGAGTAGAGCCCCAGCCCATGATCCACGAACACCCCCTTGCCGGAAAAGAAATGGTCCACCGTCAGGCGCGCCACGCCGTCGTTCATCGCCAGCACGTCGGCGCCCAGGGGCGCCGCGATATCCTCCCCATTGTGAGGGCTGCGCGCCTGGCCGTTGATGATCCGCACCCGCCCGAACGCGCCGCTGATCGTCCCATGCACCGGTTCGATAAAGCCCCCCTCCCAGAAACGCTCGGGAGAGACCTCCTCCAGCGCGGTCTTGACTTGTTCCTGTTCGGCCTTCACACGGACCAGACTTTCGTCATCCAGATCGACCTTGTCCTTGGGCAAGGTCAAGTGCTGCACCGGGTACTTTTCTTTGCTGACTAGCACATTGTACCTCAAACGCCTGCCTCCCTGCGCATCGGTCACGTCGACGGAAAGTTCGTAGGTGCCCGGAGCATCTTGCATGTCGATGCCCAGCAAGCCCACCGGACCGGACGCCCCCTGAAAGAACGGCACCCGTCGGCTTAAGAACCGGCCGACAATCTCCGTCGGCTGCCCCTTGATCGGCAGATTCACCAACAACACCTGCCCCTGCTTGCCACTGAACTGCCCGTCCGCTCCATGCTGTCCATGCGGCCCGCCCGGAAACAAGTCTACGGGAAACACGCTGGCCAGCAACACGATCGCGACGACCGCCCACAGATCCGGACGGCGCCCATTCCCCGACCGCCAATGTGGCCGCGCGGACATCATCGGTAGAACCTCAGCCCTGAGACCTGTGCGACCAACTCCTCGACCCGCCGGTTGACCGAACTGAACGGATCCATGCACAGGATGGTTTCTTCCCAGTAACCGTTGAGCTTCAGATAGGTCCAGTCCACCGTATAGGACCGGTTCTTGGCTCGGGCAAACCGGATGAAGTCGCCCCGCACCTTGGCTCTGGTGGTCTGCGGCGGAACGGACATGGCCCGCTGCACGGCCTCCTCATCCACCACGCGCTCGGTCAGGCCGCGCCCCTCCAGCAGGTAGTAGAGCCCGCGCGTGCGCTTCACATCGTGATACTGCAGGTCCATGAGCAAGACCCGCGGATCGTCCATCCCGCAACCCTTCTTCTCGACGTAGCGGTCGATCAGCACCTTCTTGCTCACCCAGTCCACCTCGCGCGAGAGCTGCATCGGATCATCCTCGAGCCGGTCGAGGATGTCCTTCCACTTGGCCAGCACGTCCTCCATGACCAAGTCATGCACCCGCGTGGCCAGATAGTCCTGCGCCCGATCGAGATAGGCGCACTGCATGTCGATGGCGCTCATTTGGCGGCCGTCGTCCAGTTTGACCTTCTTCTTGAGCGTCGGGTCACGGGAAATCTCCCGGATCGCCTTGACGGGATCTTCCAACTCGATCCCCGTCACGGTGAAACCGTCCTCGATCATGGAGAGGACCAGCGCCGCGGTCCCGACTTTCAAGTAGGTCGCATACTCCGACATGTTGGAATCGCCGACGATGATGTGCAGCCTTCGGTACTTTTCCGCATCCGCATGCGGCTCGTCCCGGGTATTGATGATGCTGCGCGAAGAGGTCGTGGAGGAGGAGGTCTTTTCGTGGATATGCTGGGCCCGCTGGGAGATAAAATACTGGGGCTTGCCCGAGACTTTCAGCACTTTCCCCGAGCCGGAGTAGATCTGCCGGCTCACGAAAAACGGGATGAGTTGCTCGGTGACTTTCCAGAAATCCACGTCCCGGCGCATGAGATAGTTCTCATGGCAGCCGTACGTGTTCCCCAACGAATCCGTGTTGTTTTTGAAAATGTAGATCTCGCCGGAGAGTCCTTCCTCCTTGAGCCGTTCCTCCGCCGCCGGCAGGCAGGCTTCCAACAACCGCTCTCCCGCTTTGTCATGGACCACCAGGTCCATGATGTTGTCGCATTCGGGAGTCGAATACTCGGGGTGGCAGCCGGTGTCCTGATAAAAACGGGCGCCATTGACCAGAAAGGCGTTGGAAGGCCAGCTGTTGGGAATGAGGCCCTCGAAGATATACCCCAGGACCTTCTCCATCGGCAGGTAAACGCGCCCGTTCGGAGAGAAGATCAGGCCATACTCGTTCTCGAGACCGAAGATGCGCTGTTGCATGCGGGTCGGACCGGCGGTGAATCGAGCTTGTTCAGCATACACTCCCGGACTGGGTTCTTCAACCGCGCGAAACGAACCCGGTGGGAACGGCTGGCCGAAACGGCGATCAGGAGAGGAGCAGACGGGATTCGCCCGCCGGAATACGCCTGAACTTGCGCCCGGGCCTGGTGCGGTCCAGCACCGCGACCTCGATCCCTTCGAGCGGCAGTTTTTGATTGGTCATGCTCTCAAGAGCCGACGTACACAACACCAGGGCCGCCTGCAGAGCCGGCGGCTCGCCCTTGTACCGTTCTTTGAGGAACGCCTGCAAGGCTTCGGACTTCCCGCCGATGGCCGCGTAGCCCCGCTCGTCGAAGATGCTCCCGTCGAAAGAGATTCGATATATTTCGTTCTGGCGACCGAGCTCCCCGACCTGCGCAACCAGGATTTCCACCTCCAGCGGCTTGATCTCCTGGCTGAAAATGGTGCCCAATGTCTGCGAGTAGCCGTTGGCGAGAGAGCGGGCGGTCACGTCCTCCCGGCTGTACATGAACCCCTTGAGGTCCGCATGGCGGATGCCGGCCTTGCGCAGATTCTCGAACTCGCTGTACTTGCCGGCTCCGGACAACGCGATGCTGTCGTAAATCTCGGAGATTTTAAACAGGGACGCGCTTGGATTGTCGGCCACCAGGAGCACGCCCTGTTCGTATTCCATCGCAATGATCGAACGGCCTTTGGCGATGCCCTTCTTGGCGTACTCCGCCTTGTCCTGCATCATCTGTTCGGGCGAGACGTAGTAGGGCAAGGGCATGGTCAGTTCTCCCTCTTGCGGGCGTCGATCAGCGTGGCATAGACCGTCGCGATCTGCGGCTCCTCCACGTCCTTGATGCCGGCTGCCGAGACGTGTTTGGCCGTCGGATAGATGCCCCGCACCAGATCCGGGCCCCCGGTGCCGACATCTTCTTCCGCGGCATTGTAGAGCGCGAGCAGAGCGATCCGCAACGCGTCGGCTTCGCTCAGGTCCTTGCGGAAATGCTCCCGCATACTGTTGCGCGCATCCTTGCCACCGGAGCCGATCGCATGATAGTCCGACTCCTCGTAGCGGCCGCCGGTGATGTCGTACTTGAAGATCCGCCCCTCGTCCCGCTTCTGATCGTAGCCGACGTAGATCGGAAGCACGACCAAGCCCTGAAAGACCATCGGCAGGTTGGCTTTGATCATCTGGCCGAGCTTGTTCGCCTTGCCCTCGCAGGAGAGCTGGACCCCTTCCAGTTTTTCGTAATGTTCGAGTTCGGTCTGAAACAGTTTCGCCATTTCGATGCAGGGGCCGGCTGCCCCGGCGATCGCCATGGCCGAATGCTCGTCGATCTTGAACACCTTGTCCATCCGGCGACCGGCGATCTGATAGCCCTCCGTCGCCCGCCGGTCCCCGGCGATCACGACCCCGCCCCGATACTTGACCGCCAAGACCGTCGTGCCGTGGGGCAGGGGCTGGAGCGGCGCCATCCGATTGTCGTCGGGCTGGGACGAAACGGCGGGCCACACCCGGCCGGACGGAACCAAGTCCGGACGTTGCCGCATCAGGTAATCGAAGAAGCTGGAGCCTTGGTCGTCAGGGGTTAAAGACACCGCTGGTCACTCCTTCTCCCCGACCACGCCCGCAACGCCCCCTCGTGCGGGGCACGGAGCGGCACGCGCGCATCGGTTGGAAATCAGCCGGTCAGTTTGGCGAGCAGCGACTCGGCCGAGTCGCACCCCTCGAGCAACTCGCGCGTGAGGGCCTCGGACCCGCGCAAGGGCTCCATCAAGGGGATCTTCTTAATCGTAGTGTTGCCGACATCAAACAGCACCGAGGTCCAGCTGGCGGCATAGACCTGCCGGGGAAACTTTTTCAAACAGCTGCCGCGGAAAAATGCCCTGGTCCCGGCGGGGGCGTTCCGTTCGGCCCGGTCGATCTCGCTGTCCTGCAACAGCCGGTCCACCAGATGGCTGCGCTCCAGGGTAAAGTAGAGCCCCTTTTCGGGCCGCACATCGTGATACTGGAGGTCCATGAGAAAGACTCGCGGGTCATCCCAGCCACACCCCTTCCGTTCCATGTAGGACCGAATCATCTGGCGCTTGGCCACCCAATCCAGTTCCCGCACCAGCAACAGGGGGTCCCGCTCCAGCTTGTCCAGGACTTCCTCCCAGCGCACCAGCACGTCTTTGGTCACTTGGGGCAGTTCGTGGCAGGCAAAGTAGTCCTGCGCCGTCCGGAGGTAGGCGCGCTGGATGGCAATCGCCGACGTGACCCGCCCGTCAGCCAGCTTCAGCGTGCCTTTCAGATCCAGATCCCGGGAGACCGCTTTGATCGCCCGCACCGGCTCGTCCAACTCCAGTTTGGGGAATTCCACGCCGGCCTCGGCCATCTCCAGCACGATCAAGAGGGTCCCGACCTTGAGGTAGGTGGAGAGCTCGCACATGTTCGCGTCGCCCACGATCACGTGCAGCCGGCGGTATTTGGCCGGATCGGCATGGGGCTCGTCGCGCGTGTTCACGATCGGCCGCTTGACCATCGTGTTCAGGTCCACCAGGCATTCGAAGAAATCGGCTCGCTGGGAAATCTGATAGTCCGCCGAGCTCGTCTGGTTCTCCGCCCCGACTTTTCCGGAGCCGGCAAAGATGGGCCTGGTCACCAGGAACGGCACCAGCACCTGCACGATGCGCTCGAAGGGGAGGGACCGGGACAGCAAGTAATTCTCATGGTATCCGTAGCTGTTCCCCTTGCCGTCCGAATTGTTCTTGTAGAGAACGAACTTCTCGCTCCCCCGGTCCCGAGCCAGGGCCTTCAGGCAATCGGCCATCACCCGCTCGCCGGCCCGCTCGAAGGCCACCACCTCGCGCGCGTTCGTGCACTCCGGCGTGGAATATTCCGGATGGGCGCCGTCCACATAGAGGCGGCCGCCGTTGACCAGCAGCTTGTTCAGCAGCCGGTTGTAATCGGGGCCCGGCCGTTCCCGCTCGCCCTCCACCTCGAAGCCCCGCGCGTCGAGCAGGGGGTTTTCGTTCTCATAGTCCCAGAGGGCTTGCGGCGCAGGCAGGCTTGGATAGTGACCGATGAGCTGGATAGAGTTGGAGACCGGGTCCATGGCATCCGGCTCTCTCGCCGCAATACCGAATTCCGTCTCCGTTCCCAATACCCGCGGCACGATCATGGTGTGGATCTCCAGGCCCTGTTCAGAAATAGTGGCCGGTGCTGATCGTCTCGATGCTCCGGGATTCGTTGGAGCCGGCCGTGATCGTCCGCACGTGCACGATCTTCTCGCCCTTCTTGCCGGCGATCTTGGCCCAATCGTCCGGATTGGTCGTATTCGGCAGGTCCTCGTGCTCCTTGAACTCTTCCCGGATGGCTCGGAGCAGGTCGTCCGCCTTGAGCCCCTTCTCGTTCGTGGCGATGGCCCGCTTGATGGCGAACTTCTTAGCCCGCGAGACGATGCCCTCGATCACCGCCCCGCTGGAAAAGTCTTTGAAGTAGAGGGTTTCCTTCTCGCCGTTCGCGTAGGTGACCTCAAGGAACTTGTTCTCTTCGGAGGCGGCGTACATGGACTCCACGGTCATCCCGACCAGCCGCTCCACCATGCCGCTCCGGTCCCCTCCGTGCCGCTCCACCTCGTCGGCGGCGAAGGGCAGGTCCGCCGTCACATACTTGGCGAAGATGTCACGCGCCGAGAGGGCGTCGGGCCTGGAGATCTTGATCTTGATGTCCAACCGGCCCGCACGCAGCACGGCAGGATCGATCAGGTCCTGTCGGTTGCTGGCGCCAATCACGATCACGTTGCGCAACCGCTCCACCCCGTCGATCTCGGAGAGAAACTGCGGGACGATCGTGGATTCGATATCCGAGGAGATCCCGGAGCCGCGCGTGCGGAACAGGGCGTCCATCTCGTCGAAAAATACGATGACCGGATTGCCGTCGGCTGCCCGTTCCTTGGCTTTTTTGAAGACCTCGCGGACCTGCCGCTCCGATTCACCCACATACTTATTCAACAGCTCCGGCCCCTTGACGTGCAGGAAGAAACTCCGCAGTTGCTTGCCCGTGAGGTAGCTCAACTTCTTGGCGATCGAGTTCGCCACGGCCTTGGCGATCAGCGTCTTGCCGCAGCCCGGCGGGCCGTAGAGCAACACGCCCTTGGGTGGGTTCAGCTTGTGCTCGGCAAACAAATGCGGATGGAGGAACGGCAGCTCCACCGCATCCCGCACCTGTTCGATTTCCTTGGCCAAGCCGCCGATGTGGTCGTAGCTGACGTCTGGCACCTCTTCCAGAACCAGCTCCTCCGCTTCGGACTTGGGCAGTTTTTCGATCACATAGCCGGAGCGGGGGTCGTACAGGAGATGATCCCCGACGCTGAGGTGCTCGATGAGCAGCGGCTCGCCCAGTTCCGCTACCTTTTCTTCGTCGAAATGCAAGGTCACGAGCGCGCGCTGGCCCTCCAAGAGGTCTTTGAGACGAACAACTTCCCCCTGCCCGTCGAACCCGCGGGACTCGATGATGTTGAAGGCCTCATTGAGGACCACCTCCTGACCCTTGCGTAAATTCTTGGCCTTGATCGAGGGGTGGAGGTTGACCTTCATCTTGCGGCCCGTCACATACACGTTGGCGGTCGAGTCGCTGTTCAGGCTGGAAAAGATCGCGTAGGTCGAGGGCGGCGCCGTGAGCTTTTCGACTTCGGCCCGCAGGGATTCGATCTGGGTCTTGGCTTCCTGGAGAGTAGCGGTCAGCCGCTCGTTCTGTCTGTGGACTTGATCCGCCTGATAGCGAGATTGCTGCAGCCGACGCAGTTCCTCCTCGAGCGTTTGAAGCTGGAGCCGGAGCTTCTCCACTTCACGGCTGTCGTCGTCGCTTTTTCTCACGGGGGGCGCCTCTCCATCGGACAGACGTTCGGTGAGCTTCTTGACCGAATCCCGGAGAGTTCGCAGACGGCCCGGGTTTCGTTTCGACTCAGCCATGATCCCCTACGTCCATCGGTTCACCATGTCGAGCAGGCAACGCACCCAAGCCTTGGCGAATTCTATCATCGCCCCTACATGCGGTCAACTCTCGCGCATAGTTCCATGCGGCGCGGCCAGCAACGCGCGCGTCGCCGACGCCACCGAATCCGCCGACAGGATGGCCGAGATCACCGTCACTCCTTGGGCGCCCGCGCGCCGCACCTCGCCCAGGCGAGCGGCCGTAATCCCTCCGATGGCAAAGACCGGCAACTGGCATCGGCGCGCCGCCTCTTCAATCGGTCCGAGCCCAAGCGGCGCCCCGTAGGCCAGCTTTGAGGGAGTCGCATAGACAGGCCCCAGCAGGGCGAAATCCGCCCCCTCCGATTCAACACGCAACGCCTCCGTAGCCGAATGGACCGACACCCCGATCAACCGGTCCGGCCCCAGCAACCGGCGCGTCACCGACACCGGCAAGCTGTCGGCGC
>SYGV01000138.1 GCA_005799365.1 Nitrospiraceae bacterium
GCCGATCGATTGCGCTTTGACTTCGCATCGTCCCGGGCGCTTTCCGCGGACGACGCGCAGCACGTGGAGCGGCAGGTGAACGCGGCAATCGCCGCGGACTTGCCCGTATCGATCGGCACGCTCGCTCAGTCTCTGCAGATAGGCCCGGTCGGCCACGCGGACCCCGCCCTCCCCTTGCACCGGCTCCAGCAGCACCGCGGCCGTGGCTGGGCTCAGGGCCCGTTCGACCGCCGCCAGGTTGTTGAAGGGCACGTAGGTGAAGCCGGGCAGCAGCGGCTCGAACCCCTTCTGCACTTTTTCCTGGCCGGTGGCGGTCAGGGTGGCCATGGTGCGGCCATGGAACGACTGCTGCATCGTCACGATCTCGAAGCGGTCGGGACCGTACTTCAGATGGGCATAGCGGCGCGCCAGCTTGATGGCCGCCTCGTTCGCCTCGGCGCCGCTGTTGCCGAAAAACACCTTGTCGGCGAAGGAATGGTCCACCAGCGTCTTGGCCAGTTTTACTTGCGGCTCGGTGTAATAGAGGTTGGAGGCGTGCAGGAGTTGCTGCGCCTGCTTCTGGATGGCCGCAACCAGGTCCGGGTGCGAATACCCCAGCAGGTTGACGGCGATGCCGCCGACGAAATCGAGATATTCACGCCCTTCCAGGTCGTAGACCCGGCACCCGCGGCCGCGGACGATGGAGACCGGCCAGCGGGCATAGGTATGCATCAGATAGCGGGTTTCATCCTCTTGTAGCAGGTCGGTCGGCATGTCGCTCCAGGCTCGCGAGAATTCAAAGAACGTAACATATCGATGGCGGCGAACGCAATATGAAAGTCCCTGCCGGAATGCCGTATCCCCTTCTCCCTATTGAGGAATTTCACTGAGACGAGCCGTCGGTGCCCTTGTGAGCACTCGGGCAAGAGTGCTATAAATGCAGCGTATGAAACCTTGCTCCCAATGCGAGCAGCAGAACCCGGACGACGCTCGTTTTTGCTCGCAATGCGGCGCGTTGTTCGCGGAAGAGGTAGCGCAACCGGCGGACCAACCGGTGGAGGAGCCTGCTCCGCCGATCCTGGACGAACAACAGCTCTGGCGCTCATTCATCGGGCAGAACGCGGATCGGTACCTGGAACAGTTCCGCAAGTTCACCGGCGTCGGCGAACCGCGGTTCGCCCTGACCTGGCATTGGCCGGCCTTCCTCTTCGACCCGTTCCTGTGGTTTCTCTACCGGAAGATGTACCTGTACGCGGCGGTCTACGCCATCGGCCCGGTCCTCTCGGCCTACTTCACCGGCGATCTGACGGTCGGCGTCGTCTGGCGTATCATGGCCGGCGCCAGCGCCAACTACATCTATTACTGGCATGTGCGGGAGCACGTGGTGGCGATCAAGGAGAAGGCCGGCCTGGGCGGCCGGGCGCAGGAGCAGTCGTTGAAGGACTTGGGCGGCGTCCAGCCGTACGTCGTCTGGGTCGGCGTGGCCTTGCACATCCTCATGTTCGCGGTGCTGATCAAAGCGATCCAGGAAGAACCGCAAGGGGGAGGCCCGTTCCCGTCGTTGAAGCCGGCTCCATCCAAAGGCCGCGCGTCGCTGGAATCCTAGCAGGATGTTGAAAAAGTCCGCTGGCTTCGTTCTCGTATCGCTTTCCAAGAGTTGTCGGTTATCAGTATTCCGTTCTCAGTTCCGGAACTGACGACTGTACACTGATCGGGCCAGCGAGCCATTGGCATCCGAGTGGTTCCACAATAGTTTGTCAACGCCGGCTAGGTCGCCTCGACCGTTATGCCTGTGGCGGGCGGGAGAGCTGCCAGGAAAACCAAGCCTGAAACCATTCGAAATCGTGCTTGTAGGCGGTGCCGGATGGTTCGGCTGCAGCGCTTTTCTGCTCCAGCATCGTGTAGGTGCGGGGCCAGTTCTTCTGCCACCAGGATTTGAGTTCGTCCGCCTGGTAGGGAATGCCGGAAGGCTGGTGGATGCCGGCGGCGGCCGCCATCTCGGCGATCAGCGGCCAGTAGCGGTCCTTGCCCAGCCCCCGTTCACGGAAATGTTCCCGCAGCAGGAACAGGACCCAGAGCTCCGCGCTGTTCTTCTTGTTGTGCTTGAAGGGCTGCGTCTGCCGCAGCGGGATCGGGTCGAAGTTCTTGATCACCGACGTGTAGTCGGGCCCTCCGTAGCTCCCCGCCACTTCCGCGATCCCTTCCAGCATGCTCGCCAGCTCCACCTCCACGACCGGCTTGGCCGCATGAGTATCGGGTGAGGCCGCCTCTGCCAGCGGATTGCCCGCGGTCAACAGCTCGATCAGCGGTTTGAGCTCGCGCAGCCGGACCACGGCGGCCTTGAGAATCGCCTGCGATTCCAGCCAGTAATCCTGGTCGCTTTTGGCCGTCCGCTCGCGGCCCGGAGGGGGCAGCACTGGCGGAATCCAGTAGCGCAGCAGCACGAAGAGGATGTAATGGACATCGCCGCCGATTTTGTCCGCCCGCTCCAGCACTTTGCCTGGCCCCAGGGCATTTTTGAAAAAGACCTGCCCCCGTTCGGCGACGCCGAGACGCTGTGCCATGCCGACCCACCAGCGTTCAATGTCCTGCCAAGGTGGCGCCGGTGTGGCTTGTGGAGATTCCATGGCGGCATGGTAGCGAGGGAGGGGGATGATTGCAAGGAGCGGGGGGGTGGGGGACACAAGGACGAACCGTGCCCCCGCGGGGGATTGGCAACGCGTCAGTCATCGCTTGACTTAGCCTGCCGATTTCGTATTCTCTAGCTCGCTCAATGTGGAGGTGTGCTGATGGCTCGGTTGGTCTTGTTGCGGCATGGAGAGTCCCAGTGGAATCTGGAGAATCGCTTTACCGGCTGGGTGGATGTGCCCCTCTCGCCCAAGGGCGAGCAGGAGGCCCGCGCAGCGGGGGAGAAGCTGAACGGATTTCGGTTCGACCGGGCCTACACGTCGGTCTTGAAACGGGCGATCGATACCTTGCGCATCGTGCTGGAGATCACCGGCCAGACGAACGTGCCGACCGAGCAGGATCAGGCGCTCAACGAACGGATGTACGGGGACCTGCAGGGGCTCAACAAGGCCGAGACGGCGCAGACATACGGCGAGCAGCAGGTGAAGATCTGGCGGCGCAGCTACGACGTGCGTCCGCCGGGCGGAGAAAGCTTGAAGGACACGGCGGAGCGGGCCCTTCCCTACTATGAAAAGCAGATCAGGCCGCAGATCCTCGCCGGGCGCACAATAATCGTCACCGCCCATGGAAACAGTTTACGGGCGCTGGTCATGCACCTGGATCAGCTGACGAAGGAGCAAGTCCTGGAGTTGAACATTCCGACCGGCGCGCCCCTGCTGTATGAGTTCGACGCGACCGGCGCCGTCCTCGCGCACCGCTACTTGTAGCTTGTAGCGCGGTCCGGCTATTTGTGTGTCAGGTCGAGACCCTCGACCGTCTCCCCGATCGCTTCCACCGGAATCAGATCGATCAAGAATGCGAGAAACTGCCGGCGATCGTCCGGTTGGATCGTGCCGTCCGATTCCGCCATCGCCGCCGCTTCCGTGAAGACCGCGATCGGACTGCCGCCCTCCTGGACGATCTGATCATAGAGGGAACGGCGCTCCGCCGCTTCCTCGAAGTATCCCGCCAATGCCGGCTGTTCCAAGCCGAGCATCGTTTCCCAGGCGGCGCGGACGTACCGGCACAATTCGTCGAAGACCCGTTCTCCCTCGACCTTGGACAACACGCTCAACAAGGCATGGTGGGCCCAGAAGAGGTTCAGGGAGAGGATTTCCCTGGTGATCAAAGAGCGCTGGGCGGCGGTCGCCTCCACTCCATACTCCTCCAGCGTGGCCGGTGAGAAGGCGGGGGAAAACAGAGTGAACACCGATTCGGCTGCTTGCTGCGCGGTCTGTGGCATCGTGGAGCAACTCCGTGCTGTGCGCGCTGAATGGGGTGCGGAAAATCGGAGGCAGGATAACGCAAGGGACAGGCCGAGAACAATCCCCTAATCCGGCGCGACGAGGAAAGAGAGAGCCGGCCTACTGGGTCAGAATGTCCAGGATCTCATCCAGCGGACGGACGGTGCCGAGCAGCGTGGGGTGCCCGAATTGTCGGTTGTGGCGGTTCTCCTTCACCCGCTCCAGCGCGATGATCAGGTTGTTGAAGTCGTCCAGCCTGGCGGTTTCGAAGTAGGTGATGAAGTCGAGGTCGTCCAGCCCGCTGGCATGATAGAGTTTGCGTGTGACGGTTTTCAGATAGGCGATCGAGGCCTCGGTGTGTTCCTTCATCATCGCGGTACGTTCGTCCTGGGAGGCCTGCCACCAGTCCGCGTCCTTGCGGATCGGCACGACGATTGCGTAGGGCTTGGGCCCTGGATCGGGCGGGGTTTTCAAGGCGGTCTTGAGATCGTCGGAGAAGCCCGGCACGTAATTGGTTTTCTTGGTCAGGCCGTTGAATGTGGCGGTGTTCGCCAGATGTTTGCCGAGCCCGGTTCCCATCAGCTCCACGAGAAAATTCTGGTTATGGAGCAGCTCGGTGGAATGGATGCGGACGAAGAAATCCGCCCTCTCCGTGAGTCCTCGAAGCAGATACACATCGGTCGTGAGACGCTCGCCGTGCTTCTGAAACACGGCCTTTGCCTCCGCCGCCGCCGCAACCCGCGCCGCCTGGTCCAGCTTCCACCAAGCCTCGTCCACTTTGAACACCACGAAGGTTCCGTAGACGCCGGAATCGTTCAACAGCTTTTCCCGGTCGGTCGCCGCCTGGCCGTGCCCGGTCAGGGCCAGCCAGGCGAAGAGCAACGTAACCAGACCGATGCGTGTCGGCATCGTCAACCTTCTCACGGGCAATGGGGCCGGGTATTCATCCCGAAGATGTTGCGCAACTGTTCATAGCGGTTCAGGTCTTCCGACTCGTTGCCGAGATGGCCCCCGGAGACTTTCTGGTCAGTTGCAGGTATTCGGCGTAGAGGGCGCACAGCTCCGCATTGGTGGACTGAGCCGGCTGTGTGCGGGACGGCTCCGGTTGGACCTGGGGCGGAGCGGGCGCCGGCCGGTTCGCCGCTGGTTGCCCCGTTTCAAAGCGGGGCTCCGGCACCCTGCTGAAGCCTTCCTTGGGTTCGTTCGAATAGACGTCCCGGGGCAGACCCATAAAGTCGCGGCCAACACCACCATGCTCAGCATAGCTGCCTCCCGGCTCGGTCTTCCTCGACGGCCGCGTTTCGCCGGAACCCCCGGAACTCATTACATCGTTCCCTTGCGGCGCTACCGAGTCGTTTTGATGGAAGACGTCTTCTTGAGCAGGTCCACGGCGTCCTGATGTCCCAGCATTTCCGCCACCTCCAACGGCGTCGGCGTATACCAAGTGGACGGCGGGGCTGTCGCGCCATGGTCCAGGAGCAGCTGGATGATCTCCGGTTTGCCCCCGTAGGCGGCGGCATGCAAGGGCGTCCAGCCTGTGACATCCGCGACGTTCACATCGGTCTTCTTCTCCAGGAGGGCTTGCACCGTGTCCGTGTGACCGTGGGCGGCGGCGAGGATGAGCAGGCGCGTGCCTAACAGGCTGGTGGGGGTGTTGACGTCCACCCTGGCGTCCAGCTGCGCGACCAGCGCCGGCGTGTCCCCGTCCACGGCCGCCCAGGGGGACTGGTAGGCGCAGCCGACCGTGAACAGTACACAGTAAACAGTGAGCAGTGAACCGTAGAGAGCAAACGGCGGACCGGGCCGGCCTCCTATCAGAGCGTGCCCTCTTGACCGGTCACCTTTCACGATTCGTTGGACCATGCGCTGTGCGTATCCCTCTCAGTATTGGTGCGCCACGAGGGACTTGAACCCCCAACCCTCGGATCCGAAGTCCGATGCTCTATCCAATTGAGCTAGTGGCGCGCAGGATAGCAGGTTTCGTGTGCTCGGGGACTATCTAAATCTCGGACCGAACAGGAAGGGCCGCCAAGGATCTGGCGGCCCTTCCACAGAGCGCCATTATCGGCAATATCGCTGCGGCCCGCGAGGCTTACCAGCGATCCCGGCTCTCGCCGCCCCCGCCTCCTCCGCCGAAGGAGCGTTTCTCTTGCGGCCGGGCCTCATTGATGACCAGCGTCCGCCCGCCGAGCTCGGTGCCGTTCAATGCGGTGATGGCCTTCTGCGCTTCCTCGCCCGTGGCCATCTCCACGAAACCGAATCCCCGCGACTGGCCCGTGTAGCGGTCCGTGATGACCTTGGCCGATTGCACGGTCCCGTGCGGGGAAAAGAGCTGGCTCAATTCCTGTTCGGTGGTGGAATAAGGAAGACTGCCGACATACAATTTTGTACCCACGGCTACCTCCACGGCTGATGACATTGTCTCGTCGAGAGGGTTCGGAGGGAAGAGGGAGAGGCAACAAGGGGCGCGACGATCTGCACCATCAGGTCACTCAGCATTCCGGCCGGCTTCCGCTCGCAAGCCAACGTCGGGTCAGGGCCACTCTGCCTAGCTTTCCATCACTCGGCCCGCAGCGATGAATTGCAAAAAAAGCATAGCACGGAGAAAACACGAGTTCAACTCCGGGCGAGATTTTTCGGCGGCTCAGAGCCGGGCGAGGATGGAGTCCGCGATGTCGGCGACCGAGCGCCCGTCCGTGCCGACGACATGGTCAGCGGCGGCTTTGTAGATCGGCGTCCGCTCGCGCAGCACGTCTTCGACTTCCTCGACAAAGGACTTCGTGCCGGTCAGCGATGGGCGCTGGCTGTCCCCGCCGATCCGCGCGACGATCGTCGCCACCTCGGCCGTCAGCCAGAAGAGCGTCCCGTTGGTTTTCAGCACGGCCACGTTCTGCTGGCGCAGGATGGCGCCCCCGCCTGTGTCGATGATCAGCCAGTCCTGGCCGGCCAGGTTCCGGCAGACGTCCGACTCGAGGTCCCGGAAGCGCTCCCAGCCCGACTGCGCGACGATTTCCGGGATGGACAGGCCGGCCCTGCGGACCACTTCCGCGTCGGTGGACACGAGGCGGCGGCCCTGCCGCTCCGCCAGCAGTTTGCCCACGCTGCTTTTGCCGGTGCCTCGGTAGCCGATCAACACTATGTTCATGAGAACCGCGACTCGAGGACCGACCGCATGACCTCCACTGGGGCCGCCTGTCCGGTCCAGAGCTCGAATTGGGCGACCGCCTGGTGCAGGAACATCTCCAGGCCCCTGATCGTCCGGCAGCCGACGGCCTTGGCCTCGCGGAGCAGCCTGGTCTCCAACGGGTTGTAGACGATATCCATGACCGTCAGATGCGGAGCAAGCAAGGAGGCGGGAACACAGGTCTCGTCCACCTTCGGATGCATGCCGATCGGCGTGCTGTGAATGAGGACCTGCGAGTTCTTGATGCCGCTGCGGAGCGTCTGGTCCGTGAGGGGGCCATATTCGACGTTCAGCTTGGTCCGCTCCCGCAAATCCTCCGCCAGCTTGAGCCGCTCCTTCTCGTCGATGCCCAGCAGAATCAATCCGCCGACTTCCTTGGTGGCCGCCAGCGCGAAGGCAATGGCGCGCGCGGCGCCCCCCGTGCCGACCAGCAGGACCTGGTTGCCCTTGAGCGAGACGCCCCCGTTCTGCAGGGCCCGTAACGCGCCCGAGGCGTCCGTGTTGTAGCCGGTCAGTTTCCCCTGTTCCACCAGGATCGTATTGACCGATCCGATGTGCTTGGCCGTCTGCTCCACCTCGTCGAGGAACGGCATGACCGCCACCTTGTGGGGAATCGTCACGCTGAACCCGCGCAGGTTGCCCAGCGCCCGGATGCCGCGGACGGCGCCGGCGAGGTCCTCGACCTTGAAGGCGAGGTAGACGAAGTTCAGCCCCAGTTTTTGAAAGGCCGCATTGTGGATGGCCGGCGAGAGAGAATGTTCCACCGGATTGCCGAGCAGTCCGCAGAGCTGGGTCCTGGCGTTGATGTCCATGGTGGGGAGGTAACCGGCGATCAGTAAGCAGTGATCAGTTTTCGGTCATAAACTGAGCACTGAAGACCGACGACGGACAACCTCATTTTCCTTTCATCACTTTCTGCGCCAGATACTGGCTTCCCGTCACGACATAGAGGACCGTGACCTTGTCGTCTTTCTTCACGTCCTTCAGGCTCTTGATCGCCCCTTCAAACTGGGTCTTGTCCGTGACCACGAAGGTAAAGCGCGTGCCCCCGCCGTCCTTCTTCACCGCCAGTTTGCCCGCCGCCTGGTCAACCAGCAGGACCGTCCCCGAAAATTCCACCCCAGCCTGGGCCCAAACGGTTCCTGCCGCGAGCAGCAGGAGGCCGGCAAACAGAACGGCGACGGCCGGGTGATGCGAGAGCCTCTGCCGGTATCTGGTCCTGTCCATCGTGCCCTCCGTTTATTGAGCGGTCATGCCGCCGTCGATCGGAAACAAGCCGCCCGTCACCCAGGCCGATTCGTCCGAAGCCAGATAGAGCACCAGGCTCGCCACTTCCTCCGGTTTGCCCGGCCGGCCCATCGGATACATGGTCATCACCAAGGCCAGCCTCTCCGGGTCGTTGATCAAGCCGGCGGCCATGGGCGTATCCACGAGCCCCACCGTCACCGCGTTGCAGCGGATGCCCTGTTTGGCATAGTCGATCGCAGTACAGCGGGTGAGCGAATCCATGCCTCCCTTGCTGGCCGAATAGGCGGCCAGCATAGGGATGCCGACCAGCGAGGCGATGGAGGAGATGTTTACGATCGAGCCGCCGCCGGCCTTGAGCATGGTGGGGACCGAAGCCCTGGTCATACGGAAGGCGCTGGTGAGGTTCACGGCCAAAACCTCGTTCCAGGTCGCATCGTCCGTCTCGTGCAGTTGCTTTCCGAACGCGCCGATCCCCGCGTTGTTGACCAATACGTCAAGCTTGCCGAAGGTCCGCACCGCTTGGGCCACGGCCTCGCGCGGGTGGGCCTCGTCGGTGATGGAGCCGGCGACGGAGACAGCCCTGCCTCCCTCGCGGGTGAGGTCCGCGACGATTGTGTCCAGCAGGTCTTTACGCCGGCCGGTGATGACGACCGAGGCCCCCTCGCGGGCGAACCGTCGGGCGATCGCTTCCCCGATGCCGGCGGTGCCGCCGGTGATCAATGCGACCTTGCCCTGCAAGCGGCTCATGCGGCGGCCTCCTCGTCGTCCGGGGCGTCGCCCTCGTCCGGTTCCGCCTCGGCTCCGACCGGTCCAGGCCCCAGGAGACCAGGCTCGACTTTCCGCGCCACGGTGATGAAGCCGGAATGGGCCACCATCCGATGATCCGGCCTCACGCTTCGGCCCTGGATATTCCAGGTCCGCAAGAGGGTCTCGAAGGTTTCAATCATCGTGAAGACATGAGCCCGCTCCAGCGCCTCCACCGTCTGCATGATTTGCGGCACGGTGGGGACATAGCTCAAATAGACCCCCCCGGACCGGAGCGCCTGGGCCGCATGCGGGACCACTTGCCAGGGTTCGGGCAGGTCCAGGACCAGCCGGTCAAACGGACCGTCGGCCGGGTCGATCCCTTCGTAGACGTTGCGAGTCCTGGGCGTGAAGTTGGGGACCGGCCCCAGGTACCGTTCGATGTTCTTCATCGCGGTCCGGGCGAAGTCCTCGCGCGCCTCGTAGCTCACCACGGACCCCCGAGTCCCCACCGCGCGCAACAGGGCCATGGTGAGGGCGCCGGAACCGGTCCCCGCCTCGAAGACGCGGGCGCCGGGATACACGTCGGCCCAGACCGTGATCATCGCGAGATCTTTGGGGTAGATGACCTGCGCCCCGCGCGGCATCTTGAGCACGTAGTCGCCGAGCGTGGGCAGGAGCGCCAGCATCCGCTTGCCCCGGGACAGGGTGACCAGCGATCCGTCCGGCTTGCCGATCAGGTCATCGTGAAGGATCGTCTCGCCGCTGTACTGGAAGGTCTCGCCGGCCTTGAGCGTCAGGGCATACTGTCGGCCTTTCTTGTCCACCAAATGCAGGCGTTCGCCGTTTTGCAACAATCGCATAATGGGCTCATTCTAGAAGCGTGCCGGCTGCTTTTCAACCGGTCCCTGCCTTCTCCCCATTTCTTGACAGCCTGGCAGGCAGGTCGTATGATGCCAATCAATCAGTCCCACGCCGTGCGCCATCGATGCGGGGCCTCCCTCTCGGCCCGATGTCGGACAAGGACAGCTCGATGCAGTCGCCGTTGCGCCGATCGTCTCCTCTTCTCCTGACCCTGTCGGCCCTGGTTGTAAGCGTGTTTGCTTGTGTCGCGGCCGACAGGGCTCGGGCGGAAACGCCCCTTCTTGTGGCCACCTATGAAGGCGTCATCAACCCCGTGACCGCCGAGTATCTGCACGATGCCCTGGTCCACGCCGAGGCCGTCGGGGCCCGGGCGTTGATCGTGCAGCTGGACACGCCGGGCGGGCTCGACACCTCGATGCGGCTCATCATCAAGGACTTTACCGGCGCGAAGGTCCCGGTCATTGTCTACGTCGCGCCCTCCGGCGGGCGCGCGGCCTCGGCCGGCGTGTTTCTGACGCTCGCCGCCCACGTCGCCGCCATGGCGCCCGGCACAAACATCGGGGCGGCCCATCCGGTCGCGATGGGCGGGGGCGAGATGGACAAGACCATGAAGGACAAGGTCGAGAACGACTCGGCCGCCTACATCAAGTCCATCGCGGAACAGCGGGGACGCAACGTGGCCTGGGCCGAGGAGGCGGTGCGCAAAAGCCTGTCGGTGACGGAGAAGGAAGCGTTCACGCTGAAGATCATCGACCTGGTCGTCGACGATCTCCCGACGCTCCGGGACCAGTTGGATGGCCGCACGGTGGCCCTCGCCGCCGGTCCGGCGGTGCTCCATACCCAAGGCGCGCCGCTCGAATTCTTCCCCATGAGTCGGCGGCTGGAGCTGCTGAAAGCCCTCAGCGATCCCAACATCGCCTATGTCCTCATGACGGTCGGCACGGTCGGCATTCTGGCGGAGCTGTACAATCCCGGCGCGATTCTGCCCGGCATCGTGGGCGCGATCAGCCTGATCCTGGCCTTCTATTCGTTGCAATCCCTTCCGGTGAACTATGCGGGCGTTCTGCTGATGCTCCTGGGCCTTGTGCTCTTCATCCTGGAGGTGTCGGTCACCAGTTACGGGCTGCTGGCGCTCGGCGGCGTGACCGCGATGCTCCTGGGCTCGGTGATGTTGGTGAAAACCGACGCCCCGTTCCTGCAGATTTCCTGGTCGGTGATTCTGCCCGTCGTGGCCCTGGCGGCCGGGCTGACCCTGCTGATGGTCGGGATGGGGGTGCGTGCCATGCGCCGCCGGCCCACGACGGGGCGCGAAGGCATGGTGGGGCTGGTCGGCGTGGCGAAGACATCGGTGGCCCCGCAAGGCAAGATCCTGGTGCATGGAGAGCTATGGGAGGCGATCAGCGAGCAGCCGCTCCAGCCGGGCGACCAGGCGGAGGTCATGAAACTGGCGGGCCTGACGCTCCACGTCAGGCCCGCGGTCAAGAAGGGAGCCGTCTGACATGAACCTACTCTTCAGCCCTCTCGCGATCCTAGTGTTGGTCGGCCTGCTGGTGGGGATGGGCTTCCACGTTCTGCGCGAATACGAGCGGGCCGTCGTCTTCCGCTGGGGCCGGCTGGCGCGGGGGGTTGTCGGCGGGAACGGCCCAGGGGTGGTCGTAATCATTCCCGTGATCGACAAGCTGGTGCGGGTGAGTCTGCGGACGGTCGCGATGGACGTGCCGCCTCAAGATGTCATCACCAAGGACAACGTGTCGGTCAAGGTGAACGCGGTCATCTATTTCCGGGTCGTGGACCCGCAACGGGCGATCGTCGAAGTGGAGGACTATCTCTACGCGACCTCGATGATGGCCCAGACCACGCTCCGCAGCGTGTTGGGACAGAGTCAGCTGGACGATCTCCTGTCCAAGCGCGAAGAGATCAACGCCGAGCTGCAGCGGATCATCGACCAGCAGACGGAACCCTGGGGCGTGAAGGTATCTGCGGTGGAGGTCAAGAACGTGGACCTGCCCCAGGAGATGCAGCGGGCCATCGCGAAGCAGGCCGAGGCGGAGCGCGAACGCCGTTCCAAGGTAATCCATGCCGAGGGGGAGTTCCAGGCAGCCCAGCGCCTGACCGACGCGGCCCAGGTCATGGGCCAGAATCCCATCGCCCTCCAGCTTCGGTACCTGCAGACCCTGGTGGAGATCGCGGCGGAGAAGAACTCGACTACGATCTTCCCGGTCCCCATCGACATTATTTCCCCCCTCCTGAAGGGCCTGACCAAAAAGGACGAAGGGGCAGTCGGCTAAATTTCCCCTTTTTGTTGAATTGCCATTGATTTCCGCAGGGTAAGCCTTACCTCTGGCACTACTTCCGCTCCAGGCTTCCAGGGATGGAGGGGTATCTGAATCTCAGGTATTCATGTAAGTGCCGGTAAGGTTTGAATATTTTTATGGGTTGGCACGACGGGCGAATCCTTTGGGCTGCGTGAGGCTCTGACATCCATATCAAGGGGAATCGCCGTAGATCCTTGTGACGATCATCACAGGAGGATTCCCGCAAGAGCGGGAGCAGGGGTGGATAGATGAGAAAAGACCGGCTGATAGAAGAGCAGCAAGAAGGCATCGAGTCGGCTGAGGCCCTCGACGCGGAGACGGATGATCCGGAAGCCAGCACGATGCTGGGGGTCATCGGCCGCGAGCCGAGCGAGGCAGAGCCGACGGAGGAGCCGGAACCGGTTGTGAAGGGGCCAGCCGGTCGGAGCGAAGACCCGTCCATGGCGCTGGAGTCTTTGTACTTCCGCTCGTTCGGGGAACGGAAACTGCTGAATCGGGACGAAGAAATCACCCTGGCCAAGGGGCTTGATCGAGGCACGAGGGGCATTCGGGCGGCGTTGCGCGAAGCGGTGGTCTTTGCGGCGCGGATGCGTAAGACCGACAAGCGCGAGGCGGCGCTTGCGGTGCTGAACGAAGTCCGGGGGCTGAGCGGATTCTCGGCCATTGTTTTGGAGCAGGCCGACAAGGCTCTGGAGGCGCTCCTCGCGGAGGCACGGACGTCCGGCAAGACCGCCACGTTCCGCGTCAAGCGGCTCTCGGCGGTCCGCCGGCAGCTCCGCGAGTCCCGTGCGGTCCTCGAGCAGGCGAAGGATGAAATGGTCCGCTGCAACCTGCGCCTAGTCGTGGACATCGCCAAGCACTACAACGGCCGCGGCCTGACCCTGCTGGACCTCGTCCAGGAAGGGAACATGGGCCTGATGAAAGCGGCGGAACGGTATCAGTATCGCAAGGGGTTCAAGTTCAGCACCTATGCGACCTGGTGGGTTCGCCAGGGCATCACCCGTGCGGTGGCCGACCAATCCAGAACCATCAGGATCCCGGTGCACATGACCGAGGCGTCGCACCGGATCGTGCGGACCGCGCGCCGGTTGGTGCAGCAACTCGGCCGCGAGGCCCGGCTGGAGGAGATCGGGAAGGCCATGCATCAGCGCCCGGACAAGATCCAGGAGACGATGCAAGTGTTCCAGGAGCCGGTCTCGCTGGACAATCCGATCGGAGACGGGGAAACGCTGCTGGGAGAGCTGATTGCGGACCGACAGTCGGTGGCGCCCGATGCGCACGTCCACCGCACCGAGCTCACGCGGGAATTGGATCGCATCCTGGGCACGCTCACGCCCCGCGAGCAGACGGTGATCCGGCTGCGTTTCGGGATCGGGCAGGACGAGCCCTGCACGCTGGAACAGGTCGGGCAAAGTCTGTCGGTCACCCGCGAGCGGATTCGCCAGATCGAGGCCAAGGCGATCAAGAAACTGAAGACGCCGGAGATCAAGGAGATGTTCGCCGCCATCAAGTGATCGGGCAGGCCCGGTCGTGCCGGCCACGCGGGCGAGGCGCAAGCCTCGCCCGTTTTATTTTCCGGTGCGTCCCTTGAGACTTGTTCCGATTTGAGGGACAATGCCCGTCCATATGAAGAGCCGGTCACTTTTCCCTGTTCTCACCGTCGGCCTGGGCGCAGCCCTCTGTTCCCTCTTGTTCGCCCTGTGCTGGGCGGGGGACGCCCGGTCCGCCGACAACGGCGTGGCCGGCGCGAAGCCCAAGCCGATGACAGTGCCGGAGGTCGTGGCGATGGTGCGGCCGTCGGTCGTCACCGTCATGAGCCGGGGCGTGCCGCCCAGCTCGGTGCAGCATCCCTCCCCGCCTGGCTCCGGATCCGGCCTCATCGTGGACGAGGCCGGGTTCATCCTGACGAACAATCACCTAGTGGAGGGGGTCAAGAGCGTCGTGATCGGCCTGCACAACGGGCGTATGACGCCCGGCCGCGTCATCGGGCGCGATTTTCTCCTGGACCTAGCGGTGATCAAAATCAACGCCAAGGACTTGGTCGCGGCCAAACTGGGCCGGACCGCCGAACTCCAGATCGGCGAGACCGTCGTAGCGATCGGGAATCCCTTTGCCCTGAAGGGAGGTTCGACGGTGACGGTGGGGGTGGTCAGCGCCACGGACCGCGCGATCCTCGCGCCGAACGGCGAGACCCTCTACGACTTGATTCAGACCGACGCGGCGATCACTCCCGGCAACAGCGGGGGGCCGCTCGTGGACCTATCGGGCCAGGTGGTGGGCATCAATGCGGCCGTGGCGCCGGCGGCCCAGGCCATCAGCTATGCCATCTCGATCGACGCGGCCTATCCCCATATCAAGTCCATGCTGGTCCGAGGGGCCGTCATGCGGCCGGATTTGGGATTCGTGCCGGTCACCGTGACCCCGAGCATCGTGGCCAGTTTCAACCTGGAGGTGGATCGGGGCGTGCTGGCCGTTCAGGTGGAGCCGTCCAAGCCGGCGGCCGAGGCCGGCCTCTCCTTCGGCGACGTCATCACCGCCATCGACAATATCCAGCTCTACAGCATCAGCGACTTCTGGCACGTCTTCCTCCGGACCGGCGGCGAGGCGCCGGCACAGTTGACGGTGTACGGCAAAAACGGCCAGTTCACCGCCCCCCTGCCTCGCGCGCCTTCGGCGACTGCTCCGCGGTAACGCCTGCGCGCTCTGCGCGTTCGCGGTTACTTGACGGACTGAGAAGCAGACGGCTTGAGCGCGAAGGCGTGAAACTGCACGTTGCACGACCGGCACTCGAACCGATAGATCCGGAGCAGGCAGGCCCAACGATCCAACGGGTTTCGTTTCGCACGGGAACCTTCCCGATAGCCGCAAACGGGGCAGCGAGCGGACAGGATCGGCGGCATTTTGCGAAGCAACATCCTGTTTTCCTCCTCCGTTCCAATACGGAGTTTGGTTCTCGTTACGTAGATGGACGGTAGAAGAAAACGGCGATCTGTCAACGGGCGTGAGCAGTTGCTCGATCCCGGGTCATGCGGCGCGCCCGCTTCCAGGACTCCATCGCCAACAGCGGCAGGAGCCCCAGGCCGATCGCCAGCGCCCAATGTTCCGGATCAAGCGGAGCGACATTGAACATCTGGTGGGTCCATGGCGCCAGGAGGATCAGGGCCTGCAGGGCGGCGGAGCCGATCGCGGCCCACAGGAGGGGTTTGTTCGTCAGCCATCCGATGGTAAACAGGGAGTGCCGGTCGCTCCGGCAATTGAACGCGTGGAACAGCTGGATCATGACCAAGACCGTGAAGGCGACGGTCCTGGCCCGTTCAAGGTCCTGGCCCATGCCATACAGGAAGAACGCAAAGGCGGAGATCGTGACCAGCGCCATGAACAGGCCTTGAACAAGCAGAAAGATGATTCGCTGTTTCGAAAAGAATCGGCGGTCGGGCCGACGTGGGGGCCGTCTCATAAGACCCGGGTCCGCAGGATCTACCGCCAGGGCCAGGGCCGGCAGCCCGTCTGTGACCAGGTTGATCCACAAGATCTGTGCCGGCAGCAGCGGCAGGGGGAGCCCGAACAGTGCCGCCAGGAGCATCACCAACACTTCGCTGGTGTTGCACGAGAGCAGATAGTGGACGGACTTTCGGATGTTGTCGAAGATGCCGCGGCCCTCTTCGACGGCGGCTGCGATGGAGGCGAAGTTGTCATCGGTGATGACCATGGCGGACGCTTCCTTGGTCACGTCCGTGCCGGTCAGCCCCATGGCCACGCCGATGTCCGCTTCCTTCACCGCCGGGGCATCGTTGACCCCGTCGCCGGTCATGGCGACGATCGCCCCGCGCGCTTTCCAGGCTCGGACGATGCGCAGTTTATGTTCGGCCGACACCCGGGCGTAGACCGAGATCCATTCCACCTGTTCGCTCAATTCCTCGTCCGTCAGCCGGTCCAGCTCCAGCCCTGAGGTCGCGGCGA
>SYGV01000139.1 GCA_005799365.1 Nitrospiraceae bacterium
GCTTGGGCCCGTCCTCGAAGACGTGGCCCAGCTGTCCGCCGCAACGGCGGCAATGGACTTCGGTGCGGGGCAGGATCAGTTTGTAATCCGTTTTGGTCTCGACGGCCTTGTCGTTGATCGGCTGCCAGAAGCTGGGCCAACCGGTTCCGCTGTCGTATTTGTGTTCGGAAGAAAACAGCGGCAAGTCGCACCCGGCGCAGCTATAGACGCCCTTCGCATGGTTGTCGTGGTAGGGGTTCTTGAACGGCCCCTCGGTCCCTTCATGGCGTAGGACTTGATACTGCTCCGGCGTCAGGAGCGCCTTCCATTCCACATCGGTCTTCACCATTTCAAAGCCCATCGTTCTCTCCTTTGCTTCGGTCGGTTTCGGACTCATGTCCCTGGCCAGCCATCCGATTCCCAAGATCGCCAGGGCCTTGAGCAGGGTTCTTCGTTCCATAAAAGACTGTTCCTTCCGGCAAGGGAACCAGTGGCCCGATTCACACGCTGTTTAGTCGCCGATGCTCTTCGCTCCTTACGAAGGCTGGCGCAAGCCAGATTTTTATCTAGCTTACCGGCCTCCCTACCCATTTGCCAGCTCCATCATTGCATCTCATCCAGGTGTGTGAAAAACACTGCAGAGGCATCTTAGAAGACTCAATTTTTCGCCACATGCCCGGTTTGGGCATCCATTAATCCTGGCATTAATCGAAATCTACTTTATTATTTCAATGCCTTACGCTATGCAATCTGGGTTTGTTCAAAGGTGGTACCTATCTTGCTTTGGATTAAGGGGCAAACGATTGAACGGAACGGGGACGTCAGAGGGTGCCTAAGGAGGAAATCCAACATGCTTACATTCTCACTGGTGGTGCTGTTCGGCTGGATGGTGGTTCGGGGTGGGGTTACGGCCTGACCAGATCATAGGCCAATGATCGGTTCAGATTTGCCGGACAGCCGGCGCGTTCTCTCAGCGTAAGACCGTGTCGAACATTCCGACCCAGGGGCTGCCCCCGCTCTTCAGCAGAATCTCACAGAAATGTCCCGTCGCCCCTAGTGATCCGTGCCGGCTCCGTCCACGAACAGGCCCACGCCGGAATGAGCCGCCGCCAACGAGAAACTGATTGCGACGGTGAGCCAGCGCGCCATGTTAAGTCTGCTCCGGGCCTTTGCGGCGCATCGAACCGGTCACCATCTTGAACTCGTATAGCCGGCATTCCAACGCGCCGTTGAACAGCGGCGTGCGGTGGGAGGGGGCGAGGCCGATCAGTTTCGGCAGGCGCAGGTCGGCGGTCAAAATATAGGCGCGCCAGCCTGGAAACCGTTGCTTGAGCAGGTCGCCCAGCTTCGGGTAGAAGGAGGCCAGCTCCGCGTCGCCGCCGAGGCGGACCCCATAGGGCGGGTTGGTAATGAGCAAGCCTGCCGCAGCCGGCGCGGTGAGGTCCAGCACATCGGCCTGTGTCAGCCGCACGGCTGCTGCCTGTCCGATCGCGTCGAGATTCGCCCGTGCCGCGCGCAACGCCGTTGCGTCACGGTCGCTCCCGAAGATGGCCGGCTGAGCGTCGCCGGTTTGCTGCCCGCGGCTTGCGTCGCACAGCGCCCGCCAACGTTGCGGCTCGAAGTTGCGCAGCTTCTCGAAGGCAAAGCGGCGGCCCAGTCCGGGGCTGATGCGCTTGGCCAGCATGACCGCTTCTTGCAGGATCGTCCCCCCGCCGCACATCGGGTCCAGCAGGACCTGGTCGCCGGTCCAGCCGGCCAGCTGGAGGATTCCGGCGGCAAGGTTCTCGCGCAGCGGGGCTTCGGTGCCGGCCTTGCGCCAGCCTCGTTTGAAGAGGGCTTCCCCCGACGTGTCCAGATAGAAGGTGAACCGGGTTTGATCCAGGAAGGCATCGATGCGGATGTCGGGCCTGCTTGTCTCGATGGTGGGGCGGCTTGCGGTGAGGGACTTGAACGTGTCGCAGACCGCGTCCTTGATCCGCAACGTGACGAAATCGAGGCTCTTGAGCGGGCACCGCTTGGCGCTGACTTTGACTTTGATCGTGCAGGAGGAGGGGAACCAGTCGGGCCAGGGCAGGCGAAGGGCGGCCTGGTAAAGGTCCTGCTCGTGCGCGTAGGAACCCTGGGCGATCCGCCAGAGGATGCGGCTGGCCAGGCGGCTGTCGAGGTTGACGCGGTAGCAGAGAGCGAACGGGCCGGCGAAGCTCGCGCCGCCTTGCGTGCCGGCAATGTCCTGTGCGCCGAGCCGGGCCAGCTCGGCGCACAATAAATCTTCCAGCCCGCGCGGGCAGGGGGCGAAGAACGTCTGGGTGACGCGATCCACGGACTACAGAATCTTCAGCAGCTCCACTTCAAAGACCAGCGTCGCGTTCGGGGGAATGACGCCTCCCGCCCCGCGCGCTCCATACCCCAAATTGGACGGGATGGTGAGTTTGCGGACCCCGCCGACCTTCATGCCCAAGACTCCTTCGTCCCAGCCCTTGATCACGCGGCTGGCCCCCAGGGGAAACTCGAAGGGTTGGTTGCGGTCTTTGCTGGAGTCGAACTTCTTGCCGTCGGTCAGCCAGCCCGTGTAGTGGACGGAGACAGTCTGCCCGGACTGGGCCGCCGCCCCTGTGCCTTCTTTGCTATCTTCGTATTGCAGGCCCGATGAGGTTGTGATTTCAGCCATGAATCGCTCCTTTTCTCATAGGATGTTGGAAACGGCAACGAATTTTTATAACGTAAGAGTGCTCAGTTGTCAGTAATCTGTCATCAGTTTCGGAAACCGACGGCGGAGAACTGAACTCTGCTTTCCTCTGCATCAGGTCTGTGTCTGGTACAAGTCCCGGCGATGGGCGATCCAATGGACTGCCACGAGCCGTTCGTCCTTGTCGATCGAGTAGAAGATACGCCAGTCGCCGACGGCATATTGGGACAGACCGGCAAGGTCCGGCGCCAGCGGTTCGTGGCGGAGATGGCCCGCATTGGAAGCCAGCCACTTGGTCTTGTCCAGCAGGCGCTGCGCTGCGCCCAGCTCGATCTTTTTCAAATCGGCGACCACGTCCGGTCTATAGACAAGCTGAAACCAGGCCATGGCGTTTGTTACCAGCGAAGCCCAAGTCGCTCGGCCACGGCCTCGCCCGTGAGACGGGCCGTCGAGGCGAGGGATTCCTTGAGCCTGATCCGCGCTGCCTCGCCCAGGGTCAGGCCCAGGTCCGGGTCGCCCAGCAAGTCGCGCAGCCGGTCATCCACGATGCCCGTGACCAGTTCGCGCAGTTGCTCGGGGGTCAGGTCAGACAAGTGCATGGCGCAGAGTCTCCGGCTGGATTACAATGGTCTCCTGTGTACGCTGTCCGATGCGGTCGAGTCAACCGGGGGCGATCAGGGCGCGGCCCAGAGATTCTTCCCCGCCTTGTCTTTGAGCTTCAACGCCTGCGGCTCGTCCGGCGTGAAATGCAAGCTCCGGTTGCCGTCCTTGCCCAGGAGCACGAGCCCGACTTCTCCGTTGGCATCCAAGCC
>SYGV01000017.1 GCA_005799365.1 Nitrospiraceae bacterium
AGGGAACCGGCCTTGGCCTCACGGTTGTCCATGGGATCATGCAGGAACATGGCGGGACCGTCACCGTGGAAAGCCAGAAAGGCCGGGGCACGACCTTCACCCTCATACTGCCCATTTCTTTATCCCAATAATCTCGGCTCCCCCTCTTTCAATAGCCCGTTCATTTCGGTTCTTCTCCCTTTTATCCTGCCCGATTGTAGAATTCTGGGACTGAGCGGTGAGTCGCTTGCGCCGTACTTGTCCCCTTTCACCCCACATCCTATGGTCCAACCTTGCGAGCCTCCGCCCATGCCAAATGGGGAAACCCGCGTCCATCCTGGTTCTTCTCGTTCACACTGGTCAGAATAGCCCGCTGCTTCAGACAGGCATACCTATTGCGATTAAGGGAGGCTTGCAGCGGGCCGCTTTTAGAGGTCCAAGAGGAGTCGTACGTGGCAATACAGGAGTCTGTTGTGCTGCTGGTAGTGGAAGACGATACGGCCATGCGAAGTCTCATCTGTGATGAGTTTTGGGATTTGGGCCTCCGGATTGTGGAAGCCGGGGACGGAGACGAGGCGTTGCAGCGCATCGCCGAGCAGCCGCCCGATCTCATCCTGACGGATCTTCGCATGCCGGCGGGGGGGCTCGACTATGTCATCAGGTTGCGGACGGTGGCCCCTCAGTGTCCCATTATCCTGATGACCGCGTTCGGAGGTCCCAAAGTCAGAGCGGAGGCGCTTGAGGCAGGCGTGACAGCTTATTTGAGCAAGCCCGTCCGCATGAGCGAGCTGAAAGCCGCGGTTAAGGACGCCCTGGACCACAAGACGGGAGCACACGGCTGAGAAACCCGAGAGCGGCTGGCGTATAGCTCATGGCCGGAGCCACTGGCCATTCGCACTCGACCTTATGCCATAGGCCATACGCCATACGCTCTGTGCCCTGGAGAACGAGATGGCCGGATCTCGACGAGACAGCACCATCCCCCCTTTCACGCCGGATGACCCGGTCCTGGCTGCCCACCTCAAATCGGTGCGGGCGTTCGGCGAGCGACTGAACGAACCGATCGCCGTCATCGACCGGCAGTTCAACCTCGTCTACGCCAACAAGCCGGCCCACGACAGTCCGGACTGCCGGGAGATTGAGACCCCCGCCGTGAAATGTCATACGGCCTTCGCCGGCCAGTCCGATCCTTGTCCGACTTGCCCGGCTCAGCAAGTCTTCGACGGCCTCGACTTCAAGCAGGTCATCGAGCAGGTGCCGCCGGATGCGACGACCTGCGGCGTCGTGGAAACGTTTCCTTTGCACTCGGCGGACGGGGAGCTGGCGTGCGTCGTGCAAATTCTCAAACCGCGCGGGACCGCAGGGCGGTCCACCGCGGAGGCCGGCCTCCCGAAGGACAGCGACCATCTCGGGGGCATGATCGGACACAGTCCGGCCATGCGGGACCTGTTCGAGATGATCCGGTTGATCGCCGACAGCCAAGCCACCGTGCTCCTGCAAGGAGAAAGCGGGACCGGCAAGGAGCTGGTGGCCCGGACCATCCACCAACTCAGTGCCCGACGGGAAAAGCCGTTCGTGGTCGTGGACTGCGGGACGCTCACGGAGACGCTGCTCGAAAGTGAACTGTTTGGACACCTAAAAGGCGCCTTCACCGGCGCGCACGCCTCCAAGAAGGGCCTCTTCCAGGAAGCGGACGGCGGGACCATCTTCCTGGACGAAATCGCCGACACCAGCGCCCATTTTCAGGCCAAACTCTTGCGCGTGTTGCAAGAAGGCGAGGTGAAGCCGGTGGGCAGCGGACGCTCGACCAAGGTGGACGTCCGGGTGATCTCGGCCACGAACAAGGACTTACAGGGCCTGATCAAGGCCAAGACGTTCCGCGAAGATCTCTATTATCGCCTCGCCGTGTTGCCCCTGGCCTTGCCGCCGCTACGCGACCGGCGGGAGGACATTCCGCTGCTCGTCCGACATTTTATCGAAGCGTCCTGCCTGCGCCACCGCAAGCCGCTCCGAGACGTGGCGGCCGATGCCATGCGGGCCCTGATGAATGCGCCCTGGCCGGGAAACATCCGGGAGCTGGAACACCTGATCGAGCGGGCGGTTGTCACGACGTCGGGGCCGCACGTGACGCACGCGCACTTGTTCGGCTCCAACCCCTCACACACCGCCCCGGCGGAAACCGATCTTCGCACAGTGGCCCGCACGGCCGCGCAGCAGGCCGAGCGGATCCGCATCGAGGAAGCGCTGCGCCAGGCCTCAGGCAACCGGTCGCATGCCGCCCGCCTGCTCAAGGTCAGCCGGGCCAATCTTTACAATAAGCTCCGCGCCTACCAGATCGATTAAGCCTTCTCTCAAGCCTCTGCGACGATCAACCTTATCTGTCCCAATCTGTCTCTTCCTCACGGCCTCACTGTTTAACATTTTGGACAATGCAACCTCTTGAGTTTTCAGAAGAAGCACAACGGCCCCGATGCGGCTGTCCATATTCGAGGAATTCTTCCTCATCGTTGCGGCAATGCATGATGGGACTCTCTCTTCAAGCCTCTTAATAAGTCTGTGTTTTTTGATTTTTTTCGAATCGCAAGCAGATGGCACGTCTGTTGCACAGAGAAGGGGCCGCTGGTGGAGGGTAGGGTAACTAGGACCGGCCTCCGAACGACCCTGACCTGCCGCAAGGAAGGACTCTCCGCCAGCGCTTATTTATTGTGTGCTTGGTATGGCACGGGCCGAAGTTCCACCAAGTTGAGATGGGTCATACGCAATCTCTGGTCGGGCGGCCGTCGAGTATACGGCTGCTCTTGTTGTCAGAAAGGAGGCCGAGTGATGAGGTTCTTGAAGTCCCAACGCAGACGCCGCGCCGCGCGAGCGGTGGCGAGTCTGCAGGCAGCACTGCTGGCGAGCAGCCTTATAGCATCGCCATCCCTGTTCGCTGCCGGCCCGTCGCATGAGTCCCACCAGGGTCATGCGACGCCGGTATCCGGCCCGGTGGCCGGCTCGAACTGGCAGGAAGCCCTGAAGGCGCAGACGAAGGTGGAGGACGCCCTCGAGGGGCGCGCCGGACGATCTGAAGTGGTCGAGATGCAGCACAACCGGCTCATGCGCAGAATGGACGAGCAGATGGCGCAGGATGCCCAGGCGCATCAGACGTCCGGTTTATTCAACGGCATGTCGTCGATGCACCAGTACATGGGACAGGACGGGTCCAGCTTCCTGCTCATGTCGGACAACAAGGTTGAGCCGGTGTCGGCGACGGGCGGACGTTGTCCCTCCGGCGCGCCCGTGAAGACCTACGATGTCTCAATGATCAACGTCGAGATCTCCCTCAACCGATGGCTGGACTACTATCCCGGCTACATGTACGTGTTGGCCAAGGACATCGACAAAGTTCGGGCGGAAGAGGCCAAGAACAAGGCATCGCGTGAAAAAGAAGGCTTCGATCCGGGATCGGTGACCACCGGCCTCCAGGGCGACGCGATCCAACCGCTCGTCCTCAGGGCGAACCAGGGCGACTGCGTCAAGATCACCCTGCGCAACCAGATGGCGGATGAATCGGGCAGCCTGCACATCCAGTCCGCCGGCATGGTCATCAGCGCCACCGGCAAGGCCGCGACGACCACGAATCCGGATTCCGTCGTCGCGCCGGGCAAGTCGATGGAGATGGAATGGTACATTCCGGCCGGCACGCAGGAAGGCGTCCGGCAGTTCCATTCCTACAGCCGCGATCGCGAGCTGACCGTGTTGGGCCTCTTCGGCGCCTTCGTCATCGAACCGAAGGGATCGAAATATCTCGATCCGCTCGGGACCGGGACGGCGCCGGAAACCGCCAGCGGCTGGCAGGTCATGATCGACAACGGCTCCGGACCGGATTTCCGCGAGCACGTGCTCTTCTATCATGAGATCGGCGACGAAGCGTTTCGTCCGTTGAACAAGAAGAGCGACTTCCTGCCCCAGCGCGATCCGCTGACCGACGCCTACCGTCCGGGCGGCCGCGCGCTGAACTACCGCAGTGAACCCTTCGGCATCGACCAAATGCACTTGCAGCACGAATATTTCGGGTTCGAGGACGAGTCCTTGGCCTACAGCGCCTATACGTTCGGCGATCCGCCGACCACGATTCCCCGCGGCTACTTGGGGGATCCGACCAAGTGGCGCATTGTCCACGGCGGCTCGGAAGTGTTCCACTCGCACCATCCCCACAGCGGAACGATTCGCTGGCAGCGCAGTCCTGCGACCGAGCCCAACAACATGTGGGCGATGGGCCAGGACGGCCCGGTGAAGTATCCGGTCGTGCGGACCAAATCCGATCGCGTGGACGTGGAGGTGATCGGGCCCTCGGAAGCATTGGACCTCGAACCGGAATGCGGCGGCGGCGGGTGCCAGCACCTGGCCGGCGAATTCCTGTTCCACTGCCACGTCGCCCATCACTATGTCGCGGGGATGTGGGGCTACGGCCGGTACTACAACACGCTCCAAGTCGGCCAAGGCCATACCGACACGATGCCGGACATGCGGGAACTGCCGGATCGGCAGGGCCGGATGAAGCTCGGTGTGTCGTCCGACAAGCTGATCGGGACGACCGTGGATTGGTTCGGCAAGAAGTTCAAGATCGTGGACCGGAAGCAGAAGACCAACTGGAAGGCCAATCCGGCCATCGTGAACATCAAGGATTGGGTGGAAATGTTCGTGCCGGCCCAGGGCCAGCCGGGCCATAAGGACGACGAAGTCGCCCAGATCAAGGCCTATGACGCCACCGTGTGGGACTGGAAATGGGACGGCGACGTCGCCAAGGGCGAGCGGGAAAGCACGGCCAAGAATCCGAAGTACCCGGCGGCGGACAAGTGGTCGGACAGCACCAGACCGGCCATCCTGTTCGATCCCACCACGGGGAAAATGGCATGGCCGCTCTTCAAGCCGCACTTCGGCAAGCGCGTGCCCTTCTCCGCAAACCACAGCGGGGCGCCCTGGCTGGAGCCGATCCACCAGGATGAAAACGGCGAACGGACCTCTGAGCCGGCCAAGCCGGGTGAGAACGGGCCGTGGAGCCTGTGCCCGAACAATGCGAACACCCCCAAGGTGAACAACCTGCACTTCATCCGGCTGCCCATCACCCTGTCCAAAGCGCAGGGGAAGGAGCCGGCGATCACGGACAAGGACGGGTTGATCTACGTTCACCACGAGGAAGAGCGGTTGACCCG
>SYGV01000140.1 GCA_005799365.1 Nitrospiraceae bacterium
GAGATCGTCTTGTCGCTCATGATCTCGTCCGGGAACCAGAAGATGAACTTGATGGCGTCGGCGCCGGCCTCGCGCACGGTGTCGATCAGCTGGCGGGTCAGCCGCATGTCGTAGTTGCACGTCACCCCCGCCTCCGCGATGACGAACAGCGGATGCTCTTCGCCGATGACCTTGTCCCGAATCCGAATCTCCGCTCTCATCGCGCTTTTTCCATTACGTCGCAATCCGCCTCGACCAGCATATCCTCGATCGCGAGATAGGGCAGCTGCCCCGCCCGAAACGCCCGTACCGCGTCCTCGGCGCTGCAGACGATCGGCTCTTCATGCATATTGAAGCTGGTATTGACGATGCTGGCGCGGCCCGTCAGCCGGTGATACGCGGTCAACAGCCGGTGAAATTGGGGATAATCCTCTCGGGAGACCACTTGAGGTCTGGCTGTCCCGTCCACGTGCACCGCGGCAGGGGCCTCCTGCTTCATCCGAGATGTGCAGGAGAACGTCATCGCCATGTACCGGGCCGGGTCCCGGCCGCTTGCCAGACCTTCGTAGCAGGTCTCCGCCTGCTCGGCGAGGGTGGCCGGCGCGAACGGCATGAATTCAGACCGCTGCAGCCTCCGATTGAGCCAGTCATTCACGGTGGGATCCGAGGCCTGATACAGCACGCTCCGGTTGCCCAGCGCGCGCGGGCCGAATTCCATGGGTCCGCATACGCGCGCCACGACCTGGCCATCGGCGAGCAGACCGGCAACGCACTCCTCAATGTCGGGCATCCGGCAATACCGCAGTCCTTCCCGCCGCAGCACCGTCTCGATTTGGGCCTGGTCCGGCGCCGGCCCCAGCATCAAACTTCGAATGGGCTCCGGGCGTCCGCCTGTCTCTTGGACGTGGGCCAGCCACGCGGCCCCGAGAGACAGCCCCCCGTCTCCCATGTTGGGAAAAACAAACACCTTCTCCACGTTCGAGAGCTCGCACAGCCGCTGATTCAGCTTGACGTTGGCAAAGACCCCCCCGGCCACCGCAAGCTTCATCCGCCCTCCCAAGTCAGTCACGAAGGCACTGACCACCTCTTCCAAGCTGCGCTGTGCGCCGGCGGCCACGTCCTCCCGCGGGAAGCCCTGCACGAACTCCTTCAGCAACGGATTTTCGAAGCGAGGGACATAGAGCCCGCGCTCCATCCGCCCCAGAAACCGCTTCGTCGCCGGATCGTAATCGATCATCGACCGCAGGACCGGATAGGAGCGGGGAACCTGGCAATATGCGGCGAGGCCCAGGATCTTGCCTTCGTGCCGGTGCGGAACGAAGCCGAGAGCCTTGGTGATCGACCCATAAAAATATCCGAGGGAATCGAACGTGTGGGAGCGGGCCAGTGGAATCAACTTGCCCTGATCCCCATGCCAAAACGAGGCGGACCCGTCCTCTCCCCACCCGTCGATCGTCAATACGAAGCAGTCGTCCCATCCAGACCCATAGTAGGCACTTGCGGCATGTGCTTCATGGTGGCCGAAGACTTTGACTGGACGCCCCAGGGCCCGAATTTCATCCAGATAAGCGGGCGTCCGCTTACCCAATACCTGCCGCTCATGCTCCAACCGGGAGTGGAGCTGAGCAAGCTGGGCCTTGCGCCGGTCCGCCGGCAGGTCCGACTGCTTGATCTGGAGTTCCTTGGCATGAAACGGCTGCGGGTCCGGTTCGGGCGGCGCCGCCCCGTGTGTCGCGATGAGATCAATCTGATCAAGATTCAACCCGGCCAGCTCCAGCGCCTTTTGGATCGAGGCACGCGGGACGCCATGCCACAGCTTGACTCGGTTCAGGCGCTCCTCGCTGACCGCTGCGACGACCGCCCCGTCCCGGATGACCGCCGCCGAGGCATCCGCCAAAAAGGCGACTCCGAGGATGTTCATCGGCCGCCTCCGTGTCCGCTCGCCCCCGCTAGGCTGGCCTGTTTCACGATAAGCTCCAGTCTCAAAAATTCACGCAATCCCTCTTCGATGGTCGGCAGGGGCCGACCGAGAATTGCGGCCGCCCGACCGGCGTTCAGCGTCACGTTCCGCGGCCTCGCCGCGGCCAACCGGCCGGCACCGGAGAGGCTCGGCACGATCCGCCCTGGCGGAAATCCGAAGACGGCCGCCAGCCGGACGGCGAAGTCGAACTTGGAGCAACCGTCTGCGCTGGCAAGATGCAGAATGCCGGCGCTGTTCGTTCCGGCCAACGTCAGCAGCAGGCGGGCAAGGTGATCCGCCAGGAGCGGTGAGAAGAACAGATCGGTGAAACCGGGAACGGTTTCGCCGGCCCGTAGCCGGCCCAGGGCCCATTCTCCCAGACTCTCTTTCGGCAGCACGTTCCAACCGTAGAAAGCCGTGCGAATCACCAATGCCTCGGGGCGATCGGCAAGAATTGCCTGCTCCGCTCCCAGTTTCGTCTGTCCATAAACATTGAGAGGGGTTGGAGCATCCTCCTCCGTATACCCGCCTCTCATTCCATCGAACACAGCATCTGTGGAGATGAAGAGAAAGCGGCAGGCATGGCCGCGGAGAGCCTTGAGCAAGTGTTGCGTAGCCCCGACGTTGGCCGCGGTTGCCGCCGACGGATCTGATTCGCACCGATCCACGGAGGTAAGCGCTGCCGAATGGATGACGATATCCGGGGGCGCGGCTTCGACGGCGCAGCTCACTGCGGCCTCGTCCAGCAGATCGACCGCCTCGATTCGGCAGGGCAGCGCCACCGTATGCGGCTGTCGGGCCCATCCCTGCACGTCATGGCCGGCTCGCCCCTCTCGCACGAGCGCCGAGCCCAGCAGCCCTGTCGCACCCGTGACCAGGAGTCGCGGTTTGCTCATTCCATGACCGTTCAAGTTGCGCAAGATCGCGCTTCGTGCGCGGTGCCTGCTTTGCTCAGAAGCGTCCGCATCATGGCCGCCACTCGTTCAACTCCCTTTCCGTCCACGACGCTGCGGCCGCTGCGTCCCATGCGGTCACGCATCTTCGCGTTGCCAGCCAGTTCGGTCAGGGATCCCGCCAGCCGAGCCCGGAAGTCCGGCTCCTCCGGCGCGCCGAGATCACGGAGACAGCCGGCGTCAGCTAGTCCCTTCAAATTGAGCGATTGGTTGGCACACACTCGCACGCCAAGCGTCGGTGTCGCGGTGGCGGCGAGTTCGTAGAGCGTCTGGCCCCCTGCGCTGACGGCCAGGTCCGCGGCCAGCATGAGGGAACGAATATCTTGCGGCGAGCGATACCACGTCACGCGGCCGGACACTGCTTCTTCTGGCGGGGAGTCAGCAAAAGGCCCCGTCACGACATCCACAGTAGCGTGGGGAAGCATTTCGGCCACGACTTCGGCGATCTGACGCGACAGGGGTCCGGTTCCTCCTCCCCCCGTCAAGACCAGCACACGCCGGATTTCCAGCGCCGTCGGCGGTCTCTTCGGCACACCAGCGAACTCTCCTCGCAGCAGAATAAAGTCTGGCCCCAGAAGATATTGAGTTCGAGGGAGCCCGCGGTAGACGAGCATCTGTGCACCGGCCGAGCCGTTGACCGCCAGATCGACGGGCATCTCCCGCTCCCCCGTGTCATCCACACAGACCGATGGCGCGCACGCCCCCAGCTCCGCAAGATCGGCCGCCGGAAGATCGGGGGCGTCCACAAGACAGAGCCGGGGAGCCGGGGTGCGGCGAAGGAGATCCAGCGTACGGTCAAGGCTCCGCGGATGGTCTTCGACCATCACCGGGAAGCCGGCCTCGGCCAGCATGCCGACCCCGTCCGGTGTCGCACACACGAAGTGCACAGCGACGGCGTCCTGCACCAGCCGGCTGGCCAGCGTCCAGCTCCGGCGAAGGTGGCCGAAACCGGTCCGGGGCCCGCCAGCGACTCTGACAATGACCGCGCTGCGAGCATTCACCGGACGGCTCCACTCATTCAGGCCTTCTCAACCAACACCTGCAACTCCTCCGTCGTCAGCCAATGAGGATTGTTGTCGCTTGTATAGCGAAAGCCATCCTTGAGGGCCCGGCCTGCCGGGAAGTAGGTCCGTCCCCAGGATGGATCGGGAGGGCCAATCACGAACATGTCGTCAAGTTCAACCGTGTACCGGGTTTCGTCCTCAGCGATCAGGGATTCGTGGATCTTTTCGCCCGGGCGAATGCCCACAAACTCCATCCTGGCTTTCGGCGCGATTACGCGGGCCAGTTCCGTGATGCGGACGCTGGGAATCTTGGGGACGAACACCTCCCCGCCGTGCATCAGGCCGATACAATTGATGACAAACTCGACGCCTTGCTGCAGGGTCAGCCAGAATCGGGTCATCCGTTCGTCGGTGATGGTGACCATTCCCTTCTTCGCCTGCTCCCGGAACACCGGCAGCACGCTACCTCGACTGCCGACCACGTTCCCGTACCGGCTGCAGGCGAATCGGCATCGCCCCTCGCTCGAATAGGAATTGCCGTCCACAAACATTTTTTCGGCGCAGAGCTTGGTGGCACCGTAGATATTCACCGGGTTGACCGCCTTGTCGGTACTGATCGCCATCACCTTCTTGACATTGCAGTCGATGGCAGCATCGATGACGTTCTGCGCCCCGATGACGTTGGTCTTCACGGCCTCGAACGGATTGTATTCGCAGGACGGCACCTGCTTGAGCGCCGCAGCGTGCACGACAATGTCCACTCCGTTCATCGCGCGATACAACCGCTCTTTGTCTCTGACGTCGCCGACGAAATAGCGCATCGGGGACGAGCCGGCATCGGGAAACTGCTGCCGCATCTCGGACTGCTTCAGCTCATCGCGGCTGAAGATGATCAATTTGCGGGGCTGATAGCGGCCAAGCACCACTTCCACGAACTTCCTGCCGAACGAACCGGTTCCCCCGGTTACGAGAATGACTTGTCCATTGAGATCCATCCGTCCCCCTTATGTCTACCAACCGATGGCTTGCCGTACTTCAAAGGCCAGCCGGGGCCAGGGCATCTGCAACTCGGCGCGGAGAGGCGTGGGCACCGAGGCATCCGACAGATATCCTGACGAGGCGACGAGCCGCAGCCGGTCTTCAGGTTCTACGCCGATCCAGATATCCGGATTCGTCGCGAGCTCCTCGCGTGTCTCCAGATCTCCACGCGCGTTTCGAAACACCGTGCCGCTTATCAGATCAAAGACCCGCCACTTTCCGTCGATCCTGGCGAACGAGAGCACCCATCCGTTCGGAAGGGTGCGCCAGTAGGCCGGCACACCGGCATAGGTGGTCAGCGTCGTGAAGACGTCAGCCGGCTGCTCCCCCGCCCCGTGACCACGAATGATGATGTGCAAGATGTGGTCATCTACGATAGGCCAGCCGGCCGGCGTCTGCCGGATGTTCCGCTGCGTCCATTCGAACACCGCCAGGACGCGTTCCCGGTCGGACGTGAGCCCACGGGTGATCCCGGCTGCAATCTCGCCGTACTGATAGTGCCGATCCAAGAAATCAAGTATCTTCACGTAGCGCGGCACGTCTCGGGTCGAGACCTCAAAATTAACGGCTTGGCGCGTGATCGACGGAGCAGTCAACCATCCGGCACCCGCCAGGATCACCGATAGTAGGGCGACACCCGCAACGACGTGCGCGATGGCTCGTTTCTTCACCATCAGAGAAGGGCTGTCGATGGTCCAATTGCTTACCGCAGTCCCAGGATGCCACGGAAGGTCGAGGGATACCGGGTCACCCATCCGAGCAGCCACGTGATCCGCAGCCGAAGCATGGCCTCGATAAGAACATAGGCCGCGTACTGGACGTACCCGGTCCGGTACCGGCGCATCTGCTCCAGCACCTGGCGAAACTCCTCGGCAGTCAAGCGATAGTTGGCGATCTCGAACACGGTACAGTAGCCAGAATCCGCCGAAACCCGGGGACGCCCCGGTCGGACGTGCAGGCCTACTTCATAGGCCAATGCCCAGAACAGATACCGGTCAATGTTGGTGCGCCATCTGGCGACCATCGCGCCGTGCCCAGGCCAGCGCAGGAGATGCTCGTCGCAGTACCGGTTCAGAGTTGTGTGATAGTCCTGCGTGATGGAAGCGATGGTCCGGCGACTGAGCGCGCCCGAGTGGAGACGGTAGGAAAACAGCCGCTGATGGATATGACCGATCGCAGCCCGCTCCGCGATGCGAAACCAAATCACAAAATCGCTGAAACCAGTCGTGCCCTCCACGTCGAAGCGAATGCTCCCGAGCGAGGCGCGCCGGATTACGGCTCCGGAGCATCCCACGGCCGACTTGCCCGCGCGAATGGTCTGATCGATGAACTGCAGTCCCGGCGTGACGGGCTCGACGTCGAATTCCCTGGCCCCGATCGACTGACCGTTTCCGTCCACCAGGCCCCAGTCGGAGCAGACCATCCCGACATCCGGATGCTCCTGCAGGAACGCCACGCTTCGGCTGACAATCTCGCTGTCATACAGATCGTCGTCGTGAAAGAAACAGATGACGTCCCCCTTGGCCTGATCAAAGCAGAAATTGTAATTGGGATGCAGCCCGATGTTCGTAGCCTGCCGGAAATAGCGGATCCGCGGATCCTTCTCGGCAAACTGGCGGCAAACGCGTTCGGTCTCATCCGTGGAGCCGTTGTCGCTCACGATGATCTCGATCGACGCGTAGGTCTGGTCGCTTATGGCGCGCAGGCTCTCGGGCAGCAAGGCCGCCCGATTGTAGGTCGGCACGCAGATGGACACGAGCGGGCAGGACGTACCCATGATTCACCCTGGCAAGGCGTCCGAGGAAGCTGGAACCGCGTGCCGGATGACCGGCCAACGGACGAGATACGGCGCCACGCCCACGGCGGTATTGAGAATGAGCAGGGTGTCGATGAGCGGAATGCGCCAGCGAATCTCAGTATTGAACAACATACCGGCGATCAACGTAATCAGCACCATGACCATGGCGCCAAAGACGGCGTCCGGCTGGCCCTGCCTGAGCCGTCGAAACAACGCCCACAGACCGAAAATAAACAGCGGCACACTCGCCAGACCGGACACGAGCACTTCCTTCATCCCGTAGGCCTTGGGATGGACCCACGGTCCCCAGAAGATTTTGAACCGCTCCCACATCATCCAGAGACTCAATCCGGGATGGGCCTCGAAGCGCTCCCAGCCGCGCCGGAAATACCAGGCGTCCCGGGAAGCCGGCGCCAGATTTCCGATCTCGCGCTCGAAACCCGGCAGGGTCTCCATCCAGAGCTGTTTCTGTACGGCACGGAATTCCTTGGCATCCTGGGACTGGAACAGGCGCACGCTGTCATCCGAGTTCGCAATGTAGAAGTTGAGTCCGGATCCATCGAGTATCAAGGAGAACTCATGCCATCGGGCATAGGTGTAGATGGAAAGGGGCGAGATGACCAGAAGCGTCACCGCGCTTAGCACGACTGCCGCCGTGAGTCGCTTCGGCAAGGCCCAGCGCAGCGCAAAGACCAACGTCAGGCACGCGGCCGGTAGTACCGGCAGCACCGTGCCCTTGGTCACGGCAGCCAGTCCGAACGCGATCCCAGCCAAGGCGGCATCCCGCAGATGCCCTTCGAAAAACAGCTTGAACAACAGCGAGTACCCAAGGACCGCCAGAAAAATGAACAGCGTTTCCGGCGAGACGGTGGCGCACTGATAGATGAAGAAAGGATGGACTGTGAAAATCCCCAGCGCCACCAGACCGGCCAGTGCGCCACCGAGCCGGTGGCCGATCCAGAACAAAAGCCATCCGGTCATGCCGGCGAGCAGGCATTGCGCTAACCGTACGACGACAAAGTTTTCGTTCCCCGCCACCCGGTAGATGCCGGCCAGAAACACGGGATAGAAAGGCGCCCGATAGACGACGTGGGGCCTCATCTCGGGCGGATAGAATCCCTGGCCGTTCGCAAGGCCCGTCGCGACGCGGGAATAGTCGGCCCCGTCAGGATAGAACGGATCCTCGGCCGGCACCTGCAGCGCGAAGCCCGCCCGGATCGTGACGGCGACCACCAGCAACACGCCAAGCAGCAGCCTGCTTGCAGGCGTCATGCGCAGAATTCCTTCATGGCGGCTGGCCCGGCCATTCGGCGGGTCGCCTCGACGCTTGCATCACGCGACGGCGCAGTCTGCAGCTTCCGGAAATAGATCCCAACGGTATCACCAGCTTTCCCCCATCCCAGAAGCACGCTCGCTAGGAAGACAGGTGCGGCCAGGAGACAGGCAACAGCTCCCTGGACCAACACCCGGGCAGACTGCGCGGGCGCGGCAGTTCCGACCCCGGCGAAACCCTGCGTGAGACATCGGAATAGCATGTGCTGATCGCGAAACGCGGCGGCAAGTAGGCTCAGCAACAGGGTGGCTGGACTGTACTCGAGGGAAAAAAAATGCGCGCGAACGGGAGCGAACCCGCAGGCCCGCGCCATCCTGGAAAGCGTGTCCACGTCGTAATGAAACCGGTGTCGCGGAACGTCCCAGGCAAGCCAGTCCGCTTTGAGCCAGCGGGCCGGCAGGCTGCCGCCGTTCGGAACCTCCAGATACAGCAGCGCGTCCGCCTTTAGGACGCGATGGAGCTCACGCAGTTGCTCAACCGGATCGGGAAGATGCTCGAACACGTGATAGAGCGAGATGAAATCGAACCATTCCCCGGGATAGCCAGCCTCGCTCAAGTCCCCATGGTAGATGTTCGCCAATCCGAGATCCTCACGGGCAAACTGCACGGCGGCGGAAGAGAGCTGGGTCCCGTGGGCCTCGTATCCCCAGTCCTGCAGCCACCGCAACATGTATCCCCGTCCGCACCCGACGTCCAGAATGCGGGCCGGCGCGCGCCCGAGCACCCGGCGCACCCTGCTGGCGCGCCCGTACCGGAACAGCCGCATCAGCATTTCAGCCGGGCCGAGCTGGAACCGCCTGGCGCCAGATCCCGCGTAGTAACAGTCACCGTACAGCCTGGCAATCTGCTCGCGTGTCAGATCGGGCCACGTCGAGAGGAGCCCGCAGCCTGTACACCGTCGGACTTGATGGACCCCGATCTCGACGCACACCTCCGTCTCACGCCCCCGGCACAGCGGACATGCCATGTCCGTGCTCACCGCCTGTCACCCACAAGGACGCCCCCCTCCGTGGGATCCTGGTCGGATTGGCCATATAGCTTCTTCCCGTCCGGATCGAAGATCGGCGCGCGCCTGATTCCCCAACGCGCCAGCAGGAACTTGGCGGTGGTCGCCAATACGCCGATTCCATAGATCACGCTGCGGCGGAAATTGATGGATGAGGCATCGGGGAAGTAATAGGTAGGACAGGTGATCTCGGCGATCTCGTAGCCGTGGTACACGAGCTGGACGAGCATCTCATTGTCGAAGACGAAATCGTCAGAATTCTCTCCCAGCGGCAGGGTGCGGAGCACCTTGCTGGAAAACGCCCTGTACCCAGTGTGATATTCGGACAGCTTTCGGCCCAGGCAGAGATTCTGCGTCAGCGTAAGGAACCGGTTGGCCGTATATTTGTAGAGAGGCATCCCGCCAGCGAGCGCCCCTTTGCCCAGCACCCGCGACCCTAGGACCACCTCGTATACATCGTACGCGATCATGCCGCTCATCGCGTGGATCAGTTTGGGCGTGTACTGATAGTCCGGGTGCAGCATCACCACGACGTCGGCGCCCAAAGCCAATGCCTGCCGATAGCACGTCTTCTGATTGCCTCCGTATCCCCTGTTCTCACGATGCACGAACGTCTTGATGCCGAGCGCTCGCGCGACTGCGGCCGTTTCGTCCTGGCTCGCATCATCCACCAGAATGACGTCGTCCACCACGTCCTTGGGGATTTCCGCGAACGTCTGCCGAAGGGTTCTCGCCGCATTGTAAGCCGGCATGACAACGACCACTTTCTTCCCGTTGATCATGGCCGTGCGCTTCCCGCCGGGCTCTGCTTGAAGTACGAGCGGAATACGTCGAGCATAAAGTCCACCATATCCTCGGTCAACCCCGGGTAGACGCCAATAAAGAAGGTATCCCTCATAATCCGATCTGACTCATGCAGGCTTCCGTGGATACGGGCATTGATGTGCTGGAAAGCGGGTTGCCGGAGCAAGTTGCCTCCAAACACCTCCCTGGTTTCAATGTTGCTGTTCTCAAGCCATTGGACCAGGCGTCCGCGCAAGCCTTCCTGTTTGACCGTGATCGGAAATCCGAACCATGAGGGATCGGCCCGTGGGTCGCGCGTGGGTAACACGAGCGCGTCCTGATAGGGAGCCAACCCTTCATAGAGACGCTCAAAATTGCGCCGTCTCTCGGACACGAACTGATCCAGGCGATCCGCCTGGGCCACACCGATGGCAGCCTGCATGTCGGTAGGCTTGAAGTTGTACCCTAGGTTCGAATAGGTGTACTTGTGGTCATAGCCCCGGGGCAGCTCGCCCAGTTGCCAGCCGAAGCGCTTGCCACAGGTATTGGACTCTCCCGGCGCGCACCAACAGTCCCTCCCCCAGTCGCGGATCGAGCGGGCAGTGCGCGACAGCCATGGGCGGTTAACGACGACTCCACCGCCCTCCCCCATGGTGATCTGATGGGCGGGATAGAAACTCAACGTTGCCAGATCGCCGAAGGTGCCCACCAACCGGCCCTGGAAGGTTCCGCCGAGCGCGTCGCAGCAATCCTCTATCAGGTACAGATCGTGGCGCTTCGCCACGTCCACGATGACATCCATGTCACAGGGATTTCCAAGCGTATGGGCGATCATGATCGCGCGGGTATTCTTCGAGACCGCCGCTTCGATCAGGCTCGGGTTGATGTTGTAGGTCCCCACTTCCGCATCCACGAAGACTGGGATCAACCCGCCGTGTACGATGGGGGCTAGGGTCGTGGGGAATCCCACCGCTGCCGTGATGACTTCGTCGCCGGGACGCAACGGGCGTTTCAGTTGTGAGGACATCATGGTCATGACCGCCAGAAGATTCGCGGTCGAACCGGAATTGACCGAGAGAAAATCCCTGGCTCCGAAGAATCGCTTCATGTGCTGTTCGAACCGCTCGCCGTAGGGACCAAGGGTCAGCCAGAAGTCGAGCGCGCTATCCACCAGGTTGACGATCTCTTCGGCGCCGAACACTCTGCCTGCATAATTCACGCGGCTCTTGAATGGCACGAACGTCCGCGGCTGGTGTGCGACCGCATAGTAACGGCGGACTTTTTCGAAGATTTCATTCTTGAGCTTGCTGGCCTCGTCGGAGAGGGTCTGCGCGGCATAGGTCACGTGGGTGTCCGCCCTCCACTGACGGCGGAAGCGGGACAGGAACTCCGAGAGGGTCATCGGTTCCGTTCTCAGCAACTGCTCCAGCCGCACCATCTTGAGTCCGCTGTTCAGAGGGCCGCCATCCTCCCCGGACACCTCCCGCGCCGGCGCAGGGACGATGAGATCCGGGTTCAGCGCCATGGACTTGGCCAGAGAGCGGGCGAGATCCGCAGCCACCATCCGGTCCCTGCCCGCTACGTGAACGATTCCGCCGATGTCCATCTGGACCAGGCGCACCGACGCCTCGGCCAGATACTCCACATAGGTGGGATTGCCCCATTGGTCGCTCGCCACGCGCAGGGAATCGCCGGCCTGGAGTGATTCCCATACCTGCATCGCCAGATTGCGGGATCCCCGTCCCCATCCGAATGGCATCGATGTGCGAAGGATCAGGGACGTCTCGGGAAGCAGGGACCGGAGCGCCTGCTCGGCTTCATACAACGCCTTTCCGCCAACGCTTGTAGGAGCCGGCACATCCTCCTCGGCGTAGGGTCCGCCGGAGCCGTCAAAGACCATGTCCGACGAATACAAGACGACCCTTGCGCCGCTCCGGCGGCCCGCTTCGAGTAGGCGAGGGAGGCTCGGCCCGTCGTCGGACGGATGGGCGCCGGCTGCGGGCGCCCCGTCCATAAGACGATCGGCGAGGAAGACCACACGCGGCGATAGCCGCTGGATCAGCCGCGCTCCCGCCTCCGGGTCCTCGCGTTCCAGCGGGAGCATGCCCGGCAGGGAGGATTGCGCGGCTCCTTGGGCGCTCCAGCCTTCGCGCTGCAAGACCTGCAACAGGGCCTGCCCCAGCAGACCGGATCCGCCAATGACCAATGCGTCGGTTGCGTCAGTTGTCATGATGTCTGTACCATTCCACCGTGCGTCGAATCCCGTCCTCCAGGGGCCAGGCCGGTTGCCACCCCATGATGGCCTTGATCTGGGTGATGTCCGCCTGGACCTTCCATATCTCACGCTCGCGGTCGGGCAGCGCCCCGAGGTCTGCGTGAAGGCCGGGGAAATGCTTCACGATAGCGGAGGCAAAGTCCCGCAGGCGAAGCGGTATGCCGGAAGCCACATTGAGGACGAGAGGCGCCGTCACCGTCAGATCGGCGGCCTTCAAATACGCATCGATGACATCGTCGATGTAGAGATAGTCCCGAACCTGCCTACCCGAGCTGAGCCGCGGGTTCTCTCCGCGCAGGCAAGATCGAATGATGGATGGGACAAACTTCCGTCCTCCCTCACCCGGCCCATAGACGGAGAACGGACGCAACACCACCAGCGGGAGCCTTTCCTGAGATGCAAACGCCAGCGCGAGCCGCGTGGCGGCAGCCTTGGTGGCGCCGTAGGCACCCACCGGTTCGAGCGGCTCATGCTCATGGATCGGATAATCCTTGGCCCCATACTCGGCCCAGGTTCCAGTCGTCACGACGCGTCGGCAGGGCGTATCCTTCAGCCCGGCGAGGAGATTCGCCATCCCGCGGACATTGGTCTCTACCGCCTGCAGGAAGTCTTGCTGTTCAGCGTGGACTCCATAGGCGGCCAAGTGGTAGACCACCTCCGCCTCAGCCCGGCGGCAGGCGTCGCGTACCTGGACGGCATCGCGGATATCCACGCTCGAGAGGGTCAGCCGGTCGAACACCGCAGTCAGACGGACGGGATGGGCCGACGAGGTGGTCCAGGCCTCGACCAGGGCCCCCTGCTCGACCAGGCGTCTGGTCAGGCGGGAACCGAGAAAGCCGCTGGCTCCCGTGACAAGAATCCGCCTGCCGGTCCAGTCCATGAACGGGTGATTCGCTAAGAGTGGCCGGGTTGATCAGCGATGCTTGAGGGCCCAGTCGTAGGGGATGGA
>SYGV01000141.1 GCA_005799365.1 Nitrospiraceae bacterium
CCGTTTCCGGGGGCTCGAAGGGGCCTGGGAAGGAGCGGTCGCCGGCATCGAGGCCTGCAAACGCAACGGGCTTCAGTTCCAGGTGCACTTCAGCGCCCAGCCGATGAACTACCGGGAGCTGCCGGACGTGATCGAGTGGGCGCATGTGTTGGGCGCCAAGGTGCTGAATGTCTTCTTCATGGTCTGCACCGGCCGGGGCGAGGAACTGACCGACATCACCCCGGCCCAGTACGAAGAAGTCCTGGGCTACCTGGTGGATTGCCAGGACAAGTACAAGGACATGCTGGTGCGCGCCCGCTGCGCGCCCCACTTCAAACGCCTGGCCTACGAGAAGGATCCCAGTTCCCCGATCACCAAGGCCCAGGGCTATATGGGCGGCGGCTGCCTAGCCGGCACCAACTACGCCCGGGTGACCCCGAACGGCGAGTTGACCCCCTGTCCCTACATGCCGCTCTCGGCCGGGAATATCCGCGAGAAGAGCTTCGCAGACCTCTGGGAACGGTCCGACATTTTCGACTCCTTCCGCTATCCGCACCTCAAAGGCAAGTGCGGAGATTGCGAGTACAGCGAGATCTGCGGCGGCTGCCGGGCCCGTCCCTACGTGGCCCATGGGGATTGGCTGGACGAGGACCAGTGGTGCCTCTACACCCCGAAGGGCGGCGAAAAGGTGCAGGTGGCCTTCAACACGCCCGAAGATAGCACCGCGGTCTGGGACGAGGCGGCGCAGACCAGGCTCAGCCGCATCCCTTATTTCCTCCGCGCCATGGTCAAGAAAGGCGTGGAGCGGCATGCGCGCGAGCAGGGCCTAGCCTGTATCACCGTCGAATTGATGGAAGAGCTCCGCAAAAAGCGGTTCGGCAACGACGCGCCGGTGTTTAAGTTCTAATGGACGCGCTGCAATCACTCCTGACCGACCTCAACCAACTCATCCCGATCGTCAACCATTGGTTGCACTTGGTCTCGGCCGTTATCTGGATCGGCGGCCTGGCCTTCCTGGTCATGGCGGTCACGCCGGGGCTGAAGACCGCGGTGCCCAAAGAATATATCAAGCCCATCGCCGACACGTTTTACCGGCAGTACAAGCGCGTGGTGGGCGTCTTGCTGGTCGTGATCCTCTTTACCGGCGGGATCAATCTGCACTATGTGAATCAACTGCTGGTTTCCCAAACCGGGTCCGGCATTCCCCACCATGCCAAGTACCTGACCGTGTTCTTCATCAAGCTGTTCCTGGTTCTGGGCATCCTGACGCTCTTCCTCTACACCATCATCTTTAAGACCGAGCCGACCGGCGAAGAAACGGCCGAGGAACGGGAAGAGCAAATGGCGGAGCCGGTCCCCTTCCAGCGCGTGGCTTTGTGGCTCGGTCTCCTCATCATCCTCTGCGCCGCCGCCCTGAAACACTTGCACCAGTAGGCGATTCTCTCCTCCACATCGCCTCCGTCAAGGCACCGCCGGTCGGTCTCCGTACCCTCCCCTATTCCATCGAGTGCTTCCCCCGATTGACAAGCAAGCCGAACTCTTTACATTGCGCTCTCTATGGTCCCCTCACCGCCATCCGGCGAGCCCCTCGACGCGCTGAGCGAAAAGCGTCCGCCACCGGAGCCCCACACCGCCGAACGGGCGCTTCCCAAGACCCATACCATCCTTGAAAAGGGCATGATGGAGCACCGTCCCTTCGGTGCGGACGCCACGGGCGAGAAGATTCGCGACGCGAGCGGCATGACGATCCGCGCCAACATCGAGTATCTCGAAGAGTCCATCAGCCTGACAGCGGGGCCGGCAGCAGGTGCGCAAGCGATCGACGACCTTTGTAGCAGGTTGAATGAGCGAATTCGTGATCCCGCATATCACGTCACCCCGGCGCTGCTCAGGAACATGTGGCACAGCTATCCGTACGAGTTCCGCTGTTTCCTGGGTGAGTTCTGCTGCATCATCGCCGGCGATCCGCAATTCGCGTTCAAAATGGCTCAGGCCAAGTTTCTCTCGCCGATCATCCAGACCCTGGGCCACCCCTTCTCCGTCTCGCAGATCTACCGGATGTTTCCGCATTTCGGGGAGAAGTTCGTGAAGGGCTCCATGTATATGGAGGCGGAATCGGTGACCGATCGCCGTGCCCTGCTCAGGATGAAATTCACCAATTCGGTGGACGGGCAGTTCGGGCCCTATCGGAAGGCCTGCGCGGCCCTGGTCTGCGCCGCTTCAAAGGGAGCGTTGACGGCCATTCCCGAGCGTATTCATCACGGCCGGCCGCGATCACAGACTTGTCGTGCATGGCCGAAGGCGATGAGTGGTGCGAGTGGGATATTGCCTGGGATCCTGAGTCGTCCCCTCAGCCCATCTGGATCGCCGCCGGTCTGCTGCTCAGCGGGGCATGCTGGTTGTACCTCCGATATGAGCAGCCCGCCTTCACCGCCGCCCAAACCCTGCTGCTGGCCTCTGGGCCGGCCGCCCTGTCGCTGCTGCTGGCCCGCTGGTGGACACGTCGCGCCAGGGTCCAGGCGCGGGAACGGTTGGTGGACGAGCATCTCCGCTCCGTCGAGGCTCGGCACGAAGAGCTGCGCGAGGCCTATCTGGAACAGGAACAGACCACGGTCGAATTGCGCCTCAAGGTTGGACAACTGACCATTCTCCATCGGGCCGGGCTCCTCTTCAGTTCCACCCTGGACCGGGACCTGTTGTTCGATTCCGTGCTCCGCGTCCTCAACGAGGACTTGTACTACGATCGGGCCATGATCTCGCTGTACGATCGCGACCGCCAAGCGGCTCACAAGATCCGCATCGTGGGAGCCTCCCAGGCTTGCACGGCCTTTGCGGAGAACCTGGCGATTCCCGTCATAGATCCGCACCTGCTGGAAGGCGCTGTCCTGTTGGAGGGGCGACCGATCCTGGTCCGAAATCTTCAGGACGTCCGGCTCCGCCTGCACCCCCTCCATCAGCAGTTGGCGACCATGACGGGAGCGAAGTCCTTTATCTCCGTCCCGTTGAAGGTCAAAGGCCAGGTCATGAGAGCGCTGACGGTGGACCGGGACGAGGTCAACGGCCTCGGGCAGGCCGACCTGGACCTGATGGTGACGGTTGCGAATCAGGTTGCCATCGCGATCGACAATGCGGACGCCTACGCCCAAATCGAGGCCTTGAACGTTGGGCTGGAAGCCAAGGTGCGCGAGCGGACCCATGAACTGGAGCGGCTGAACCGGGATCTGGCGGCCGCGAACCAGCAACTGCGCGAGCTGGACCATCTGAAGTCGGCGTTCGTCTCGATCGTCTCACACGAACTGGGCACGCCCATGACGTCCATCAAGGGCTACGTGGACAATCTGCTGGACGGCATCAGCGGCCCCTTGAACAATCGCCAGGCCCAATCACTCGAACGGGTCAAATGCAACGCCGATCGGCTGACACGCATGACCAACGAACTCCTGGATCTCTCCCGAATCGAAGCCGGGTTGATCGACCTGCGCCTGGCCTCGATCACGATTCCTGAATTGGTGGCCGACGTCATGGACAGCGCCCAAGCTTTTGCCCGGCCCAAATCCATCATGCTCCGCCAACGATACGACGAGACGCTGCCTCCCATCACGGCCGATCGGGACAAGTTGCACCAAGTCCTCACCAACCCGATCCACAATGCGATCAAATTCACGCCGCCGCACGGCCTTGTCCTCGTGGAGGCGGCCAGGATGGAGGAACAGGTTCAGATTTGCGTCTCGGACAGCGGCTACGGGATCCCCGAGCAGGAACTGAATCGGGTGTTCGAGAAGTTTTACCGAGGGCCCTCCGCCCCCATCGAGACGAGAGGCGCGGGACTGGGGCTCTCAATCACCAAGAGCCTGGTGGAGTCGCACGGAGGCCATATTTGGGTAACCAGCAACAGGGGCCAAGGGAGCCGCTTCTGCTTCACCCTCCCGATCGAGACTCCCATTACACCGGACCTATCCAGCCCCACGTATCGTCTCGGATAAGCTCTGCATGCGATCCGATGCCGGTGGGAATCAGTTTCATCACCCGGCGACCCTCACCGCATGCGGAATGCGCGGCCTGAAACCATCGCGGCGGCGCGCCATCTGAACGCCTTGACGGTTCTACCGGCGCCTTACGATATCGCCATATTGATCGCCCTGCTGCGTCGCACGCTGGCAAGTAGCCCAATGGAGGTGCGAGCGGAAAAGACGGAACCACGTCCGCATGAACACCGCGAGGAAGCTAGCTCACAATCGTTCGGGGATGATCGTTAGGGCGGGCTCAGGGACGGGGCTTTGACGACCTCGACTCCCGGCGGAACGACAAACTCGAACAGATCCGGCTTCAGGCTGGAGTTGGGCTTCAGGTTGGCGAACTCGAACGTCGAGACATTCCCGCTGACCTCGTGGATAGAGACCCGCTTGATAAAATAGGTCTTGGGTTGAACTTCCAACACGATCCGCACCACCGTACGGACCGCCTCGTTGCCATCCGGCTTCGGCAGCAGGTTGAGCAACGGCAATCCTCCCTCGCCCCGATCGCCGGCGCGGCCGAGGTCCAGGGTATATTGTTCCTCCAGCTTGGCGGCGCCTTGCAACAGTTGCAGCGGAGCCTGGGAGGCGGCCATCTGCGTCAACTTGCCGATCAAGACCTGCTTGTGCTCCGGCACATACATTTTGACGTCGTTCTGGCTCACATAAATCTCTTCCACGTTGGGATCGGCATAGTCCCACCGCAGTCGACCCGGCTTCTTGATGTACATCCGACCGCTGGACACAATCGGCGTGGCGAACCCCTCGATCTTGGTCGTCTGTTTGAAGTCCGCCGACAGGTCGCGGGTCTGCTCGTACCGTGCTTGCAGCTTCTTCGCCACATCTCTCACGTCTTCGGCTCCGAAGACCGGCGCGGCTGCCAATGCAAAATGACAAATTAACAATGCAAAAAATATGGCGCCTCTTTTTGCATTTTGCATTCTGCATGTGGACTTCATTCTTGCTCCTCCCCCACCGCTCCCTTGCGCACCAAGACTTCGCGCCGGCCGTCCCGGCCTGCCGCGCCGACAATCCCTTCTTCCTGCATCTGCTCGATCATGCGGGCGGCGCGGGGATAGCCGACGCGCAGACGCCGCTGGATCAGCGAGGCGGAGGCCTGGCCGGAGGAGATCACCAGATCCTTGGCCTGCTCGTACACCTCGTCCTTCGCCTCTTCTTCCTTGGCCTCTTCCTGCTTGAGCGATTGCAGCTCTTCGCTGTAGGCAGGAGCCGCTTGCTTCTTGATGAACTCAACCACTTGCCGCACATCATCGTCCGGCACAAATGAGCCGTGCAGCCGGTTCAGGGTCCCGGTGCCGGCAGCAAACAGCATGTCGCCGCGCCCCAGCAGGGACTCGGCCCCGTTGGCGTCGAGGATCGTGCGCGAGTCGGTCTTGGAGGACACCTTGAACGCGATACGGGCGGGAAAGTTCGCCTTAATCAGGCCGGTCAGCACATCCACCGAGGGCCGTTGCGTGGCCAGCACCAAGTGGATGCCGGAGGCCCGGGCCATCTGGGCCAGGCGCGCGATCTTCTCTTCCACTTCCTTGGGCGCGACCATCATCAAATCCGCCAGCTCGTCGATCATCACCACGATATAGGGCAGCGGCGCCGGAGGCGTTTTGGGCTCGGCGGAAGAGCCCAGCGGCTGCACCGATTCCGGCACCGCGCTTTCCCCGGCGGCCAGCCGCGCGTCCTCGGACAGGAATTCGACCGGCGGCTCGGGCGACTCCGAGCCTTTCTTGTCGGACGGCTCCGGCAGAACGCCTTGCTGCTCCGCCACCATGCGATTGTAGGAATCGATATTGCGGACATTGGCCTCGGCCAGCAGCTTGTAGCGGCGCTCCATCTCCTGCACCACCCAGCTCAACCCGCGCGCCGCGGACTTGGCATCCGTGATGACCGGCCGCAACAAATGGGGCACGCCGTCGTAGGACTTCAACTCCAGCATCTTGGGATCAATTAGCAGCAGCTTCACTTCGTCCGGCCTAGCCGAGAACAGAAGGCTCAGGAGAATCGTATTGAGGCCGACGCTTTTCCCCGCGCCGGTCGCGCCGGCCACCAGCAAGTGCGGCATGGACTTGAGATCGGCCGCGGCCGGCTTCCCGAAAATGTCCTTCCCCAGGGCCAAGGCCAGCTTGCTCTTGGCCTGGCCTTTCACGAAGGCCTCGCTGATCATGACCTCCTTCAACGAGACGGTTTCGCGGTAGCGATTGGGCACTTCAATCCCGACCACAGACTTGCCCGGCAGCGGCGCCACGATGCGGAGGCTCTCCGCTTTCAAGGCCAAGGCCAGGTCGTCGGCCAGGTTGACGATGCGGGCCACCTTGACCCCCGGCGCCGGTTCGAACTCGTACATGACCACGACCGGACCGGGATGCACTTCCGTGACCTTGCCCTCGATTCCGAAACTCTGGAGCGCTTTGGTCAACACTTCCGACTGGGCCTTGAGTTCTTCGTCGCTCATCCGGTCCAGCGTGCCGGACGGATCGGTCAGCAACTCTCTCGGGTCCGGCAGCACATACCCGGTCGAGGCGACGTTCATGGCCACGAGCGTCCGCTCTTCCTCCTCTTCCTTCTCGGGAGGCGGGACGGCCTTCGGCTTCTTGGCCGGCTGATCCTTGTGCGGGGCGACGACTAGAGGCGGGTCCTCCGCCTCCGTGGGAACAGCCGCCAGTTCGATCTCGGCGGGACGGTTGATCTTGACCGGTTTCGGTTTGGCCTTCTTGACCTTCTCCGGCTGCTCTTCCTTTTCGGTCCGTTCCGGTATCAGAGCCAGGATCGTCTCTTTCAGCTTCGCCCACCAGCCAGGCACGCGCTGCCAGAGATCGGCCAGAGACATGGGGGCGGCCAGAAGCAACGAGACCAGGAGTCCGGCCAGCACGATAATATGGGCGCCGGTGCTGGCAAAGTAGAGCCGCAGGCCGTCCGCAAGCAGGTGCCCCACCCGCCCGCCTCCCAGCCCCGGATAGACCCAGCCGCTCAGGATGGTCGGAACGGCCGGCATCTCCAGGTGGAACAAGCTGCTCAGGAAAAGCAAGGCAGCCAGGGACCCGACGGCGCTGCGGATGGTCACGGTGAGCAGGCCGGCCACGAAGCAGCGTCCCGCCAACATGCCCAACAGGAACGGCAATAAATACGCCCCCCCTCCCACAAGCCAGAACAAGCCGGTCGCCAGCGTTGCGCCGACCGTTCCGATCATGTTCCGAGTCGAAGGGGAGGCGGCCTCCGAGGACGAGAAGAGCAGCGGATCGGATTCGGCGAACGAGAGGAGACTGAGCAACGTCAACAGGCTGCCGGTGATCAGAAGGACGCCGACCACCTCATGCTTGAGTTGGGAGGGTTCACGAGAGGCCGGGCGAGCGTCACCGCGCTTCGCCGTGGTGGGGGCACCCATGGGCGGGATGGTAACATAAAACGAAGCCGCTGTCAGCCGTCAGATGGCAGCTTGTCAGCTGGCAGTTTCGCGCCTGGCTCCGCCCCGCTCAAGCCTTCGGCAAGGGCCGAAAATTCGCGCAGCGTCAGCGTTTCGGCCCTACGTCTTGGGTCGATTCCCGCCTGCGCCAACGCCGGCATGATCCGGTCCTGGGGCAGGCCCTCGTCCCGGAGGGAATTGGCAAGTGTCTTCCGCCGATGGGCAAACGAGGCACGGACCGTACGCACGAACCAAGCTTCATCCTGCACGACCAGCGCCGGCTGTCGCCGCAACGCCAGAGAGACCACGGAGGATCCGACATCGGGACGAGGCCGGAAGCAGTTGGCCGACACCGTGAACGCCAGTTTCGCCACGGCTGCATATTGAGTCAGAACCGACAGGATGCCGTAGTCCTCCGTTCCCGGCTGCGCCACCAAACGGCGCGCCACCTCGGTCTGGAGCATCAGGACCATCCGATCGATTTTCCGTCTTGCCTCCAAGAGCTTGAAGAGGAGCGGCGTGGACACGTAATAGGGAAGATTGGCCACAACGACCGTCCCCTCGGGAAGCTCCTCATAGGGAAATTCCAGCGCATCTCCGAGACGGAGATCCAGATTCCGACAATCCCGGATCGTCTCTCTGAGATACTCGCCCAGTTGCACGTCCAGCTCGACCGCCATCACCCGCTTGGCCTCCGCGCACAGGGCGTGGGTCAGGACGCCCCGACCCGGGCCGATCTCGAAGACCGTCTCGTCCGGCCGCAACTCCGCCAGCGCCACGATCTTGCGGACGATGTTGGGATCAACGAGAAAGTGCTGGCCGAGGCGTTTGCGGGCAGGCGGGAGGGCGGGCGTCATACCGAACCGGTTCTGTTAGGGAACATGGTTTGTCGAACCATCCTTCTTCACTTTTTCGGCCAACGCCGCTAGGTAATCGCGATAGAGTTCGACGTCATCGCTCAGCTCTTCCAGCAGGTCGTTCGAAAACGACGGGCCCGGCTTGGTGTCGGCAAACCGCTGCGCTTCCTGCTGTCCCAGATGCCGGACAATCAAGGGAATCGCGGCGCCTTTCCACTTCACCAACCGCTCTCCCGCCGCGACGGTATTGAGACTCGTCCGGGCCTCTTCTAGGAGGGCGTCCAGCGCCAGGATCTGCTGTTGAAGCATGTCGAGTGCCTGTCGAGTCTGGTCCATCATCCCTTGCGTCCCTTCTTCATCCGGCTCCCGGCCAGCCTGGCCGCCAGTTTGATGGCCTCGATCAAACTTCCCGGATCGGCTAGGCCCTTCCCGGCGATATCGAACGCGGTGCCATGATCCACCGAGGTGCGGATGATCGACAACCCGACCGTGAGATTCACGCAAGTGCCGAAGGCGACCAGCTTGAGCGGGATCAGGCCCTGGTCGTGGTACATGGCCACGATCCCGTCGTAGGCGCCCCGTGCTGCCTTGCCGAATAACGTATCAGCCGGCAAGGGATCGCTGGCCTGGATGCCGGCGGCCCGCGCGCGGCGAGAAGCCGGCAGAATAACCCTGCGTTCCTCGTCCCCGAAGAGCCCGCCCTCGCCCGCATGAGGATTCAGCGCCGCCACGCCGATCCTGGGCTTGGCCACGCCGAAATAGTCCCGCAACGCCCGATCGGCCAGCCGGATAGCTTTCCCGATCCGCGCCTGCGTCACGTGCTCGGACAGATCGCGCAACGCCACGTGCGTGGTCACGAACATGATCTTGAGCGGTCCGCCCAGGATCATCATCCCGACTTCTTCGCTGTGGGTCAGATCCGCCAGCAATTCCGTATGCCCCGGATAGTTGTGCCCCGCCTTGTTGATCGCTTCTTTATTGATCGGTCCGGTCACGATCGCGTCCACGCAGTTGGATTCCGAGAGCGTGATCGCCGTCTTGATGAACGACACGGAGGCCGCGCCCGTCTGCCGGCTCACCGCTCCAATCTTGAAGCGGCCCAAGGGCGCCTCCAAGGGATCCAGTGTCGGAATCTCGCCCCGCCGGCCCAAGGGAGTGTCATGGGCCATGACTTCCCGCACCAGCAGGGGAAGCCGCAAGGACCGGACCGTCCGCTCCAGCACGTCCCGTGAGCCAATAACCAACGGACGGCAGAGGCGAAGGACCTCGGGCCTGGCCAACGCTTTCACGATCACTTCGGGGCCGATGCCGGCCGGATCGCCCATCGTCAGCGCAAGGGAGGGCCGATCATCGACTCGTCGGGATCGGCTAGCCACAGTTTTCCGGCTCCACATGCACAATCACCTCCGCGACCCCGTCGAACCGTTCCTTGATCGACTCTTCGACTCGGTGCGCCAGATCATGGGAGGCTCCCACGGTCATCACGGCCGAAACGTGGACAGAGAGGTCCACAAAGATGTGATGCGGCACCCCCCTGGTCCTGATCTTGTGACAATCCAGCACCCCGGCGTTCCGTAAGACCACCGCCCGGACCTGCTCCGGGTCCAGCCGAGCCATGTCGGTCAACGATTGCGAAGTTTCGACCAACACCGACCAGGCCGTCCGGGCAATGATCGCCGCAATCACCACGGCCACGATCGGGTCCATGGCGGGATACCCCAACTTGACCGCCACTAGGCCGGCCAGAACCGAGCAGGACGTCAGCAGGTCGCTCCCAGTGTGGTGAGAGTCCGCCACGAGAATCTCGCTGCGCAGCGTCTGGCCCTTGCCACGCTCCCAGCGCATGACGCCGTAGTTGATCGCCATCGTCCCCAACATGATCATGAAGCTGGCGCGCGTCACCTGGGGCCGGACCGAACCCTGCCAATGGGCATAGCTGGTCCAGAGCAGATAGACACAGGTGCCCAGCAACATGGCCCCGATGGAAGCCGCCGCCAGGGTCTCATACTTCTTGTGCCCATACGGATGGACTTCGTCCGGCGGCGCCGCAGCGAGCCAGAGTCCGGTCAGCCCCACAATGTTCGACACCCCGTCGAAGAGCGAATGGAACCCGTCGGCCTGCATGCTGAGCGAGGCCGTGACCGCCCCGTAGATCAGCTTGGCCAAGGCCACCAACAGATTGAGGCCGAAGACCGCCCACAACACCCACCGCACTTCCCGGGAGCGCCGGTCCGGCGCTCCCGCAGACAGACCAGGGCCCGGATGCCCGCGCACTTCAACGCCCATAGAGAAAGACCATAAACCCCAGATAGAGGATCGCCCCGCTCCCGAGCAGCCAGGGCCTCCACCGCCCGCCCCAAAACAATTGCGCCAGGCTCATCCCGACCGCGACCATCGCCAGCTCCATCGTGAGCAACGCGGAGGAAGCCAGCGACCAATCGGTGCCGAGCAACCCCAGCGACACGGGGAAGGTTCCTTGAAAGACCATCGCGCCCGTCACGTTGCCGACCGCCAAGGTATCCTTCTTCTGGTAGAGCCAGAGAAAGCTGTTGGACATTTCCGGCAGCTCGGTGGCCAGCGGCGCAATCAGCAGGGCCAGCAACAGGGGAGAGACGTCCAGGGCGGCCGCCATCGCCTTGGCCGCCGTGACGAACAGGTGCGCGCCGCCGACCAATCCAGCCATGCCGACTGCCACCTGAGCGGCAATCGCCCCATAGGAGGGGACGGCAGACCGGCGGGCAAACAACAGGGGGGCCAAGCCCTCTCCGCCTTCCTGGTCGCCGCTGAACTTGATTTTCATGTAGAAGCCATACAGGACCACCAGGAGGCCGACCGTGACATAATGTAGGGGGCGCGAGGGCACAAAGGCGCAGCCGATCGCCAGGCCATAGGCCGTCAGAAAGAAGAGCAGGTCGGTCCGGACTTCCCCGTAATGCAACTTGAACTGGGGCTGGCGCTTGCCCAAGCCGGCATAGAGCACCAACAAGCCGGCCAGGATCGGCAACACTAAGGTGCTGAGCATGAACGGAGCGCCCAGGATCGCGCCAAGCCCGACTTCCGTCCGCTCCTGTCCCGTGCCGAAAAAGATCGCAATCACCGGAATGGACGTTTCCGGCAAGGCGGTGCCGACGGCGGCAAAGATACTCCCGATCGCCCCTTCCGGCACCTTGAGGCGTTTGCCGAACCACTCGATGCCGTTCGTAAAGAGTGCGCAGCCGCCCAGTGTGACCGCCACGGAAACCAAAAACAGCAGGACGTAGAGCAGGGCGGTCACGGAAGATTCCATGTGCGAAACGATAAGTGATAAACGATAAATTTCCCTTGTGGCATCCCGTCCATCACTTGTGACTTCGTGCTTTTGCTTTGCGCATGCGGAACGCAAGCGCCGCCTCATCCATGATTTCGCGCACCGGCCTGCCGGTCCGCTCCGCGATCCGCAGGCAGTCCCGGTACTCGGGCGCCGCTTTTTCGCGGCCCGCTCCGGCCTGAGCCACCTTGACCCGCACCAGGCCCCCGGCTGTGCGAACCTTCCGGATGCGCCGGGCTAAAATCAACCGGCCGACTTCCTGCATCCTGATGCCCAGCGTGGTGGTGTCGCGCAAGACCACCCCCGCCACCGCTTGGGCCTGATCGTGCTGGGCCAGGGCGGTCAACGTGATGCCGGGACGTCCGCGCTTCATGATGACCGGGGTCAGCGTGACATCCAGAGCCCCGGCCGCAAAGAGCCGTTCCATCACGGTCTCATAGGCTTGGGGGTTCAGGTCGTCCAGGTTCGTCTCGATTTGGACGATCGTCTCGGCGCAACCAAGGGCGGACGTCCGGTCCTCGCCCAGAAAGACGCGCAGCACATTCGGCCAGCCATGGGGGTCGGCCGCACCTGCGCCATACCCGACGGAGGTGGGCATCATGGGAGGCAAGGGGCAAAAGTCTTGTGCGAGGGCCAGCAGCAGCGCGACCCCCGTCGGCGTCGCCAATTCGCGCGTGGGACCGGCGCTGTACACCGGCGCCGACCGAGCCAAGGCCGCGACGGCAGGACCGGGGACCGGCAGCGCGCCATGCGCGCTCGTGATCATTCCCGCCCCCACATTGATCGGCGAGGCGGTCACGTGCGTCACGCCGAGGAGATGGCACCCCAGCAGGGTCCCCACCACGTCGACGAGCGAATCCACCACCCCGACCTCGTGAAAGTGGACCTTCGCGGGCGGCACCCGATGCGCCAGCCCCTCCGCCTTTGCGAGCCGCTCGAAGACATCCAGGCTGCGCTCTTTTACCGAGACCGGCAGCCGGCCGGATGCAATGGTGCGCCGGATCTGGCTCAACGACAACGGGGCGGCAACGCCCCGCCGGATGACGACGTCCACCTTCGTGGCATGTAGACTGCCCCGCATCACCGGCTTCGCCCGCAAGACATATTCGCCGGCGCGCACGGACTTGAGGCCACGCGCCAAGTCCTTGAGCGGCAACCCCGCGTCCACCAGCGCGCCCAGCAGCATGTCGCCGCTGACCCCGGAAAAACAGTCGCAATGCAGGTGTGTCACGTTGCTCTCCGTCTCCTCGCGAACTGCGGGACCGTGCCATCTTAGCCTATGGCCCGAACGGTCGGCAATCGCCGCCGCCCGGCTTCCGGTTGACAGTCCCGCCCCCCTATGCTATCCACAAGCGGCTTGCGTACAGACCTTGCCCGGCTCCGGCAACCCAGACGAGGCGCCTCGCTCTATACCATGGCATCACTTCTCCACCGACAGACCAGACCGAGTTGCCCGCAGACCAATTCCGTCATTCCGCCGGCCTTGCTCCTCTGTTGCCTCTCGTTCCTGCTGCTGATCCCTTCCGGATCGGCGGAGGCCAAACGCAAGGCGCCCTACCGGCCGCAACCGGACCTGAGGATCCTTTCGATCACCCCCTGGCCCATCTCCTATTCGTTCCAGGACGGTCCCCTGAACATCGCCATCGAGATCGAGTTACCCAAAGATCTGGACGGCGCAACCATCCTGGAAGTGTCCTCGCTCATCAGTTCGCCTTCGAAGCGGTCCATGCGGTTCTTGTCGAACCGGCAGCCGGTCGGCGCCGCGGACCCGTCCCCGCCCAACCAGGGTCCATCATCCGAATCCAAACCCAAGCCTCAGCTGGCCGTCACGCTGACCTGGGACGGGCTAGACCAAAACCAGAAGACCGCGGAGCAGGGGACATACAGTTACGAAGTGCGCGCAAAACTTCTGGCCGTCGGCGAGAAGGGCCCCCGCACCCAGATGGTCTCCTGGCCTAGGCGGGGCACGTTGGAAGTGAGATAACGCGAGTCGGAAAGTCTCTCAAGTCGTCAAGTCCGTCAAGTTCTAAGACTTTCAAACTTTCTCCCCCAGCATATTGATGCGGTGCGCCAGACAGCCGGCCCCGAACCCGTTGTCGATGTTCATGACGCCGACCCCGGCCGCGCAGGAATTCAGCATCGTCAGCAAGGCCGCCAGTCCGCCGAAGCTCGCCCCGTAGCCTCGGCTGGTCGGCACCGCCACCACCGGCCGATCGACCAATCCACCGATCACGCTGGGCAACACCCCGTCCATCCCGGCCGCCACCACGAGCACACGCGCGCGCTGCAGCCGATGCGTCCGACTGAGCAGTCGATGGATCCCAGCCACGCCGACGTCGTAGAGGACTTCCACTCGACTCCCCATCACCTCCGCCGTGATCCGCGCCTCCTCGGCGACCGGAATGTCGGCGGTGCCCGCGGTGACGATCAGGATGTCTCCCTTGGCAGCCGGTTTGCGCGGCTGGACGACCACGGTCCGCGCCAACTCGGAATAGACCGCGCGGCGGTCGAGCCGGACGAGCGCCTTGGCGATCTCGGGCTCGGCGCGCGTGGCCAGGAGCGGCCCGCCTTTCTTCAGGAGGCCCCGCGCAATCGCCACGACTTGCGCCTTGGTCTTCCCCTCACAGAGGATCACCTCCGGAAAGCCCTGCCGGATCGAGCGGTGATGATCCAGGGAGGCAAAGCCGAGTGCTTCGAACGGGAGGCTCCGCAAACGCGCAACCGCACGAGGCACGTCGAGCTTGCCTGCTCGTAGACCCTGCAGTAATTGTGTCAGCCGCTTGTGATCCATGCGTATCGGTTCCGTTATGAACGATCGCCCGTCGGCGAGGCCTCCGCCTCCCCTCTGGCGGCCCGCTCCATGAGGTCCGTCACGGCCTTGGCGCAGGACTTGTTCTCAAACAGGACCGCGCAGACCTCGCGGACGATGGGCATATCCACGCCGTGCCGTTCGGCCAGCCCCAAGGCGGCATGCGACGTCCTGACCCCCTCGGCCACCGCCTGCATGTCCTTGAGAATGTCGTCGAGCCGTTCGCCGCGGCCCAGTCTCATGCCCACCTGATGGTTGCGGCTGAGCGAACCCGTGCACGTCAGGACCAGATCCCCGATCCCCGACAGTCCGTAGAACGTCCTGGGGTCAGCCCCCATGGCCGCTCCGAGCCTGTTCATCTCCGCCAAGCCCCTGGTGATCAAGGCCGCGCGCGCGTTATGCCCCAAGCCCAGCCCGTCGACGATGCCGGCCGCCAGCGCCATGACGTTCTTGAGGGCTCCGCCGAGTTGGACGCCCAAGACATCCCGACCCGCATAGACCCGGAACAGAGGCGTCATCAGCGAGGCTTGCAGGAGCCGGCACGCCCGGTCGTCGCGGCAAGCCAGGGTCACGGCCGTCGGCTGATCGCGGCAGACCTCCGCCGCAAAGCTGGGGCCGGACAGCACCGCGCACATCGGGTGCAGCCCCGCGGGCAAGACATCGTGCATCACCTGCGTCATGACCTTCAACGTGCCTTCCTCGATGCCCTTGGTGGCGCTGACCACCGGAACCGGACGGGCAATGAGTCGCCCCATCTGCTGCAAGACAGGTCGGGCCGCATGGGACGGCACGGCAAAGAGCAGCCAGTCGCAGTCCTGCATCGCGTCGGCCAGCGAGCCGGTAGCCGACAGCGAAGGGGGCAGCGCGATGCCGGGCAGGAACCGCCTGTTTTCCCGCTGCCCGCTGATCGATGCCACGACATCCGGCTCATAGGCCCACAGCATGACCGGCAGTCCTTTATTGGCCAGGTGCCTGGCCAAGGCCGTTCCCCAAGCGCCGGCGCCGATCACCCCGACGCGTCGGATAGCCGACGGCTGATCCTGCCCTGCGTCCTGTGCCTGCTCCACGAGCTTCCCCATACCAAGGCCTCAGTTCAACAACGGCGGTAAGAGACAGGCGAGGCAGCCCCGGAACGCCTCGCGAGAGATCGGTCGCTGCCGAGAGGGGGTGGAAGCATCGCCGCGCCGGGTGGCTTGCTGGGATGACCTAGTCAAAGTGCGCTGGGCTCTCTGGGCAGACTCGACGCTCAGGCACAACAACAGGACCGCCGCTCTCGCTTCACAGCCGATGGCGCAATCCGATACAATGCCGTATCAGAACCGGCTTGACTGTTCCCTGCCGCAGTATCGGATGCGGTACTCTAGCTGATTGACCCTGGACGTGCAACCTTCCGCCCAAGACCTGGGCGCATCGTGAGGCCCCTGTGAACTGCCCCGCCTGCGGACAGGCACTCCCCCCAGCCAGCCGGTTCTGCATCGGCTGCGGCAAGCCGGTGACCAGCCCATTCCTCACCCCTGACCGGACGGCCAGGGCCGGACCGGCAACGGAAGACATGAACCTGCCGGTGCTCTATGCCATGGCTGCCCTGCTGGTTCTGGCGGGATTGTTCCCGCCCTGGGAAAGCCGGCCAGGACAGCCGCCGGAGTTCCTGGGCTTTCATTTCATCTTGAGCGGGGAAGCGGTCACCGGCGGGATCGTCAGCCGGCTGCTGCTGACGATCGACCTCGTCACGATCGCCGTCGCCGGACTCTATGTATCGTGGCTGTTGCGTAAAAAGAAGTGATGGGGGATCAGTGATGCGTAGCGGGCTGATTATCTGAACTTTTCACTCATCACCCTTCACCTGTCACCCTTCACCTGCCTTCTGGTCCAGCGCCAGCGTCAGGCACTTGGCTGAGCCGCCCGCCTTCATGAATTCATCGAGAGGAACCGGGCAGGGCTCATAGCCGCGGGCTGCGAGCCGCGCCATTGTCTCGGCGCACCCCTCCGGAAGCACGACCTGTTTTCCCACGCAGACGGCGTTGCAGGCAAAGCGGAGCGCCTCCGACTCAGGCACCGCCACACACAGGTCCTGGCCGATCCGATCCTCGATGACCCTCCGGGCATAGAGATCGAACGCGGGGGGGTAGTAGAGCAATGTTCCCCCGCTGAGCGGGCAGAAGCAAGTATCGAGGTGATAGAACCGGCGGTCCACCAGTTCGACCGGAATGATTTCCCGTCCGAACAGCTCGCTCAAGCTGGCGTAGGACCGGATGTCGCTGCGCTGGCGATACCCGCCGAACCAGGCATCGGGAAAGCCCAGGAGATCGCCTGCCCCCTCGAAATAGAGCCCCTCCTCCAGCGTCACCACGTCGTACCCATGGGCCCGGAACCACTGTTCGAAGAACGGCTCCTCCCGCCGGCGCTCCGGATGCCGGAACCGGCTCGGCACGGCCTTTCGGCCCAGCACCGATCCGGCATTCGCCGTGAACACCATATCCGGCAGGCCTGGCGCCGGCGCCATCCGCTCCAATGTAGCGCCGACCTTGTCGGCAAGCACTTTCATCAGCCCCTGCCACTGGAGCCGCGCGCGGTCCGGCTGGACGCGGTTGGACAGGCGCATCCAGGGATTGATCTCGTAGTCGATGGAAAAATAGTCTGGCGGGCAGACGAGAAAACGGCTCATCCCTTCCACCCCAACTCCCGCGCCAGTTCCCGGAGAAAAGACGCGGCGTCCATGACGAGCCCGACCGCCTGAAAGCTGCCCCGATCGGCCAGCTTGGTGGGCACCGCCTGGTTGACGTCCACACAGACGGTGGGCACCGTGGCCGGCAGCAGATTCCCCGTCGCGACGGCGTGCAGGGTGGAGGCCACCAGCAGCGCCAGCTTCACCCCCGGCAAGGCATCCCTCATGGCCGCCTGGGCCTGGACCGAATCCGTGATCACGCCAGGCAGAGGCCCGTCGTCTCGAATGGAGCCGGCCAGGACCATGCGGACATCGTGACGGACCGACGCCGCCATGATCCCGCCGGTGATGACTCCCGACGCCACCGCCTTCTCGATGCTGCCGATCGCCCGGATGCGATTGATCGTGCGCAGATGGTGTTCGTGGCCATGCGGCACGGCCCGGCCGGCCGAGAGGCCGTAGCCGAGCGACGTCCCGTAGAGGTGCGCCTCCATGTCGTGCGCCGCCAGAGCGTTGCCCCCGAAGAGCACGTGGATGAACTCGGACTCGATGAGCCAGGTCAACGCGTCGCGGCCGCCTGCATGGACGATGGCCGGACCTCCCACCAGCAACACCAGGCTGTCTGGACGGCCTCCGCTGCGCGCCTCCCGGTAGCCCTCGCGCAGGGCTGTCATGCGGCCGGCGATGTCCGCGATGATATGCCGGTTGGGCCGCTCGGACGACACCTGGGCCTGCATGAAGCTGAAGATGTCGCGCTCCTTGGGCCGCTCCAGCGGCAGGACTCGGACGCCCTCCCGCCCGACGACGACCCGGTCCCCCTGCCGCACTTGCCCCATGGGAACCGCCTGGGCCGTTGCGGCTGAATCCCCCACCCGTATCGCCACATCCATTTCAATGCCCTCGACGTCGATCCATTGCCCGCCGAGCCTGACCTGGGTCGGCAGATGGGTCGTAGCGTAAAAGGTGGGAGGGAGGACTCCGTCCGCCGGCGCCGGCTCGGCGCAACAGTCCGATTCCCGCTCGACCCGCGCGCCGTGAGGCTGGATGGCCTGCAGGATATCCGCGAGCTGTTGGCCGGAGGGGGCCCGGATGAGGATTCGGGCCCGTGACGGCTGGTCGCGCTGACTTCCGATCTGCACGTCGAGCAGATCGAAGGCCCCGCCCAGCATGAGGATCGCGTCAAGAACCTTGGCCAGGATGAGGGAGTCGATGATATGGCCCTGGAGAAGGACCGTTTCCTGTGTATTGACCATGGCTCGGCTGCCTCCCACAGCCCTACGCCATTATGGTCCCCATCATACCACTGGGGCGCCTGCTTTGCCGTCCACGGCCGGATCAGCGCGTCCCGATGTGCAAACCGTCTCGAATGACGAACAGCGCGCGCATTCGGCAGCGGCATGATGCGTTGGTGATTGGTGGCTTTCCTGAGCCAGCCGGTTGGCCATTCGCCTCAGCGAGCAGCCGTTCCATCCTGGGCCAAAATAGAGAGGGGAGAGAGTGTCAGGGACAGGCCACCGGCGGACCTGTCCCTGCCGAATGTTCTCCCGAGTAGAAATTGAAGTCCGTCGAAGAGGGTTTTGTAATAAGGGGGCCTAGCGTCCGCTAGACGCCGGCGTCGGGGCTGCCGGTTTTCATCACTTCGCGCAGCAGGCTGGTGGCATAGGAGCCGGGAGGCAGGACAAAGGACAGAATCAGGACGTCTTTCTCCAGCGACCAGTCCAACCCCTCCAATGGCACCCGCAGGGGCCTCCGCTCGCCGCGAAAGCCGCAGGCCGCCGCCGCTTCGCTGAGCGCCTCCGGCGTCGTCCCCTGTTCCGCCACGATGGCCCGCTCGATCTCTCCCGGCGCCCCCGACGCCCAGGGAGCCCGTGAACCGAACAGAGGGCCGGTCGGACTGATCGCAAAGGCCTCCGCCCGCGGCTGCTCCGCGCCTTCATCCTCCACCGGGAAACAGGCGCCGTTCTCATGCTTCATGGCCCAGTCTCCGGCGAGCACCCGGTCGAGGCGGTCTATCCGGCGGGCCACAATCCGGTTGAAGAGAAACGATTGATACGCGTGCAGGTACCAGAGCCGTTTGGGCTTGGGCATTGTGGCGCGGCGGGCCGGATCCACGAGCAGCGCGGCTCCCGTCGAATAATTGAGTCCGTCCCGCCCCTGTCGCTGCGGCCCGAAATAGTTGGGCAGGCCGCGTTTCCCCAACTGGTCGAGAATCGCCGGCACGGAATCGGCCGCGCCGGGACGCACCCCGCGGATGACCAGCCGGAAGCCGTTGCCCGCATGGTGTCCGGTCCGAAGACGGTTCCGATGGCGCCCCAACACCCTGATCGACAGAAGATGCTCGTCGGGAGGCAGTCGGGCGATCCGGTCCTCGGCCACGCCCTGCACGGACACCATCTGGGTCGTCACGGCTCGGGCATCCTTGAGACCGGCCACGCCGATGCACCGGGCCTTCACGCCCAAGCGGGATGAAAACCAGTCCACCATCTGAGGCGTGGCCAACCCCCGCTTGGTGACGGACAGATACAGATGCTCTCCCTGGCCGCAGGGCAGATACAGGGGGCGCTCCTCGACCCGAAAGTCGTCCGGCGTCGTGCGGATCATTCCCCCGATGCCCGGCACCGTTGCAGTGAGAAAGGGAAGGGACTGTTCAGGGGCCATGGTGGTTCCTCGATCCTCCTTGTACAGGCCTTACGTAAGCAGGCAGACGCAGATAGCCCGTGGTATACTCAGAGTGCCACACACATCAGGAGGCTCCGCTGTCGCCGCCATGACGCCTCGGATCGCCATCACGGTTTATGCCATCCTCGCGTTCCTCTGCGGCGCGATGGGCGCAGCAGCCCCGTCCCATGCCGCACGCCTCGCCGTCGAGCCGGACAACGTGTTCGCGTCCTTCACCGCCCATATCCGGCGGCAGATTCAGATCGACAAGGCAGGCTTTGCCCAGGCCCAAACGTGCACCGAATGGTTCTATCGCCAGCAACGCAAAAAGCCGGCGCCACCGGTGCTTGGCGTCTCCTTCCATCCCGCACGTGCGGTGGATCACGGGTCCGCCCAGACTTCGGACTGCCCGTCTCGGTACCCGGGCAGGCTGGATGCCGCGAGGGAAGATTTCAACCGGACCCAATCCGCCCTGTCGTTCAGCCTCACCTTCTACGAATTTGCGCTGGTGGGCGACGGAAACGACGACGGACGGTACAGCCAACGCGAGTTACAGGACATCCTGGAGTCGTTCGGCCTCTCATTCCACCCGGGCGACGCCTCGGCGACCCAGGTGGCCGTCCTCACCGCTCATTTCGACGCCGTGCGGAAAACCGGGGGGCTCGACATCCTCATGACCAGCATGGGCCTCCTGTACGACAAGGGCTACCGCTTTACCGCCCCGGACCGGGCCGACTTGAATAGGATTTCCGGATGATCAAGTTTCCGCTCAGCTGGCACAGACGGCTCCGACTTGCGCTGGCCCACCGGATTTCTCTGCCCTTCCACCGCCTCTTCAACCGGTTTCCCGATTCCGAGGCCGGCCATGCCCGGGCGGAGGTCACCCGTATCACCTGTCACCATACGCCCTTGGCCGGTCGCAGGGCCGTGCAGATCAGCGACCTGCACCTGGACCGCTACCATGCGCGCCATGACTCCGTTCTCCGGACGATCGCCGGGCTGAAGCCGGACTGGATCTTCGTGACCGGAGACCTCCTGAATGTCTCAGACGGGCTGCCCCATCTCTTCCAGTTCCTCGCCGGGCTGAGAAGCCTGGCTCCCGTCTTCCTCACCCTGGGAAACCACGACCATTACAGCGGCGTCCCCGTGGATCAGTTCACCGCACTGGCGGACCGGCACAAGCTGCACCTGCTGGTCAACCAAACCATGTTCGTCCCGACGGAAGGGGGCGAATTGGGGATCGTCGGCCTGGACGATCCTTCGTTGCACCGGGCCGATCTCACGTGCATCCCGCCACGGACCAAAGGCCGCTTTACCGTCCTGCTGGCTCACGCCCCGAACGTGCTCGACCATCTGGACCACCGCCATGCGGTCGATCTGATCCTCTGCGGCCACAGCCATGGAGGCCAGTGGCGCCCGCCGCTCATTCCTCCGTCCTGGCTTCCATACGGCTGTCGGGGACGAGTACACGGTCACTACCGACAGAACCGTCACCGGCTCTATGTGAATCGCGGCCTCGGTTGGTCGCTTCTCCCCCTCCGCTGGAGCTGCCCGCCGGAAATCCTGGCCATCGACTGGAGCGCCGACGCCCCATCGGATCACGAAAACGCCGGCTGATCGCCGGTCACGCCAGCCGCTCCAGCGCTTCCCGCGCCCGGCTGCGGACCGTTTGGTCCCAGTCGTCCTGCATCACAGCCGTCAGCTTCTGCTTCGCCTCAGCCGCCCGCATCCGCCCCAAGGCCAGCGCCGCGCTGGCCCGCACATAGGCATGGTCGTCCTCCAGCGCCAGCAACAACAAGGGAATCGCCTCCGTCGCCCGCAACGCCCCCAGGTGACTGGCGGCCATCCCCCGCACACGGTGCTGCTTGTCGCCCAAGGCCGTCTTGAGGGTGTGCATCAACAGTTCGGCCATCGGCGCCGCGACCGGCTCCAGCCCCTCCGGCCGGTATCCATTCAACTCGACGAGGGCAAAGGCCAGATCGAGCCGTTGCTGCGTCGCGGTGGCTTGCCGGAACAGGCCGATCAGCCGCGCCCGCTCCCGGCTGGTCTGTCGGGAACGACGAATCCTCCTGACTCCCAGCCACAAGAGCAGCGCGCCGGCAAGCCCCAGCAGCGCCAGCGGCAGGGCCTGATCGAGGACCCGGTCCTGGATCTCGGGCGGCGTCCGCTTCCACACCCAGACCGCCGCGACGACCAGGCCGATCAGGGTGAACACCGCGGTCACATTCGCCTGGCCCTGCTGGTTCTGTACGCGCATCATCGGCGCATCATAGGGGGTCGTTGCGGACGCCGTCAACGCCCGCCTCCGCTTTGCGCTTGACATTGATCCTAACTAGGACTACTATGTGCGCATGCCCGACCTTCCGGACCTCCAGGACGACCCCTATCTGAAGGTGGTGCGGCCGCTGGCCGAAGCCTATCTGGCCTTCTGGCGCGAAGACAACCGCCATATCCGGTCCCTTCGGCTGACCCCGTCCCAGTTCGACGTCATCGCGACCCTCGGCGATACCGACGGCCTGACCTGTTCCGAGCTGTCCGCCCGCACCCTGGTCACCAAGGGCACGTTGACCGGCGTGCTGGACCGGCTGGAAGCCAAGGGCTTCATCCTGCGGGATGCCGTGACCGGGGACCGGCGGTGCACCAAGATCACGCTGACGGGCAAAGGCGAGGCGCTGTTCCGCAAGACCTTTGCGGCGCACATCTCGTTCTTGCGTCCCCGCTTCGAGCGGGCGGTGACGAAAAAAGAAGCGGACCAGCTCCGGGCCCTGCTACTCCGCATCCGCGACAGCTTCCTGGAGAAACCGGCCTAGCAGGGCGGGCAGCTACGGAGCTTCGTCATGGGAAAACCGGCGACCCCCGACCATCCGATCCACGAGATCCTCCGTCGGCGATGGAGTCCGTTGGCCTTCTCCGACCGGAGCATGACACCCGAGACGCCGCAGAGTCTATGCGAAGCGTCGCGCCGGGCGCCTTCCAGCGCCCACGAGCGGCCCTGGAGTTTCCTTGTGGCCACAAACGACGCCCCGGAGGAATACGACCGTTTGCTCGGCTGTCTCGTGGAAGGCCATCAGGTCCGGGCCAAACACGCGCCGGCGCTGCTGGTGTCCGTGGCCGGCAAGTTCGATCGCGACCGCGCTCCCACCCCCCATTTGCGACAGCGCGAGTCGGCCCCGCAAATTCGCACGCCGATCGGGTCGTTCGTCTTCAGCGGCCGATGGGGACGGGGGTTCCCGCTCGCGTGATGCGCCTGACCATCCTCGGCTCCGGCACCAACGTCCATCCCGCCCGCGCCGCCGCCGGATACCTGGTCCGGACGGACCGGCTCTTCCTGATGGACTTCGGGCCCCGCACTCTCATGAACCTCATCAAGAGCGGCACGGACCGGCATCGGATCACCCATATCCTGTTTTCGCATTTCCACGCCGATCACTTCGCAGACTTTATTCCCTTTTTCTTCGATGCGGTCTACCATGCCAAGCATGTCGGCAGACGCGAGGACCTGACGATCATCGGCCCGCGCGGCACGAAGCGACTGTTCGGCGTCATGTTGCACACCGTCCCCGGGTTTGGGACCGCCCAATTTCACACGACGATCCGCGAAGTGGCCGACCGGAGCTTTCGCATCGGCAAGACCCACATCACCGCGCGCACGGTGGCGCACAGTCCTCGGCTGCACTGTCTGGGATATCGGGTGCGCTACGGCGGGAAGACGCTGGCCTACTCGGGCGATGCGATGTATTGCGACGGCTTGCTCGCGCTCTGCCGCAAGGCGGATGCGGCCGTCTTGGATTGTTCATTTCCGGAGAACCGCCCTGGCCCCGGCCATATGCACGCGGGAGACTGCGGCAGGGTGGCGCAGGAGGCCGGCGTCAAACGCCTGATCCTGTCGCACTTTTATCCGATTGCGGAATCCCGCGACGTCGCGCGGCAAGCCGGACGCCGGTTCGACGGCCGGATTACGGTGGGCCGTGACTTGATGACGGTGCGCCTGTGAAGCAGAATCGGCGGCTCGACACTACCGGCCGGTTCTCGAACGAAGGGTAGACATTAGGGCCCGCATTCCTCTTCCTGATCCGCTCCTTCTGACCCCTTGGGTCTGCCGTCCAGCACCTCGATGAAGCGGGTCAGCCGCGTTTCTTTCACCGTCTCATCCAATTTGCGGTAGATGGCAATGAGGTTCTTGAGGGTCCGAACCAGAATGGCCCTGGACGGACTCTTGGCCAGGTACCGCTCTTCGAATCCATACCCGGCCTGCATCAAGAAACGCGCGCAGTCCTTCTCGGTCAGCAACGCGCCGCCGTTGAAGCAATCCACGAACACCTTGTACCGTTCCGACTCGTACTTGACCAGGAAATGTCCCGGCATGCCCACCCCCGCCAAGGGGAGTCCCAAGCGCCACCCGATGAGCAGGTAGACCAGGGACAGGCTGATCGGAATCCCCGTCCGCCGATCGAGCACTCGGTTCAAATAGCTGTTGTCCGTTTCGTAGTAGTTCCTGGTATTGCCGCGGAAGCCCTGCTCGGCGAACAGGTATCGGCCGAGCGTCTTCACCGCTTCTTCGCCGGAGACCCGCACGCCCATCCGTTCGCGCACCTCGGCCGACAGGGCGGCGAGCTGGGCCCGGTAGGTCGGCACGTCTAGGTTAGGATAGGCGTACCTGGCGATGAGAAACGCGCCGGTTTCCAGATCCACGCCATCGTCGGACGCGGAGACGAGCGCATGGAGCTCCTCCTCCAGCCGCTTCCCGCGAATCTCATCGAGCACCCCCTCGATACGCTTGGCCATCTCCGGCTGCTCGATCTCGGCCTCCTGAAGCAGGGGGACGGCCGTGTTGCCGATCTCGATGAGCTTGCCGGTGATCGTCTTGACAATCCGTTCGTTCTCGTCGGACAGGAGCCGGATCAGCGCTTTAATCTGGTTCTCGCCGGTCGGCATCGTGCGTCGTTCGCCTCTCGTCCCTCGATACTCGTCGGCCGCCTGACCGGTCACGAGGCGGGTGTCACGCGGCACAGATTCTTCTGTCATCCGATCGCACGGCGAAACGCCTTCGCGCTCCCATACAGGCACAGCGCGTCGAAGGCCACCATGATCAGCAGTACAATGGCCAACGGCCGGAGAGCGTCCGCCCATCCGGTCAGAATCAACGGCCGGATCGCGTCGATGGCCCAGGTCATCGGATTGAGCACCGCCAACATGGCCATGAACTTGGGCATGGCGGACAGCGGGACCAAGGCCGAACTGAGAAAAATCATGGGCAGAGAGAGAAAGCCGAGCACGGAGAAGAAATCCCCGTGGCTTTTGACCGAGAAGGCCATGGCCATGGAAATGGCCGTCAGCCCCACACCAAACAGCATCCCGATGAGCAGGATCACCGCCACACCGAAGAAGCCGGTCGCCGGCGTGACGCCGAACAGAAAGGCCACGCCCAGAATCACCAGGACTTGCAGCGAGGTCACCGTCGTCACGAAGAGAAACCGGCTCAGGATCACGGAGGTCCGGTGGATGGGCGTGGACATCAGCCGCTCCAGAAACCCGTTTTCCTTGTCGAACAGCAGGTCCACTCCGCCCGCCAGCCCGTTGTTGAGCACCGTCATCACCACAACGCCCGCCGTGAGGAAGCTGATGTAATTGGGCGCCTGAACCACTTGCACGTCGGCGGCGCGCTGGAAGAGGTTGCCGAAAAAAATCAACCAGAACAACATCGGCTGAATCAGCGTGAACAACATGCTGAACTTTTCACGGCTCAGCCGGCGAACCCAGCGCATCGTGAGCGCGGCAATTTCCTGTCGGTATTCGTTCATACAGCTATGCCTCTTCCTCGGCTGCGGGAAATTCCTCACGGATGGCATGGCCCGTGTGGGCCACGAAGACATCGTCCAACCTTGGCCGGTGGTACTCGATGAATTCCACCGGACAAGCCAGCCGGTTGGCCACCTCCAAGATAGCCGGCAAGGCCTTTTCGGGAGATTCCACCCGAATGTCCAGCCCCGTTGGCTTGGCGCTGATCGCTCGTATGGACGGGAGCCCCTTGAGCGCAGCGGCCAGCGGCTCCACCCGTGCCAGCGCCGCCGAGCCGACGGTCACGGACACGATGTCCCCGCCCAAGCCTGATTTCAACTCCGTCGGTGAGCCCAACGCCTTGATATGCCCCCCGTCGATGATGGCCAGCCGATCGCACAACTGGTCCGCCTCGTCGAGATAGTTGGTCGTCATCACGACGGTGATGCCCCGTTGCCTGAGTTGCCGGACATAGTCCCAAATGCGGAGACGGCTCTGGACGTCCAGCCCCAGCGTCGGTTCGTCCAAGAAGAGGATCTTGGGATTCGGCAACAGTCCGCAGGCGATGTCCAGTTTCCGCTTCATCCCGCCTGAATAAGTCTTGGCCGGCTGATCCGCCTTGCCTTCCAGATCCACCAGTTTGAGCAGTTCCGCAATGCGGCGGAGGCTTTCCTCTTTGGACAGGTGGTACAAGTCGCCCAGCAGCAGCAGATGCTCACGTCCTGTGAGAAAGCGATCGATGGCCCGCTCTTGGGGCACGTAGCCGATCAGCCGGCGCACGTGATCCGCATCCCGAACGACATCATGCCCCAGCACCGTCGCCTGGCCGGAAGTCGGGCGCAGAAGGGTGATCAGGATCCGCAGGGTCGTGCTTTTGCCGGCCCCATTGGGCCCCAGCAGGGCGAAGATTTCCCCCGTCCGGATCTGGAACGAGAGATCCTGGATGGCGGCGACGCCGTCATACGTCTTGCCCAACTTGGACACGTCAATGGCGACCGATTGCTCCATCACCCCCAGCCTTTCACGCCGCCACGCTCCTGCAGCTTGAACTCCAGCAAATTGTTAAGCCGGCGGGCCCGCTGATGCAGACTGTCCGCCTCCATCAGAAACTGTTTTTCGAGCGGGGTCAGATCGAGGCAGCCGGCCAGACTGTTGACCAGCGCCTCATCGTCCACCGCTTGGCGCAACAACCATTCCCGCTGATGCCCGTCATCGCCTGAGTGCAGGTAGGTATCCAGAAGCCGCACCAGCACCGCCCTGATGGCCGGTTCCAGGCTCACCGCCCCCTCGTTCGGTATGAGCCGGATCCTGGCCTGCCGGTAGCTTTTCTCATAAAACTGCTCGCCGATCTCAAACCGGGACAGGCCGTGCAACAGAATATTGAACCGGCCGTCCGGCAGCGGCTGCACACTCACCAGCCGCCCGACACAGCCCACGTCAAAAATCGGTGGATTCCCGTAATAGTCATCCTCCCAGCCCTCTTTCAGCAGCGCCATCCCGACGCACTGGCCCCCGACCGCCGCGTCGGCAACCATCTCGCGGTAACGAGGCTCAAAGATGTGCAACGGCAGGTAGGTTTTGGGGAAAAACACGACGTCGGGAAGAGGGAAGACTGGAATGTGTTCCGGCACATGAAATTCCGTATCCTCGCCGGAGGGGGCGCGCCCTGGATCAATTGGCATGCCTCACGATAGCCGAAGGCTGTTTGCAAAGTCAACAGCGCACCGGCATGCGACACGCTCCTCGAGATACAGAAAACCCTCTTCAATACAGGAGATTTGCGCGGTCTTCCGTCGCATGTTATAAGCCTGGCGTACCCGATGGGCCCGATCACCGGGTCGTGTCGGCTGGTGTCCGACCAGGGGGAGGGGCGTCTGTCATATTCCATCTCTCCAGGCCGCCGAGGTCGCGCCGGTTGGTGTCCGCTCCTCGCTTGCCTCTTGGCCGGCATCCTGCTGGCCATCCCGGCATCAAGCCCTGCGACCGTCCCCGCTGAACCGCCCTCGCCGGGAGTCTACCGTCACCCTGTGCCCGGATACGTCTATCGTTTTCCACACGACCATGGGGCCCATGAGGAGTTTCGCACGGAATGGTGGTACTACACCGGCCACCTATCCACCAAAAGCGGGCGACGGTTCGGCTATCAATTGACGTTTTTCCGACGAGGGGTCGCGCAAGAAGCGGCTCGGGAAAATCCCTCCCGCTGGGCCATCCGCCATCTGTACTTGGCCCATGCGGCCGTGACCGATCTGGACCGCTCCCGGTTTTCGTATGCCGAAAAACTGAGCCGGGCCGGCCTCGGCAAGGCGGGGGCCGAACATGGACGACTCCGCGTCTGGATCGACCGCTGGAAGGCCGAAGCCTCTCCTGCCGAACCGCATCGCCATCATCTCCAGGCCGCCGGAGACGATTTTACGCTGGACCTGACGGTGGCGTCCGAAAAACCGCCCGTCATCCACGGCCAAGGCGGCGTCAGCCGCAAAGGAGCCTCGCCCGAACAGGCCTCCCATTATTATTCGCTGACTCGCTTGACGACGTCGGGCACCATCACCGTCGCGGGGGAATCCCTGGCGGTCACCGGATGGAGTTGGATGGACCACGAGTTCGGCTCCGGCGACCTCGGCGCAAACCAGGTCGGCTGGGATTGGTTCAGCATCCAGTTGGACAACCGGACCGAAGTGATGCTCTACCGGCTGCGTCTGGCGGACGGCACGATCGATCCTGCCTCCAGCGGAAGCCTGATCCTCCCGGACGGGCGGGTGCAGACGCTGTCGGCATCGGACGTCCGTGTCGAAACCTTGGAGTCCTGGACGAGCCGGCTCAGCGGCGCCCGCTATCCGGCTCGATGGAAAATCGCGATTCCGTCGGCGGACCTGAGTCTGGAAGTGACCCCGGAACTCGCCGACCAGGAGCTGCTCACGACCCGCAGCACCCAGGTGACCTATTGGGAAGGAGCCGCCCGGATCGCCGGCATGCAGCGAGGCATTCCGCTGACAGGAGCCGGGTACGTCGAGCTGACGGGCTACGCCGAACGCTTTCGGCAACGCCTCTGAGGGCCCGTCGGCACAGGCGGCGCACCAACCGTTGCCAGGAGGGGTCGCGGTATGATTCGCGCCCTTGACTCATTTGCCGGTCGTATGGCACGGTCCCGGACATGCCGATCCTGTCAGGCCCAGCATGGTCGCCACCGACCGCACGTGCGCAATTCCAGCGGATCGCCGGACTGTTGGTCCTGCTGGCCCTGGGGTGGCTTCCCGCCTGCAGCAAGCAAAGCGACGCCATCGTCTCGATCGCACTGCACCCCGCCAACGCCGCTATCCTCTACGTGGCCACCAATGAGTCGGTGTACAAAACTCGCGACGGCGGCGTCTCCTGGGAACGGATGGCCACGGACCTCAGCTCCTATCGAGTCCTTTCGCTCGCGCTGGACCCGGCGCATCCGGCCTCGGTCTACGCGGGCACGATGGGAGACGCGGTGTACAAGAGCCCAGACGGAGGGCAGCGCTGGATTGCGCATAATGCGGGGCTGAAGGAGCATGTGTCCGTGGTGAACCGGTTCGTCTTCGATCCGCGTGACACCGAAACCGTGTATGCCGCCACGACGGTCGGGGTCTTCCGCAGCACGGACGGCGGGCGCCTGTGGGACGAGCGGATGGCCGGCATGAAGGAAGTCCATATCGTGTTCACGCTCACGATGGACCCCGCCAGGCCCAATATCTTCTATGCTGGCACATCCGGCGGCGCCTATCGCAGCCTGGACGGCACGGCCTCGTGGCAGAAGGTGAACAACGGCCTGATCCCCCCGGAAATTTTGGATGCTGCCCTCTCCCTCGGCGTCAGCACGATCGCCATCGACCCGAAAACGCCCGACACAGTCTACGCAGGAACTAACAAGGGGCTCTTCATGAGCACCGATCGAGCCGAGGCCTGGACCCGCATCGGTCAGTCCCTGACCGACCAGTACATCAGCAGCCTCGTGATCGACCCGGTGAATCCGTCTGTCTTGTATGCGGGCGGTCGATCCGGCATTCACAAGAGCCTGGACAAAGGCCGGACCTGGCAGGCGATGAACGAAGGACTGGAGACGCTCAACATCCGAACCATCGTGATGAGCCCGCAAGACCCGCAGACACTCTACCTGGGGACGAACGGGAGCGGACTGTACCGAAGCCTCGACGGAGCCCGGAGCTGGACCCGCGTGCACATCACGGACCAAGCGACACCCTCTCCCGCGGGGGCCTGACAGACCCCTGCCCATCACTATGCCGACGATATTTCTGGTGCGACACGGAGAGACCGACTGGAACCGGAGCGGGCAAATCATGGGCGAGCGGCCCGTCCCCCTGAACCAGCAGGGGCTGGCGCAAGTCCAACGACTGGCGGGCTTGTTGATGGACCGCCCGATCCGGGCCATCTACTCGAGCCCGGTGGCACGAGCGCGGCAGACTGCGGAGGTCCTCACCTCGGCGACGAACGTCCCGGTGACGATCGACCGAGGGCTGACCGAAATCGGCGTGGGCCGCTGGGAAGGGCTCTACTGGAAAGATCTTGCCGATCAGATCATCCGGCAGGACTTATACCGCAAGCCCCACGAAGCCCGCCCGCCAGGGGGCGAAACATTGCGCGAGGTGCAAGACCGCGCCGTAGCCGCGGTGGAACGGGCCTGCGCAACGCACTCGGAAGGCCCGCTCCTGTTCGTCTCCCATGCCGATGTCTTGCGCGCGATCCTGGCCCATTATCTCAAGTTGGACCTCGCCACCATACGGCAGGTGCTCGTCAGCCATGCGGCGCTGACAGCCATCGAGATGCACGGACGCCTGACAGACCTTGTGTGCCTGAACTATCCTCCCGATCCGTCGCTCCTATAGCCCGGCATTCGGCTCAGTGTCCGCCCTGTCCCTCGGCCCGGCTTTGCCCATGCCCATAGCGGCTCTGGTAACGGTTCATCCCCTCGGACAAGATCTTCCATTCCGACGCCGTCAGCATGTCCTTCAACTTGAACCGCAAGCCGAGAATGTTCGCGGCCGAGCGCATCCGGCTGTTGTTCGCCTCGTCCAAAATCTTCGTGAACTCCTCCGGAGCCGCCTCGTAATTCGCGTTCGTTTCGTATAGCTTCTGATGGTATCGGCGTTGCTGCTGGTAGGATTGCTTGATCTCTTCGATTATGTCTCCGACCACCGCCTTCGCGCGTTTGGCCTTGTCCTGATCCTGGACCGACTGGTCAACAAGCGCCTCCACTTCCTGTTGCGCTTTCTCGCCCATCGTATCCATGCCGCGGCCATGCCCACCCGTTCCATGGTAGCCACCGCACCCGGCCAGGGGCAGCCAGACCAACAGACTCATTGCAAACCATACCTTGGCGCCATTCATCAGGAACCTCCTCGCGTAAGAAATACCAGGTATTGCTCCTTGAAGCCTGCTCATCCCCGTGCGCCTGCCTGCCAAGGGCTGCGCTTGCTTGTAGCCCCGCGCACAGTAGCACAGACTTTTTCTCTTTTCGAGTGCCGGTTTGATGGAACCGATGGCCAAGACCGCTTTGCACAAGGCCGAGCGCCATCGGATTGCTTTGAATGGCCCAGCCCATGTAACATGAAGCATGGAAAATCAACCTCTTGGATTGATAAAAGCAAAAAATCTCACGGCTTGTACTAGCTGGGAATGTCCGCAAGTAGCACGTGCGCCGTATCGCAGTATGTTTTCGTGAACTTGCCATTCATTTTCTTCTTGACAAGCCTCTCATGATTCGCTATAAAGCAAGCATGCTCGCAAGGAGTCTTGCTTGTGGAAGAACTAAAAGACATTCTGGTCGGCCTTGAACAGCGTATCAATGCCTATAAGACCCGCCTGCAGGAATTGGAGAAAAAGCGGGGCCGGCTTGAGGACGAGATCGCCACGATCAAGAAATACCTCGAACTCGCTGAAACTCTCTACCGCGTGGAAGCCGACAAGGCCAAGCTCGCCAGCCTGTCCAGCCAAATCATCACCGATGACAAGGGCCCGCGCCTGCTGCCGATGGACGTCACCGATCAATCGCGCGAGATCCTCCTGGGTCGGAGCAAGTATGTCACCATGAGCGTGCCCGAGGCCGCCCATCAGATTTTACGTGAAGCGAGGCGCTCAATGCATGCGAAGGAGTTGGTCCAGCGGTTGATTGAGGGAGGCATGCAGATTAAGGGGAAAACGCCTCTGACCTCCGTGGCCACCTCGCTCAAGCGGGACCGGCGGTTCAAGAAGGTAGGGCCCAATACGTTTGACCTTCTCGATGAAGCATTAACGAAGGCGGTGTAAACGCTTCGACCAGTTTCCGCCAAGAGTCGATGAAAGGAGGTGAGCGCTTTGGCAACGAAGAAGGCAGCGAAGAAGAAAAAGAAGTAACCCCTCCACGGTTACGGCGCCGGGGGCAAGGCCACTTGCTCCCGGCGCCCCTTCAATACAGAACACCCTCCCCACGACGACCAACATTCCCGGCACAAACAAGACACCAGGACCACTGTCGGTTCTTGAGAAGGCGTTGCGGCTGAAACAGGCTTAGGCTGCGGGAGCGGCTTGCAGAGCCGCAATAGGCACGTGAGCGGGACGTGAATGGACATGCTGCGGGGCGACCGGAGCTTCCTGGGAGTCGACCAACACCCAGCTGTCCGGCTGCGACAGGATGGTTTGCACCAATTTGGTGTGGAGCGCATGCCCCGATCGGTCGGCGGTCAGATGGCCGATAACCGGAACCCCGAGCAAGGCCATGTCTCCGATCAGGTCCAGCACCTTATGCCGCACAAACTCATCGGCGAAACGGAGGCCGGATTCGTTCACAATGCCGTCCTCAGACAATACCACCGTATTCTCCAGCGAGCCGCCTTTTGCAAGGCCCCTTGCCCAAAGCGCCTCCACTTCTTTCAGAAACGCGAACGTGCGCGCATCGGCGATGTCCTGCTCGAACGAGGCCACGGAGCAGTCATACTCGTACGTCTGCCGCTGGATCATCGGATGATTGTACTGAACGGAGCACGTAATCCTCGGCGTTGTCGCAGGCGTGATCGCGATCCGTCGTCCACCTTCGGCAATCTCGATCGGCCGTAATATCTTTAGGTAGGGCTGCCACCGCTCTTGCTGGGTGATTCCCGCAGAACGGATCAACTGGACAAACGCGCCGGCACTGCCATCCATCGCCGGAATCTCCCCCCCGTCCAGTTCCACATAGACGTTGTCGATCTCGACCCCGACCAACGCCGCCAGCAGGTGTTCGACCGTTTTAATCAAAGCCCCGTTCGCACTGAGAGCCGTGCAGAGTTCGGTGGACATCAGATTGCGGATCGAAGCCCCAAACGACACGGTGCCACCCCTCTGGTGCCGGATAAATAAAATGCCCGTATCAGGAGGAGCCGGACTCAGCGTCAGCGACACGGACTGGCCCGTATGGAGGCCGATACCGGAGCAGGAAACCGAATGGTTAATGGTATGTTGCTGACGCATAAAAATACCCTCAATCCCGCGTAGGATACAGCAAGATAGATGCCAAAAATATTCTCTGTCTTTAATTCATAACAAATTGATTTACAAAGATTTATATTCATACCGTCTGTACGGTGTGTTGTAAAAACAAAACATGTGTGCTTTTTTCACCGTAGTTAAAAAGACAGTGATGGGCTTCTCGTGGCCCATCCTGGACTCCTTCGCCAGGCGCTTCGCGACGCATTCGATTCATTGCGGGCGAAAACCGGGCCATGATACAGTGCTCACGCGCACCGGCTGAAAGACATGCCCATGCAAGAACCAAATGAAAAGCTGATCGCCAAGAAGGAAGAGTGGGCCAAGGCCAAACGCGGGCTGGTCGAGGATGGGGTGACGCAAGACCACCGCGCCAGGGCAGTTGGGCTCCCGCCGGGTCAGCACCGGGTCAACAACTGGCCGGTTCTGGATCTGGGCATTCATCCCGATTTGCCGCTGGATCAGTGGGCGCTGACCGTCAGTGGCCTCGTCGAGCAGCCGATCACCTGGACCTGGGAACAATTCCTGGCCCAGCCGCAAGTCGAACTGGTCACCGACTTTCATTGTGTTACGACTTGGAGCACGTTCGACAACGCCTGGCTGGGCGTCGCCTTTCGCCACCTCATGCAGCTGGTCAAACCCAAGCCGGACGCACAATTCGTCTATTTCACCAGCTACGACAACTATTCGACGAGCCTCCCCCTGGAGGCCTGCGATGATGACGATGTCCTGCTTGTCCAGCGATGGAACGGCAAGCCCCTGCCCAAGGAACACGGAGGTCCGGTGCGCGTGCATGTCCCCAAGCGCTATGCCTGGAAAGGCGCCAAGTGGGTGAAGGAAATTATTTTCTTAGAGAACGACCGTCCGGGATATTGGGAAGTGCGGGGCTATTCGAATACGGCGCTCCCTTGGGACGAAGACCGGTATGCGTAACGCAACAACGATGCACGCGGAATGATGACCGATGACTACGCATCCCGACCATTCATCATTCTGCATTCAGCATTCATTGTTGCTCAAGGGCGCGGCTCCAGTTCGATCAACCCCTTCCGAATCGCCAGAATCGCCGCCTGCGTCCGGTCGTAGACCTGCAACTTGTGAAAAATATTCCGCACGTGGTTCTTGACGGTCTTCTCGCTCAGATCCAGATTGTTGGCGATTTCCTTGTTCGTCTTCCCGTCCGCCACGAGCCGCAGCACGGTGATTTCACGCTCCGTCAGGTCATGTTCCACCCAGCCCGGCTTCTTGCCCTTGCGCTGCGCCAACAAGGAAAACTCGGCGAGAATCTTGCTGGCCACCGAGGGATGGATGAGCGACTCGCCCCGATAGACGGCCCGGATCGCCGCCACGATCTGCGAGGAATCCGTGTCTTTGAGCAAATAGCCCGTCGCGCCGGCCCGGACCAGATCGAAGATATATTGCTGTTCTTCATACATGGTCAGCGCAATGATGCCGATGTGCGGGAATTCC
>SYGV01000142.1 GCA_005799365.1 Nitrospiraceae bacterium
AGTCCCGCTCGTGCCGGTCCTTGAACCGGAAGAGTTCCTTCCCGTAGAAGTCCCAGCGGCCCGTCTCGCGCCAGAGCTCGGCCGGCGAGGCGATGGGCATGAGCAGCTCCTGGGCGCCGGCCCGGTTCATCTCTTCCCGGATGATCGCCTCGACCTTGCGGAGCACCCGCAAGCCGAGCGGGAGATAGGTGTAGACCCCGGCCGCGACTTTCCTGATCATGCCGGCCCGAAACATGAGGCGGTGACTGACGGTTTCCGCCTCGCCCGGATCGTCGCGGAGTGTCGGAATCAACATCTGGGATGTGCGCATGAGACCTCTAGAAGCGTTGAAAAGTCTGAAAGTCGTCCAGCGTGAAAGTTTTCGAGATCGGGACGTTGCAACTTTCCGACTGTGTGACTTTTGGACAGGGTTAGTGTGAAATCAGCCGTTCAATGTCGTTCCAGAAGGCGAAGACCATGATGCTGACGAGGAGGAGCAGGCCCACCTGTTGGGCGATCTCCCGTTGACGATCTCCCAGCGGCTTGCGCAGGATCGCTTCGATCGCGAAGAAGAGCAGGTGCCCGCCGTCCAGGATGGGGATGGGCAGCAGGTTCAGGACGCCGAGGTTGATGCTCAGGATGGCGATCAGAAACACGACGCTGGACATGCCCTGCGCCGCGGCCTCGCCCGACATGTTGGCGATCGTCAGGGGGCCGCCGATGTTCTTGCTGGAGATTTCCCCGGCGACCATCTTGTAAAGGCCGATCGCCGTCAGCTCGGTCCAGCCCCAGGTCGCCTGCACCCCGTGCACGGCGGCCATGAGCGGGTTCGAGGCCCGGATGATCGAGCGTCCGGGGCCGGAAATGCCGATCTTGCCGATCTCGACGGTCTTGCCGTCCACGGTGGTTTTATCGGCTGCGGGGGTCACGACCAGGGGGACGATCAGGCCTTCGCGCTGGACTTGAAAGTGCAGGGGACGGTTGGGGCTGTCCTTCACGAAGCCGGTCATCTGCGACCAGGTCTGGATCTCCTGGCCCTCGATGGTCAGGACGCGGTCGCCGTCGTAAAAACCGGCGGCCATGGCCGGCGAGCCGTTCATGACGGCGGTGATGACCGGCGCGGTTTCCTCGATGCCGAGGCGGTAGGTTGCCACGTCCTTCCCGTTGTCCTGGACGGTCGAGGGGGTTGGCGTAATCACCAGGGTCTTCACTTGGTTCCCGCGCCGCACATCCAGGGTCAGGGCCTGGCCGTTGCTCTTGGCCACTGCGTCGAACAGCTCGCTCCGGCTGGAAATGTCCTTGTCGTTGACCCGGATGACGCGGTCGCCGGCCTTTATGCCGGCCAGGTCGGCGGGGGAGCCTGGCTTGAGCGCCTCCACGTCGGGGGTGAGATCGTGGAAGGTGGGGACGAACAGGGGCGCGCCGGTGGCCAACCAGCCGGAGAAAATCAGGTAGGCCAGTAGAAAGTTGAATCCTGGCCCGGCCGCCACGATGGCCATCTTGCTCAGCAGGGGCTGGTGCACGAAGGACCGCTTCTGCTCTTCGGGGGTGACCGCGTCGGTTTCCTCCTCGCCGAACAACTTGACGTAGCCGCCAAGGGGCACGGCCGAGAGCAGGTATTCCGTCTCGCCGATCTGGCGGCCCAGCAACTTAGGGCCGAAGCCGATCGAGTACTTGAGCACCTTCACGCCGACCCAACGGGCTGCCAGAAAATGCCCCAGTTCATGGAAGGAGACCAGCACGCCCAGCACGAGCAGGAACCACCAGGTTTTCTGCGCAAGCACCCAGATGGTGTCCGGCGACCAGGCCAACAATGAGGACGGCACGATAGATACTCCTTGGTCAGGCTATTGTAATGGACGGCTGCGGACCAACTCGCCGGCCTTTTCCCTTGCCCAGCGGTCCGCCTCCAGCGCGTCGTCCAGGGTGGCCACTTCGCGCTGCTGATGGGCGTCCATTGTGCCCCGGATCACGGCGGCAATGTCCAGGAATCCGATGCGTTCATCCAGGTACGCGGCCACCGCCACTTCGTTGGCGGCATTCAAGGTGGCGGGCATCGTGCCGCCGATCTTGAGCGCTTCGTAGCCCAGTCCCAAACAGGGGAACCGATCATGATCTGGGCGGTAGAACGTGAACGTGCCGATGGCGGCCAGATCCATGGGCGGTTGGCTCAGGGGAAGCCGCTCCGGGTACGTCATCGCATAGGCAATCGGCGTGCGCATGTCCGGCAGGCCGAGTTGGGCGATCACCGACCCGTCCCGATATTCGACCAGTGAGTGGATGATGCTTTCGCGGTGCACGATCACATCGACCTGCGAGGCGGGGATGTCGAAGAGCCAGCGGGCCTCCACCACTTCCAGGCCCTTGTTCATCAGGGTGGCTGAGTCGATCGTGATCTTGGCGCCCATCTTCCAGTTCGGGTGCTTGAGCGCTTGTTGCGGTTTTACGTGCCGCATCTGCTCCAGTGGCATGTCCCAGAGGGGGCCGCCGGAGGCCGTGAGGATCAGGCGCTGAATATCCTCCCGCCGGTGCCCTTCCATGGATTGGAAAATGGCGCTGTGCTCGCTGTCCACGGGAAAAATCTTCACGTCCCGTCTGGTGGCTTCCTCCTGCATGAGCCGCCCGGCCATGACCATCGGTTCTTTGTTGGCCAGGGCGACCGGCTTGCCGGCTTGAATCGCCGCCAGGGTCGGCACGAGGCCGGCCCCACCGACGATGGCCGAGATCACCAGGTCCGCTTGGGGGAGGCGGGCGACTTTCGAGAGTCCCTCCACTCCGGAAAGGATGTGGAGTGGCTGGCCCTTGCAACGGGCACGCAACGTCTCCGCCGCCTTCGGGTCGGAGAGCGCCACCGCCTCTGGTTTGAACGTGCGAATCTGCTCTTCAAGTTTATCGACGTTGCTCCCGGCCGTCAGGCCCGCGACCCGGAACCGGTCGGGGAACTTGGCGACGATGTCCAGGGTGTTGGTGCCGATGGAACCGGTTGAACCGAGGATGACGATCTGTTTCATCGGGGAAGCCCCTCTATGAAGTTCTCAGTGATCGGTCGTCAGTTGACAGTGAAATAACGGAGCCGAATCCGAGCAACTGAAAACCGGGAACAGATGACCGACAACGTTCTCTTATCCCTTGACCAGGATCACGTAGTAGTAAAACATCGGCGCGGCGAACAGGAGGCTGTCCAGCCGGTCCAGCATGCCCCCATGCGCGGGAATGATTCCACCGGAGTCCTTGACCCCCGCGCTCCGTTTCAGCACCGATTCGGTCAAGTCTCCCACCACTCCTGCTCCGGTCAGGAGCACGCTGGTCGCCAAGCAGTCGATTGGGCTGAATGAAGGAAGAAACCAAGCCCTGGCGAGAAATGCGACCACGAGCGCCAGGAGCAAGCCTCCGATCAACCCCTCGATGGTCTTGTTCGGACTGACCACCGGGGCCAGTTTGTGCCGTCCCAGGGTCATGCCCGCATAGTAGGCGCCGGCATCCCCGGCCCAGGTCACGAGGAACAAGAAAAAGATCAGCCACTCGCCTTCGGGCAACGACCGGGTCGACAAGAGGGTGCCGAGCGTGAGGCCGACGTACAAGACTCCGAACAGCAGCACCGCCGAATCGACGAGCCCGTGCGTCCTCTCGCGGGGCGTCACCAGCCGTGCCGTGAGCACCGTCACCAGCGCGGCCAGGCATGCCGTTCGGACCGAGACCAGCCCGGGCCATTGGAGACTCGTCAGTAGAACGGCCAAGAGGCCCAAGCCGAGGCCGACATCCACCGGCGTGCGCGCATCCCGGTAATACAGTTTGTAGAATTCCGCCAGGGCGCACAGCGATGCGCCGGTCACCAGCGCAAAAAATAAAATCGGGGGGCCGTACCGAACCAGAGCGTAAAAGAGTGGGATAAAGACCAGGGCCGGGTAGATTCTCCGGCTGTCCAACCGCCGGCTCTTGGGGCGGTCCACCGGCTTGCTCGTCGTCTGTGCGGCGTCCAACGGATCCCCGAATCACCGCCCGCCCTGCGAGGCAGCGTCCGGGACCTGGCCGAAGCGCCGTTCGCGTTTCTGGTAGTCCAGGAGAGCCAGCAGCGCCTCGCGCCGGCGGAAGTCAGGCCAGAGCGTGGGGGTGAAGAACATTTCGGTGTAGGCCAGCTGCCAGAGCAGGAAATTGCTGATCCTGGTTTCTCCGCTGGTCCGGATCAGTAGGTCTGGGTCCGGCAGCCCGTGCGTGGAGAGATAGCCTTCCAAAAAGGCCTCGTCGATGGATTCCGATTGAACCCTGCCCGCCTGGACGTCTTCCGCCAGGCGCCGGACCGCGTCCACGATCTCGGACCGTCCGCCATAACTGAGCGCCACGTTGAGCATCAACTTATCCAAGTGGGCCGTCTCCCGTTCGACCCGGCGCACCCAGCTTAACGCTCCGGAGGGGAGTGTGTCGACCCGGCCGATGGCCCGGAACCGGGCTCCTTTGCGGGTCAATTCGTTCATCTCCGTCTGGAGATAATTCTCCAGCAGCAGCATCAGCGCGTTGATCTCGTTCGCCGGCCGCTTCCAGTTCTCCTGCGAAAACGCGTAGATGGTCAGGGCGCCGATGTCCAGATCGCGGCAAAGGGTGATGATCTCGCGCACCGACTTGATGCCTTCGGCATGGCCGGCGATCCTGGGCAGCCTGCGGAGCTCGGCCCAGCGGCCGTTTCCGTCCATGATGATGGCGATGTGCCTGGGTAGTAGTTCCGGGTCCAGCAGGGCGAGGAGTTCGTCCTCGGACAGGTGGTCGCGGCTGGTATCGGGGGCTTTGGTCATGCGAGGCGCGACGGTCCTTTTTTACAATAGAATTTCTTGGGCGTTTGGTGCCGTCAGGCGGGTGCGCGTAGTCTACCGAGCAAGGGCTCAAAAGTCAAACGGTTGCGGGGGGAAAAAGCAATCAGCTATACTCATCTGCCGATCAAGAAGGAGCGCAGATTTATGCCATCGACACAGGAAGTGGAACTTGCCCAATTCGGACTCAGCGAACCGGATATCCGCCGGGCGTTGGGAACCATCAAGGTGCGGGACGTGGACTATGCCGATCTCTACTTCGAGTCCCGGGTATCCGAGTCGGTGTCCATGGAAGAGGGGATCGTCAAGCGGGTCGCCAAAAGCGTTTCGCAAGGGGTGGGCGTGCGCGCCACGGCCGGCGAGAAAACGGGGTTCGCCTATTCCGATGAACTGTCCGCGAAAGACCTGGCCTTGGCCGCCGAGACGGCCCGTTACATCGCCAACTCGCCGCAAGGCGCCCAGTCCCTGCCCGTCGCCGGCCGGACCAAACCTGCGAGGGACCTCTACCCGGCGGACCGGCCGGTGACCGATATCGCCACGGCGGAACGGGTGCAACTGTTGAACCTGATCGATGCCGAGGCCCGGCGCTACGATCCGCGGATCGTCAACGTCATGGCGTCCTTCAATATGGAATACAAGCGGGTGCTCGTGGCCACAACCGAGGGGCTGCTCATCGGGGACGTGCAGCCGCTGACCCGCTTGCAGGTCACCTGCATCGCGGAAGAGAAGGGCAACCGGCAGATCGGATCCTTCGGCGGGGGCGGGCGGGTCGGGTTCACCTACTATCAGGAGGAGAACCGCTATGCCCACTACGCCAGGGAAGCGGCGCGGCAGGCGATTCTCAACTTGAGCGCCGTCGAGGCGCCGGCCGGCGTGATGCCCGTGGTCCTGGCCGGGGGCTGGCCGGGCATTCTGCTGCATGAAGCGATCGGCCACGGACTGGAGGCGGATTTTAACCGCCGCAAGACCTCCGCCTTTTCCAACCTGCTCGGGAAACGGGTGGCGTCGGACGTGTGCACGATCGTGGACGACGGCACGATCCCCTTCCGGCGCGGCTCGCTGAACATGGACGACGAGGGCACTCCGACCGGCAAAACGGTGCTCATCGAGAAGGGGGTTCTGCGCGGCTACATCACGGACCGGCTCAATGCGCGGTTGATGGGGATTCCGCTCACCGGCAACGGACGGCGCGAAAGCTTCCAGAGCGTTCCCCTGCCCCGAATGACCAACACCTTCATGCTGGCCGGCGAGTCGGAGCCGCAGGATATTCTCCGATCCGTGAAGCGGGGCCTCTATGCCGTGTCGTTCGGGGGCGGGCAGGTGGATATCACGAACGGGAAGTTCGTCTTCTCGGCCAGCGAAGCGTATCTGATCGAAGACGGGAAGGTGACCAAGCCGGTCAAGGGGGCGACACTCATCGGCAGCGGCCCGGATATTCTCACCAAAGTCTCCATGGTCGGGCACGACCTGAAACTGGACGAGGGTATCGGGACTTGCGGGAAGGACGGGCAATCGGTTCCGGTGGGGGTCGGGTTGCCGACGATCAGGATCGACGAGATTACGGTCGGCGGCACGAATGGATAGCAAGGAAGCCATGAGCGATCTTCAACAGTTGGCGGCGGATCTTCTGACGCGTGCCAAGAAGCGGGGCGCGACCGAAGCCGACGTGGTGGTGGCGGATGGCGATACCTTCTCCGTGCAGGTGCGGCTGTCGGCGGTGGATCGGCTGACCAAGGCTAGGGAGAAGCGGCTGGGGCTCCGGGTCTTTATCGGCAAACGTTCGGCCACGGCTTCTGCCTCCGATTTTTCAGACGAATCGTTGGATCGGCTGGTGGCCGATACCTGCGCCTTGGCCGCGGCGGTGGCGGCGGATGAGGTCTCCGGCCTGCCGGACGCGCCGGCCATGGCCAAAAACCTGCCTGACCTGGATCTCTACGATCCCACGGTTCTGTCCACCGACGCACAGATTGAATTGGCGAAGCGCGCGGAGGCCGCGGCCATGGCCATGGACCAGCGCATCACCAACTCCGAAGGGGCGGATTTCAATTCCGCTTCGGGCCGGGTGGTCCTAGGGAACAGCCACGGGTTTCTGGGAGACTATCGGAGTTCGACGTTTTCGGTATCCGTATCTCCCGTGGCGACCGACGCAGGCTCCGGCGGGATGCAGCGGGAATCCTGGTATGCAGTCCAGCGCAAGTACGCCAAGCTGGACAGCCCCGAATCGGTCGGGCAGGAAGCAGCTAGGCGGACGATCCGCCGCCTCGGTGCGCGGAAGGTGCCGACCACCAAAGCGCCGGTGGTCTTCGATCAGGAGATGGCGGGGAGCCTGTTGAGTCATCTGTGTAGCGCGGTTTCCGGCTATGCCCTGTACAAAGGCGCCTCGTTTCTGATCGGGCAGTTGGGGCAGAAGCTGGCCCCGGACTTCGTGACCCTGTATGACGACGGCCGGATGCCCGGCGGGTTGGGGGCGCGCCCCTTCGACGGCGAAGGGCTGCCGACCAGGAAAACGACGGTGATGGACCAGGGTCGGTTGGCCAGCTATCTGCTGGACAGTTATTCCGGCCGAAAGCTCGGTTTGGCCTCGACGGGTAACGCGTCCCGCGGGGTCGGGGAGAGTCCTTCCGTAGGGCCCAGCAATTTCTATCTGGTCCCTGGATCGAAGTCTCCTGAAGATATCATTGGATCAGTGAAGAATGGTATCTATGTCACTGAATTAATTGGATTTGGAGTGAACATGGTCACGGGTGATTATTCGCGCGGGGCGGCCGGGTTCTGGATTGAAAACGGAGAGCTGGCCTATCCGGTGGAAGAGATCACCATCGCCGGTAATCTCAAACGGATGTTTGCCGATATCGAGTTGATCGGAAACGACCTGGAGTTCCGTGGTCGGATCGCCAGTCCCACCGTGAAGATCGGTGAAATGATGATCGCTGGCAACTAGCGAGATAAGAGCAAATGGCATATAGCACATGGCAAGAAAATTCTTTCGGCGGCGGATTCTTGCTATCAGCCATATGCCATAGGCTCTTGGTGTTTACGAGAGGCAGCCATGACTGATCTCAAGGACATGATGGTCCAGTATCCGGGCGACGGGATGACGGTCAGGGCTTATCTGGTGGGTCCGCAGGGCAAGGCCAAGCGTCCGGCCATCATCGTCATCCAGGAATGGTGGGGACTGAACGACCACATCAAAGACATCGCCAAGCGGTATGCGCAGGAAGGTTACATCGCCATCGTTCCGGATTTGTACTCGCGTTTGGGCAACAAGGTCGTTCCGAACAGCAACCCCGACGAAGCGGGCAAGCTGATGGGATCGCTCAAGCGCGAAGACGGCCTGAAAGATTTGCAGGCGACGGTCGCGTACCTCAAGACCCTGCCGGAAGCGGATGCGGCGCGCATCGGCGTGACGGGGTTTTGCATGGGCGGGACCTATGCGCTCATGCTGCCCTGTGTGAGCCAGGCGATCAAGGCGGCGGCGCCGTTTTACGGCCAAGTGCCCAACCCCGATGCGCCGATCAAGGAGCTGGCCTGTCCGGTCCTCTATATTTACGGGGAAGACGATGGGTGGATCACCAAGGCCGACGTGCAGCGGCTGGCCAACGCGCTGAAGAAGTACGGCAAGCAGGGGGAGATCAAGACCTATCCGGGCGCGCCCCATGCGTTTTTCAACGACACCCGCAAGGACGTGTACAAGCAAGCCGAAGCCAAGGACGCCTGGACCAGGGCGCTGGCATTTTTCAAACAACACTTGGGGCGTAGGGATGCGCAGTCCGAAAGTTGCCGGGTCTGAAAGTTGGCAAGTCTCAAGCGCAGACTTTAATCCGGATAAGATTTGATGACGGTTCGACTTGCAGACTGTCCGGCTTGACATTACAGGGAGTATCCATGCCGCTCGATGTGAACGATGGCAAGCGTATGTTGCAGCTCATCACGTCCCGCTATGACCAGCGGGAGTGGCGGAAAAAAATCGAAAAGACCCTCAGCCTGCCCCTGTCCGGCGTGGGAGACGAGACCCAGCGCGCGATCTTTTTCTATCTCAAGCATGGACTCAAGGCCTACAAGTCCCGACGCGCCGACCCGGACTCCTGGATCGTGGGCGGCTATGCCACCAAGGAGGTCATCGAGCGGGCCAAGTTCAATCCCGTGGCGATCGGGCCTGCGCTGACCAAGGCGGACGTCGGGTTCCTTGGTCAGGATCCGGGCCAGGACGTGGATCAGGTCTGGTGGGATGACATGCTCGTGGCCTGGTTCGAGGAGCCGGAATCGGAAGGGCAAGGCGGTCACGAGGCAGGGCAGGAAGGCGGCGAAGAGGCCGCGGAGCCTCCGGCAGAAGACGCGGCGCCAGCCGTCGAGACAGGCAAGAAAAAGGGCGACGCCTGACGGCGTCGCCCCGATCAACCTTCCGGCTACGACCGCTCACGGTTGCAGCGTGATCACGCTGGTTTTCGAGCGATCTTCGATCAGGTTCGTGCCGGGAAACAGTTGCGGTGACCGTTCGGTGTGGATGTCCCGCGCCTCCGTTTCGACCTGCTCCTTGACGTATCCGTAGAGTACCTCCACGTTAACGGACTTGTCCTTGTTCACATCCACCTGTCCCTGCAGCCCTTTCAAGAAAAAGTAGGTGAAGAGCCAGTGCCGTTTCTCCTGGTAGGCGGAACTGATCTGATTGCCGGCTGCGGCGGAGCGCACCAGCAGGTTCTGGGTCACCATGAGCGGGTCCTTGACCGTGGTCAACATCGGCGGTGAAATGCCCGGGCCGCAAACGGTGACGGTGAACGTTGCGACCAGCAGCACGCGAGTCGGCGTGGCGACAACGAACGTCGGGGATCCATGAATGCCTCCCTGCCCCTCTGTTAGCGGGCGAACTGCACGACTTTGCGCCCAGGGGGATGACGAACACCCAGGACGCTCAGTCGGTTTCTTCCACCGGGCCAATCACCGTGTAGGTTTGGGTAACAGGGGCGGAGGAACTGGCGATGCCGGCCTGGTGTCTGGCGATGCAGGAACGGAAGGTCAGGCTGCGCAGGAGGAGGCTGCCGAGTCGGTAGCACATGGGTAACGTCAGGGAGCGCATCACTCAGCCCTCTTGCAGCCCTCTTGTTCCGGCTGGTTGTACTAGAAAAACGACTTAGGTGTGTCAATAGGGACTTGGCTGGTCATGGCTCGGTCAGAGACGGGGCAGGGCTTAGCAATGAGCCTCAGAAGTGAGGCTCAGAACAGGTTCATTTGGGCCGGTGGGGCTGGGGGCGCCGGCACCGCTGGGGTCGGAGGGGGAGGGGCGTCCAGATGATCCAAATAGGCCTTGAGCTTCTTGAAGTCTTCCTCCAGCGACCCGCGCAAATTGCCCTGATGCAGGGCGGCGGCCGGGTGCAGGAGAGGGAAGAGGGTGAAGTGGTCGAGGCGGACCGCCTGCCCACGCATTTTCATGATGCTGACTGGCCGGTTCAGCAACGTCTGGGCCGCCCATTTCCCCAGCGTGCAGACCAGCTTGGGTTGAATCAGTTCGATTTGCTGGAGCAGGAACGGTTTGCAGGTCTCCACCTCGTCCGGCTCCGGGTCGCGGTTGTCCGGAGGCCGGCACTTCACCACATTGGCGATGTAAATATCGGGCCGGGAGAGGCCGATGGATTTAAGTAGGTCGTTCAGCAGCTTGCCGGCGGCCCCGACGAAGGGCTCGCCTTGCTTGTCCTCATAAAAGCCCGGCCCTTCCCCCACGAACATGATGGCGGCCTGGGGGTTGCCGACGCCGAAGACCACCTGGGTACGTCCCAGCTTGGCCAGCTTGCACCGTTGGCAATTGTGGAGCGAGTCTTTGAGGTCGATCAGCGTCATATATCGTAGTGGGGCGGAGCGTCGGTGGCCTGTACCTGAAACCGGCCGCATCTTAGGGGGCAGGGAGGGCGATGTCAACGAGGAAGCGAGCGGTGATCTGACTTCACTTATTGGACGGAATGAAAGAACAGGTGAGCCGGACCTGTTTGGGAAGTGGTGAAGCCCTTGTTGACGGGTGTTTAGGCTGATTGCAGCCGGCTACGGATCCAGATGCCGACGGCGAGGGCGAGGCGGTGGGCCGGGGCGATGGTGATGCGGGGGCCGAAGACCTTGTAGTCGCTTGCGATGATCCGGTCCAGGATGCGGCTATAGACCCCGCGCATGATCTCGGCTGGCGTGAGCGCCCGCCGGTCAGCTGCAGGCATTTGCCGGATCACCTGCCTGGCCTTGTCGTAGTAGCTCTTGGCCCGTTCGGTTTGAAACTGCATCAGCTCTCGGAGCGCCGGCGAATACTTCTTGCCCAACATCTCTTCTTCCCGATAGCCGAATTGTTCCAGCTCGTCCTGCGGTAGGTAGATGCGGCCCAGGTCCGCGTCTGTGCCCAGGTCGCGGAGGATGTTGGTGAGCTGGAAGGCTATGCCGAGGTTGATCGCGTAGTCGCGGGCCAGCTCGGTTCTCGTGCCGAAGATGTGCAGGCAGATGAGCCCCACCACTGAGGCAGCCCGGTAACAGTAGCGCGAGAGGTCGTCGAAGGTCTTGTATCTCAGGGCGGTCAGGTCCATCTCCATGCCGGCGATGAGTTCGTCGAAGTATGTTTTCGGAATCGCCAGGGCCTTGGCCTGTTGGGCCAGGCTGATGGTCACCGGATGGGTGGGGGTGCCGCGATAGGCGGCGGCGAGTTCTTCCCGCCACCGGACGATGGCCTGCTGCGGGTCGGTCCCGGCCGGCGCTTCGTCCACGGCATTGTCCACTTCCCGGCAGAAAGCATAGACCGTGTACATGGCCTCGCGTCTCGCCCGCGGCAGGAAGAAGAACGAGTAATAGAAATTGCTGCCGCTTTGTTTGGTAAGGGCCGTGCAATAGGCCTGAGCTTCGATAGGAGTCATAGGAACCGAGGCTATGCCGGTTGAGTCCAACGTCGGGCTTGCGCGGGAGTCGGCTGTTCACGGTCCGGAAAAAGTTCCGGGTGCAAGAGGGAAGCGAGGATGGCGACCCCGTCGACCAGGCGTGGGCCGGGACGGCTGAAATAGGCGGCTGCGTCCACGGCGTAGACTCGATGCTGCCGAACCGCCGGCAGGTCCTGCCAGCCAGGCCATCTATTGGGGGGCGGTTGGGCTTCCAGTTCGCGCAGGGTCCGTTCCACGGAAAAGCCGCAAGCCATGATGATCAGGACCTCAGGCTGGGCCGTTCGCACCTGATCCCAGGTCACTCTCGTGGACGGTACGCCGGCCGTGCCGAGCATATCCTTGCCACCGGCCCAATCCACCATCTCGGGGACCCAATGGCCGCCCAGGTAGAGAGGATCGAGCCATTCCAGGCAGACGACCTTCGGCCTAGTCTTACCCGCGGAGGCTCGCTCGCGGATGGCTTGCAAGCGGGAGCGTAGCGAGGCGGCGAACGCGGCGCCCTTGTCTGCCTGCCCGGTTGCCGCGCCGATGCGTTCCACGTCATGGATGACGTCCGTGAGGCTGCCCGGGTTCAGCGTGAGCAGGCGGGGCTGCTTGGGCAGTTGTTGAATGGCCTGTTCCAATTGGCCTAGTGTCACGGCGCAGACCTGGCAGAGGTCCTGGGTGATGACGAGGTCCGGCTGCGCCTGGGCGAACAAACGTTCGTCGAGGGCATAGAGCCGTTCCCCCTCTGCCAGGGTGTTCCGCACCTGCCGGTCGATCTCCGCACTGTCGGATCGTTCCGCGTCGATGGCCGGGGTGACCAGGACCGGCTTCTGGCGCATGGCCGGCGGATAGTCGCATTCGTGGCTGACCCCGACTAGGTTGTCCGCAAGACCGAGGGCGGCCACGACTTCGGTGGCGCCGGGCAGGAGAGAGCAGATCCTCATCTTATGTTCCGTGCTTCCATAAACGATTTTCGAGTTCGGCTAGGTTCACGTCCGCCAGGGAATGGGTGAGGGCATCCGCATCCCGCAGTTCCTCCACCTTGTGTGTGTTCGCAACGGCCAGGACCTTCATGCCCGCCGCGTGGGCGGCCTGGATGCCGGGAATGGAGTCTTCGATCACCAGACAGTCCGAGGATGAGAGGGGCCGTTGGCCTGCTTGTGTCCGGCGGTTCAAGGAAGCTAGTGCATGGAGGAAGCCTTCCGGGTCCGGTTTGCCCTGCCGGACATCCTCCGAGCTGGTGATGTGCTCGAACTCTTTCCGGATGCCGGCCTGTTCGAGAATATATTCGATTTCATGCCGGAGCGCGCCGGAAGCGATGGCCAGCCGGTACCGCGTGGCCGCCTCCCGCACCAGCTCGCGCACGCCAGGGAAAATCACCAAGTGGTCCCGGATGTAATCCAGGTAGGCCTTGGCTTTGCGGGCGATCAGGTCCTGGATCAATGAGGGCTGGATTGGGCGTTCGTGCGCGGTGAGGACCGCGGCGAAGCAGCCCTTGTCATCGAACCCGAGGTACTTGGCATAGTAGTCGGTTTCCGTGAGGGGTAGGCCGATTTCCGCCAGCACCTGGTGGAATATCATGAAGTGGATCGGCTCGTTGTCGGCTACCACTCCGTCGAAATCGAAAATGATTGCTTGCAACATCGGCGGTGAGGGTTTGGGTGTGACGCAAGCCATTATAGCATGGGCGTTCCACGGATCGGAGCCGCATTGAGTGGAGCGGGCAGGTCCGCAGCGGCCTAGCTCGGATTACGGCTTGGGCTGTAGTTGTTTTTCGGAGATCCAACCGATCGCGCCCTGGGGGGTGCGGATGGCATAGGCCCAGCTGTTGTTCCGAAGCTCGCCGTCCACCACCGTTGCTATGGCGTTCGCCGCCACCGTCGGTCCGGGTCGGCTGCTGCCCGCATCGGCCATCAGGGCGACGGGCCCGTTCGGTTTTGCCTGGTCCGCCAAAACCACCACCTGTTGGCCTTCGTTGAAGAGGGGGGAGAGGCCAGCCGAAACGGTGGACGTCGGTTTCGGTGGAGCCTGGGGCGTCGCACTTGGCATTGCCGGGGCTGGGGCCATGGCCGGCATGGAGCTCATGGGCTGGGCCGCCGCCGGAGCGACCGGCGTGGTTGGCATGGCCTGGGGAGCTTGGGCCGGCGAAGGAGCTTGGGTGGCCGGCGGCAGCGCCACCGAAGTCGGCGGTGCATCGGGATTGGGCAGCGCTGCCGGGGCTTGAGCCGTCTTGGGATCTGCCGGTACGGACGCCGGAGGCGGCTCTTCCGAGGGGCCCATCAGCATGCTGGGGTCCATCGCCACGTAGAGGCCGGCTCCTGCCACGAGGAGCAGCAGCGCCATCTTGATCATCTTGGGTTTCTTGTCGCCCTCCGGTCCCTGGGAATCGCCTCCATCGTCGTCCAAAGGGGCTGTCTCGTCCAATTCCAGATCCGGCTCCGGCTCGCGGGCGAACAGAATGTTCCAGACGGGAAGACTGCTGACGGCCGCTTGGCTGCCGGACGCAGTGAACATCGAGACTCCTCCTTCTCTCACATCAGGCCGAGACTGTCGTTACGATGCATGTACTTACCATCGTCTCATGGTCCTGTCAAACGCTTCCCGTCGCGGATGTAGGCGCGGGATCGCATGGTCAGGCGATCCGGAGGCCAGCATAGCCGACGACGGAGTCATGGCCACCGGTGATGTCGGGAGTCGGCACGGCGGTGGATTCGGCATACAGGTCGACGTCGGCGCGAGGGGGTCTCGTCGGCGCTGTAAAACTGTCCTGCGACGGCAGGTCGGCAAATCGGAGCCATCAATGTTCTACCATCAGACGTCGGCCCGCGCACAGTTTGGCCTCCGGCTGGTGCTCCCATTGGCTCCCGGCTGTCCGCTGAAAGCTGATCGCCAACGGCTACCCCTCAGCAGTACTGCATGCTCGTGCATGACATCACCTGTTTGTCGCGGCTGCCTGTGCGGAAGACGGTGATGCCCTTGCAGCCCAATTGATAGGCCAGCCGGAAGGCGGCGGCCACATCGGCCTGGGTTGCGGTGCGCGGCAGGTTGATGGTCTTCGAGGCGCCGCTGTCGCTGTAACGTTGAAATCGCGCCTGCATGCGGACGTGATGCTCCGGCGCAATGTCGTGGGCGGTGACGAAGAGCCGGCGCAGGTCGGCGGGAATGTCCGCGAGGTCCTGGATGGACTCGTTGGCGGCCACGTGTTTTCGCAATCGCGCGGCATAGACGCCGGCGGCGCGGGCGCGCCGGATGAATTCCGGATGGAAGGTAACCAGCCGGACATCCTCCATCACGGTCCGGACGAAGCTGACGCCGTAGAGGGGTTCGATCCCCGGCGAACAGTCAGCAAGGATGCTGAGGGTTCCTGTCGGCGCGATGGTCGTCACGGTCGCGTTGCGCAGTCGGTGGCCGTCGGTTTCCAGGCGGCTGCCTTTGAAGTTGGGGAAGACGCCGCGGTCGCGGGCCAGGGAGGCCGAGGCGGCCCGGGCCTGCTCCCGGACGAATTTCATGACCTGCTCGCCGACGGCGAGCGCCCGGTCCGTATCGTAGGGAATCTCCAGCTTGATCAGGGGGTCGGCAAATCCCATCATGCCGAGGCCGATCTTGCGATTGCCCTTCGTGATGGCCTCGATCTCAGGCAGGGGATAACGGTTCATGTCGAGCACATCGTCCAGGAACCGCACGGCCGGCGGAATGATCGCCCCCAGATGGTCGAAATCGACGTGTGGGCGGCCGTGCGCCCCGGTCACGAAGTGCGCCAGGTTGATCGAGCCCAGGGTGCAGGACTCGTAGGGGAGCAGGGGCTGTTCCGCGCAGGGGTTCGTGGCTTCGATGCGGCCGATGTGCGGGGTGGGGTTGGCGGCGTTGATCGTGTCCAGAAAGACCACGCCTGGCTCGCCCGACTCCCAGGCTGCCTCCGCGAGCCGGTCGAAAACTTCGGCTGCCTGTCGTTGCGCGATGCGGCGGCCCGTGCGTGGGTTGATTCCGTTGCAGCGCGCGCATGAAGGCGTCCGTGATGCCGACCGAGAGGTTGAAGTTCGTCAGTTCCCCCGGCGAATGCTTGGCGGCGATGAATTCCAGAATGCCCGGATGGTCCACGCGCAGGATGCCCATATTGGCTCCGCGCCTGGCGCCGCCCTGCTTGATGGCCTCGGTGGCCATGTTGAAGACGCGCATGAAGGAGACCGGCCCGGAGGCCACGCCGCTGGTGGAGGCGACGCGATCCCGTTTGGGGCGCAGATGGCTGAACGAAAAGCCGGTCCCGCCGCCGGAATTGGTGAATGAGCGCTTGCTCCTTCACCGCCTCGAAAATCGACTCCAGGGAATCCTCGACCGGCAAGACGAAGCAGGCGGACAATTGTTGCAGCGTGCGGCCGGCGTTCATGAGGGTCGGCGAGTTCGGCAGGAAGTCGAGGCGGCACATCAGTCGGAAGAATTCCTGAGCGGCCTGTCGGCGTGTTGCGCCGTCGCCGGCATAGAGCGCCTCGGCCGCGGCGATGTTGGCAGCCACACGACGGAACATCTGCGGCGGCGTTTCGACGGGCGTGCCGTTGGCGTTCTTGGCCAGATAGCGTCGGCGCAGCACGGCCAGGGCGTTGGCCGACAGGCGCCGGGTGGGCCGAGGAGGAGGACCGGCGTGGCGCATGAACCGGAGCCCTCACAGGCGAAGGTTGCCGGACTCACCGAACCCAAGTCATGCTACGGGTCATTATAGTCGAAAGTCGGGACGGGAACTATGGGCGCATTGCGGCCTTGCATCTGGCACGAAACCTGGGGCAGAATGGCTGCGACCGTATGCGTGAACCACCCCGATGAAATCCTACCGCGAGGAACTCTGGTTCGACACGAAGACGCGCCGCGCCTATCTGAATATCACACCGCTCGTGGAAGCCGCCGTGAAGAAGAGCGGGGTGACGGAAGGGCTGGTGCTCGTCAATGCCATGCATATCACGGCCAGCGTCTACATCAACGACGATGAGCCGGGCCTGCTGAAAGACTACGACGAGTTTCTGGAGCGGATGGCGCCCCAGCAGGCGACTTACCGGCACAACGAGACCGGCGAGGACAACGGCGATGCGCACATCAAGCGGCAACTCATGGGGCGGGAGGTGCTCGTGGCGATCACGGAGGGCCGGCTGGACTTCGGCCCCTGGGAGCAGATCTTCTACGGCGAGTTCGACGGGCGACGTCGGAAGCGGGTGCTGGTGAAAGTGATAGGCGAATGATGAAGGCTGAATGATGAACGATGAATGGAGTACACGGTCGTTCTGCATTCATCATTGTTCGCGGCGCTTGCCTCTGACGGGAAAGTTTGACAACATGGGTGACTCGATAGCGATGCCTTCGGGGCAGCCGACCGTGATCGCGACAAGGCAGGACGTAGGAGGCGGGAATGACTAGCTGGAACAGGCCCGATCCCTTGACGCGCGATCTTATCCATCTCATCAACGCGCGCCGGCATGACCACGGGGATGCCGACGCCGCGGTGGATACGCTGCAAGCGTTTCTGGAGCAGGACCGGGAGCAGGATCTGCTCACCGTCATGGCCGCGCTGGACGAGGAGATGGCCGAATGGCTGTTCGACCTCCTGGCGGAAGCCGCCTGCTCGGTGATGATGGAAGGGGAGCCGGACGAGAAACCGACCTATGCTGTGATGGCGGCGTTGGAGTTGCCGCTGCAGGCGAACTTGCCCACGCCGCTGGGATTGAAAATCAATCCGGTCACGACCGCCGATCTGCTGCACAAGCATCTGCGGTTGCCTCCCGGCACGGTTGTGCTGGCGGAACCCCGTCTCCTGACCGATGCCACGCTGGAATTGCTGACCCTCCATGGTTTGCACGATCACACGTCGGCTTTGGCCGAGTCGCAGCGCCGGCAGTATATGGCGGCGCGTCTGCACGCGCCGGTGGAATCCACGGCCTATCTGACTTTCGAACTCATCGGTTCGCCGGATCACGGGTTGCCGGAATCCCTGGAAGATGAGGATCGTCAGGCGCTCTTGGCCGGGCTGGTGGCGCAATGTCCTGAGCTGGCGCCGGCGCCGCAGATGATTGAAGCCCCGGTCTATGCGGCCTATGCGATGTTCGATGCCCAGAACGCGGTGCGACTACACCGGCTGGCGGACGAAACCGTGGCGGTCTGGCAGGAGTTGGACCAGACGGTGCGCAGCCGCACGATCGTGCATCTGCACACGCAATGCGGCAATGGGGTCTACATGCCGGTCTGGACGGATCTGTTCGATCCTGAATTGCCGGAAGACCATGGCCCGGTCTGGACCTCGCCGGATGTCTGGGTGTTCACGGCCGATCTGCCGATCGAATGGCCGGGCGAGATGCTCACCAACCGGCTGCTGGCGGAAGGCTGCACGCGGTTCGAGAACCACATCGTCGAAGCCCCGGAGAGCTAGCAGGCAAAAAGCAGCTGGCGGAAGCGGGAGGAGTCTTGGCTGCGTTCTGCAGACGGCCTTCTGCCTTCTTTAACTAGCGGCCGGTTCCGCCCCGCCAGTGCCCACCTCCGGGATGACTCTGCGGGCCGACCCCTCCGCCATAAGGAATGACCGGGATCAGCGGCGTGACCGGCACCGACGGAGCCGGCAGGGCGGAATGCGCTTGCGTCTGGGGGAAGCGGTAGATCGTGCCGGAGCTGGTTTCGCCCGATGCGGTATTGAACTGGTAGCGTTGAATGGTTCCGAAATCGTAGACGGTGCCGGTTGTCCCGCGCGCATCGTTGTACAGTTTGACTCCGCCGAAATCGTAGAGCGTTCCGCTGGTTCCGTCATCCCCGTGAAGCATGCTGATGCCGGAAGCTCAGGCTGATCCTGTTCCCAGGATCAGGGCGACGGCGATCACGAATGATTGCATGGCCGGCCCTCCTCAATGAGGACACGTGAGGGGCCGTTCGATGCCCTGTTTCAGTCCGCCACTTAGCTGGCGGCTGCCCGGAGCGGCTCGAGGAGTTTGCTTGAGACCTTGAGCCCTCCGCGTCCCACGCCCACCTGGATGTCCGGCTTTGTGAGTCCGTGAAAGTCGCTTCCGCCGGTCACCAACAAACCCAGACGTTTGGCGATGTTGAGGTACTCCTCCGTCTGCGCCCGCTTATGCGTGCTGTAATGGACCTCGATGCCCATTAGGCCGGCGGCTTTGAGGGTTTCGCAGAGCGTCAGCAGGCTGGTTTCATCCAGTCGGACCCAGGTCGGGTGGGCAAGGACGGGGACGCCCTTGGCGGCCCTGATCCAGCCGATGGCTTCAGCCGGTTCCGGCAGCTCGCGTGGCACATAAGCGGCTTTGCCGTTGCCTAGATATCGGTCGAAGGCCTCTTTAGCTGATCGAACGTACCCCTTCTCCAGCAGCAGGCGGGCGATATGCGGGCGGCCTACTGATTCGGTGCCGGCCAGCGCCCTGACTTCTTCATACGTCAACTCCAGGCCCAACTCGTTCAGCTTCCGGACCATGAGCGGGTTGCGCCGGTGGCGGCTGGCGCGTAAGCCGGCCAGATGCCGGTTCAGCGCCGGATCCTGCCAGTCCAGGAAATACCCGAGGATATGCAGCTCGCCCCCCTCCCATTGCGAGCTGATCTCGATGCCGGGAATTACTTCGATGCCCAAGTCGGCCCCGATCTTCATGGCTTCGGGGATGCCGTTCGTAATGTCATGGTCGGTGATGGCCAGGGCGGTGATGCCGGCCTTGTGCGCCAGCGTCAGCACCTCGGCCGGCGGGAGGCTGCCGTCCGAGTGGGTCGTGTGGAGGTGCAGGTCGATGCGGCTCATATCTCGTCCTTCTGCTGATCAGTCCCGGCGCCGGGCGATCAATTGAGCCGTGAAGGAGGTCTCCGGCCCGTCGGCGCGTTCGCCTTCGTCGTAGTGCAACACCCGCAATCCGCCGACGAGGCGCAGCAGTTCGTTGTGGGCCAGGCAGAATTCCTTGCGCCGCGGATGACGCCGGCGCTCGTGGTTGTCGATGAGGAAGGTCTCGTAGACCAGCAGGCCGCCCGGCTTCAGCGCCCGCAGCAGGGAGGGGAACAGCGGGCGGTGCAGATAGAAAAAGACCAGGATCGCATCGTAGCGCTCTGTGCCCAGGTCCGGCGGATGGGTCGGATCGGCTTCCAAGTCCAGGTGTTTGATGGTCAGATTCGAGAGGTTGCGTCGGCCGGCTGTCTCGGCCAGCGCGGCCAGCGCAGGCTGGTCTCTATCTATCGCCTCCACTGTGCACCCCAGGCCGGCCAAGTACAGGGCATTGCGCCCCTGGCCAGAAGCCAGATCCAAGACAGTGCCTTTCGGAAGGCGCGCGATCTGCTCCTGAAGAAACTGGGCTGGTGGCGGGTCGGGAAGGGCCGAGGCACGGGTGCGCTCCAGCCTCACGCCGACCGAGCCGCGCACGTCTTTCAGGGGCGGGGCGAGTTTCCGCACCCATAGATGGAGGGCCGATACGGGAAACTCCGCAAAAACCATTGCACTGATGCGTTCCGCCATGGTTTCCACCAGGGCAAAGGTCTCGGCTGTGCCGAGTTGGACGATTCGCTCCGCCACCGTGGCGTAGTCCACGGCGCACCCGATGTCATCGGTCTCCGCAGCGCGGGACAAGGAACCGGGGGGGTAGGTGAGTTCCAGGTCCACGGCGATCGGCTGGGGTGTCTGCCGTTCTTCCTGCGTCACGCCGCAATGGCCGTGAAACTCCAGCCGCTCGATCATGACTCGATCTTTCATATGCGGCATTCTCCCGGATGGCCAGGGCCAGAGTCAAGGATGATGCTTGACTCACCTCCACGACGACTTCTATAATCTTTCACCTGGTGCGGTTCTGTTGAAAATCTCTGATTTCACAAGAGAAATGGCCGAGTTCACGCACTTCAACGAATCAGGTCTGGCGCGGATGGTTGATGTCAGCGCCAAGACTTCGACGGAACGGGTTGCCACAGCCCAGGCGATAGTTTTTATGTCGCCGGAAACGCTGGAAAAAATCCGACAAGGAAAGATCGCCAAGGGAGATGTCCTGGCCGTGGCCCAAGTGGCCGGGGTGATGGGCGCCAAGCGGACCCCCGAGTTGATTCCGATGTGTCACCCGCTCATGCTGACCAGCGTGGATGTGGGGTTTGCGGAGAAGGCTGAGCCGGACCGGCAAGGACGCTGTGCGGTTACGATTACCGCCACGGCCAAGACGACGGGCCAGACCGGCGTCGAGATGGAAGCCATGACGGCTGTGTCCGTCGCGGCGCTGACGATCTATGATATGTGTAAGGCCGTGGATAAGGCCATGAGCTTTGGCGATATTTGTCTGTTGTCCAAGTCCGGCGGGAAGTCCGGCACGTATGTGAGGCGCGCGGCCGGCACATGACCGGTCTGTCGCATGGCGAGATGAACGGTTGGAAGGTTGTGCGGTTCGTTCATCAAGTATCGTTTATCCTGTAGCAGTGGGCGACATCATGATCACCATTACCCTGTTCGGCCTGACCAAAACGTTGGCAAACAACCAGGGCACGCTTTCCGTGGCGCTCAACGGCGAGCGGTGCGTCAAGGATCTGGTGGGGCTCCTGGACGCCAGTCATCCGCAGATCGGCGAGTTGATCCACAAGAAGAAGGTCCTGGTGTCGGTCAACCAGGAGATTGCCCACGAAGACACGGAAATCAAGGACGGCGACGAGGTGGCCTTGCTGCCCCCCTTTGCCGGCGGTGCGGCGATGCCTGATCTGTCCGCGGACGACGCGATGTTGGTGCGCGTCCAGCGGGAGAATTTTTCGATCGATGCCGAACTCGATCGGGTGCGGCGGCGGTCCGCGCGCATCGGCGGGATCGCCGTGTTTCTGGGCACGGCGCGGGATCGCTCGAAAGGCCGTGATGTCAGCGGCATCACGTTCGAGCATTACGAAGGCATGGCTCAAAAAAAGCTCCGGGAGATCCGCGAACGGGCCCTCAAGGACTTCGACGTCATCGAGGCGCTGATCCTGCACCGGTACGGCCGGATCGAAATCGGCGAGAACATCGTGTTGATCATCGTCGGCGCGGAACATCGGGCCGAGGCCTTCCGGGCCTGCCAGTGGTGCATCGACGAGCTGAAGCAGATCACGCCGATCTGGAAGCTCGAGCAGACGCCGGACGGGGAGGTCTGGGTGGAGGAGCACCCGTAGCGGAATGTTGAAAAAGGCCTTCAGCTGCGTTCTCGGTCGCCCGTCTCCCTGCGGCCTTGCTGAAGGACCTTTTTGAACATTCCGTGAGAGCGTGAGCCCATGGACGTGGAACGTTCCAAGCCAGCGACAGTCGGCGATACCTTCGGGCGGCCGCTCAAGAGCCTGCGGTTGTCTGTGACGGACCGGTGCAATCTCCGCTGCAAGTATTGCATGCCGGAGGAGGAATACGGCTGGCTGCCGCGGGAAACCCTCCTGAGCTTCGAGGAAATCTACGCCCTGACCGATCTGTTCACGGCACTGGGCGTGGACAAGGTACGTTTGACCGGCGGCGAGCCGCTCCTGCGCCGCAACCTGCCGACCTTGATCCGGATGTTGCGGGATAACCGCCGGATCACGGAAATTGCGTTGACCACCAACGGCATTCTGCTGGCGGAGCAGGCCGAAGCGCTCTATGACGCGGGTTTGCACCGGATCACCGTGAGCTTGGATACGTTGAAGTCGGACCGATTCCGGTCGCTGACGCGGCGCGATACCCATGCCCAGGTGTTGGAGGGTATCGAGGCCAGCCTGCGGGTCGGTTTCACCTGCCTCAAACTGGATACCGTCGCGATGAAGGGGTTCAACGACGACGAGCTGGTGGATCTGATCGAATACGGCAAGCGGGTCGGCGCCGAGGTGCGGTTCATCGAGTACATGGATGTCGGCGGGGCCACGGACTGGTCATTGGCCAAGGTGCTCTCGCGTGACGCCATCCTCGAATTGCTGGGGCGGCGGTATGGGCCGGTCGAGCCGATCGCAGAGGCGAGTTCGGCGCCGGCGCAGCGGTACCGCTTCCCGGACGGAACGATCTTCGGGATCATTGCCTCGACGACTAGGCCGTTCTGCGCCACATGCGACCGGAGTCGGCTCACCGCGGACGGTTTGTGGTACCTCTGCCTGTACGCCAAAGAGGGGCTGGATTTGCGCGAGCCCTTGCGGATGGGCGTCTCGAGGGACGAACTCACGGCCCTGGTCCGGTCGCGATGGGAAGCGCGCAAAGACCGCGGTGCCGAAGAGCGCAAGGATCTGGAGCAGGTCGGGCTCCGCGAGTCGCGGCTGATCGAGATCCAAAAGTTGCGCGAGGACCCGCACCTCGAAATGCATGCCAGAGGGGGATGAGATGAGCCGGCGACGCTCCGCGTCCTGGTGCTCCGCCGGCCCTTTGCCTTATGCCTGACACGTCCTTCCTGAGCATCCTCGGCCTTGGGTTCCTGCTCGGTGCCAAACACGCCCTTGACGCAGACCATGTGGCGGCGGTCTCCACTCTGCTCGCTGCTCGTCCTGCCTGGCGGACCTCCGGATTCATCGGGTTTTGCTGGGGCTTCGGGCACACGGCGACGTTGCTGTTGGTCGGCCTCCTGGTCATTGCGTTCAAGGTCACGATCTCCGAACCGGTCGCGCAAGGGCTTGAAGTGGGCGTGGGCCTGATGCTGATCTTCCTGGGCGGCTCCCTGGTGTGGACCCTGGTTCGGGAGCGTTGGCATGTGCATGTCCATCAGCATGAAGGGTCGGCCCATGTGCACTTGCACAGTCACCAACTGCAACGGGACCACGGGCATGCGCATTGGCTGCCCTCGTCGCTCCGGCCGGTTCTGGTCGGGATGGTGCATGGGCTCGCCGGTTCGGCGGCCTTGATGCTGCTGGTGCTGGCGGCGGTCCGTTCCGTATGGGAGGGCGTCGTCTATATTCTGGTATTCGGGGTCGGTTCGATCGCCGGGATGGTCGTCTTGGGGATGCTGATCAGCGTCCCCCTGGTCCTGTCGGCTTCGTGGGGGCATCGTGTTCAGGTGGCCGTTCAGGGACTGGCCAGCCTCGGGAGCATCGGGATCGGGCTGACGATGGTGGCGCGGATCGCCCTGGGATCGCCTCCTTTTTGACCTCAGGGGCGGTCTTTTCTCCCGTCGACTACAAGAAATCATCTTCGATATGTGTGTGTAGATTTGAGGGCTTGCGAACCGGACTCAGAGCTTGGGTGAATCGTGATTCTTGATGCGGAACCAGGGCGGCCGTGGTATTCTGAACCTCTTTTGAGGTAGTTCGATGGTCCGGCGCCGGGCCGGCCGGGAGCCATAATGATGAATGCAGAACCGCCGACCGTGCTCCCTATTCAGCATCCATCATTCCGCGTTCATCGTTTCTACTGAGTTATGGCCTGGTTTAAAAAAGAGACGACGCCGAGCGCCGAGCCGTCGAAGCGGCCCAAGGTCGTCGAGGGCATGTGGCTTAAGTGCAGCCACTGCCGCGAGATCGTCTATCGCAAGGAGGTGGACCGCAACAACAAGGTCTGCCCCAAATGCGATTACCATTTCCCGATCTCGGTGGCCGAGCGCATTGCGTTGCTCGCGGACCTCGGGACGTTTCTGGAATGGGACGCCGATCTGGCTCCGCAGGATCCGCTGGGGTTTGCCGACAGCCGCGCCTATCCGGATCGGCTGAAGGCCCAGCAGGACAAGACCGGGCGCAAGGATGCCCTCGTGACCGGCGAAGGAGCGATCAACGGCCGCCGGCTTGTGCTGGCGGTGTTCGATTTCAGTTTTATGGGCGGCAGCATGGGGTCCGTGGTCGGGGAGAAGCTGTGCCGCGCCATCGAACGGGCTGTCACGATGCGCCTGCCGGTCGTCCTGGTCTGCACCTCGGGCGGCGCGCGGATGCAAGAGGGGATCCTGTCCCTGATGCAGATGGCCAAGACTTCCGCCACGGTCGCCAAGCTGGGAGAGGCCCGGCTGCCGTTTATCACGATCCTGGCCGACCCCACGTTCGGCGGCGTCACGGCCAGCGTGGCGATGCTGGGGGACGTGATTATCGCGGAGCCCAAGGCGCTGATCGGGTTCGCCGGGCCGCGGGTGATCGAACAAACGATCAAGCAGCAGCTGCCCGATGAATTCCAGCGCGCCGAGTTCCTCTTGGAGCACGGCATCGTGGATATGATTGTGGAGCGCCGGCGTCTCAAGGAGACGCTGGACACGCTCATCGGCCACCTGTAAGTCCGCCGTTTTCACCGCCTCCATGTCCTATTCTGCGTCGCTTGAGTACCTCTTTGGGCTCCAGAAGCACGGCATCAAACCGGGCCTGGACACCATTACGCGATTGCTCGATGGGCTGGGCCGGCCCCAGGCGGCGTATCCGACACTGCACATCGGCGGGACGAACGGGAAGGGGTCTACGGCGGCGATGGCGGCGGCGATGCTGCAGGCAGCCGGGTACCGGGTCGGACTCTATACGTCGCCTCATCTCGTCGAATTCCGCGAGCGTATCCGGGTAAACGGAGCGATGATCCTGGAAGGGGACGTGGCGGCGTTGACCGAACGCGTGGCCCGTTTGGCGGGGCAGGGGCCCCAGCCGACCTTCTTCGAATTTACGACGGCGCTGGCGTTTCAATATTTCGCCGAGGCGCGGGTCGAGGTGGCGGTGGTGGAGGTGGGGCTGGGGGGGCGGTTCGACGCGACAAACCTGATCATGCCGTTGGCCTCGGCGATCACGACCGTCGCGCTGGACCATCAGGAGTATCTGGGGGCCAGCCTGGACGCGATTGCGTTCGAGAAAGCAGGCATCGTGAAACAGGACGTGCCGGTCGTGACCGGCCGGCTGAAGCTTCCGGCGGCTGAAGTGGTGGCACGGATGGCGACGGAGCGGCAGGCGCCGCTCTATCGATTGGGCCTCGAATTCGAGGCCTTGGGAGACACCTTGGGGGGGGTTACGTACAATGGGATTCGGGGCCGGCTGGAAGGCCTGACCTGTCCACTGGCCGGCGCCCATCAGTTGGACAATGCTGCCTGCGCCCTGGCTTTGATGGAATTGGTCTCCGAGCGCGGGCTGTGCGTGTCCGAGCAGGCAGTCCGCACCGGATTACATCAGACGTTCTGGGAGGGCCGGCTGGAAGCGGTCGAGCGCGATCCCCTGCTGCTGCTGGACGGGGCGCACAACCAGGAGGCGGGGGCCGCGCTGGCCGCGTATCTGGCTTCCCATCGTATGGCCCGTCCCTGCTCGCGGGTAATCCTGGTGCTTGGGATGATGCGCGACAAGGACTTGGCCGGGTTCTGCGGGCTCCTGACGCCCCTGGCCGACGAACTGGTCCTGACCCGGGCGCAACTCACCCGCGCGGCTTCCGTCCATGAGCTGGCGTCGGTTCTCGGCGAGCGGGCGGCTGGCGCGCACCTAGCCCCGCATCCGGCGGAAGCTCTGGCCCTGGCCAGACGGTTGGCCGTCACCGGCGACCTGATCTGCGTTACGGGATCCCTGATGCTGGTGGGCGACGTCAAGGCCCTTCTGCGCGGCTGCGCCACGTCTCCCATCCGGGGGTGAGGATGGGCGATCGCTGCCGCCGTTCGATCCTGCCGTTGAGCCTGTCCTGCCTCGCGCTTGCGGCGGTGGCGACGGTCTGGACAGGCTCCGGATGGGCCGCAGAGGCAGGGCCAGCCGCTTCCAAACAGCCCCCCCTCTCAACCCAGAACATCCAGACCCAGCCGATCCAGGCGTCCGCCGATCAGCTGACCTATCAAAACGACACCGAGGTCTACGAGGCCGTCGGATCGGTGGTGATTATCCAGGGCATGATGCGACTGACCGCTGATCGGGTCTGGATCAATATGTTGTCCGGCAAGCTCACGGCCATGGGACATGCGCACCTGACGGACCCGACGTCCGAACTCAAGGCCGAGCAGTTGGATCTGGACATCAATACGGACGCGGGGCTGATCGTCAACGGAACCCTTTACATGAAGGACTCCAATACCTTGGTGACCGGTCGTCTCTTGCAGCGATTCTCAGAAGACCATTACCGGGCCAAGGAAGGATCGTTCACCAACTGCGACGCCAAGAACGGCGAGATTCCGGCCTGGCGGTTTAACTTCAAGGACATGGATCTGCATGCAGGGCAGAGTTTTTACGGCAAGGGCCTGTGGTTCTGCGTCAACGATATGCCGTTGGTGCCGCTGCCGGCCATCAGCTATCCCGTCCAGACGGCGCGCAAGAGCGGCGCGTTGGTGCCGGAATTCGGCTACGACAACAAGTTCGGCGCCCATTACCGGCAGAGCTTTTTCTGGGCGATATCGCCCAGTCAGGATGTGCTGATTACGCCCGACTACCTGAGCCAGCGCGGGTCCGGAGGCGATCTGGAATACAAGTATATCCTGAACCGCCAGTCCCGCGGCCAGTGGCTGCTCAGTTTTATCCAGGACAATGTGACCCACACGTCGCGGGCCCAGGCCATTGGCACCCATGTCCAGCAGTTCAACGAGGACTTGTCGCTGCACATCAAGTCCAGCTTGCTCTCCGACCGGACCATTCTGAACAACTTGAGCAACTCCGGGTCGCTGCGGGCGGCGCCCAGCCAGGAATCGGACTTCACCCTCAATCAACGCTATGCGCTCGGCAACATCTACTTGCTGGGGCAGTTCCTGCAGCCGGTCGGGGCCGGCAGTCCGAACACATTTCAACGCTTGCCAGAAATTGGGTTCAACCTGTTCAATGTGGCGCCCTTCGGCGGGCCGGCGCTCCTCGGAATGGAGAACACCTTCGTCAATTTTTATCGCGACCAGGGCTTCCAGCTGAACCGGGTGGACCTCATGCCCACGCTCTCCACGGACGTGATCAATGTGGGACATGTCGTGGGGATCACGCCGCAGCTGAAACTGCGGGAGGTCTATTACACGCGGGGGGTGACGACCGAGCAGACGGTGCACCGGGAGACCTTCTGGGCGAGCGTGGATGCCACGTCGCGCCTCTCCAGGAATTTTTCGAAAGAGGGCGGGAAGAGCCTCGTCCACACGATCGAGCCGGACATCATCTACGAGTATGTGCCGCCCAGCAATCAGTCCCAGATCGTCCAGGTCGATGCCGTGGACGACCTGCCCAAGAAAAATCTGTTGACCTATTCCTTGCGCAGCCGGCTCCTGGAGATGGGGCCGGACGGCAACAGCACCAACTGGCTGGACCTGACGTTGGCGCAGAGTTATCACGTGGGCAGCGCCCAGAGTCAGGCGCGCTTCTTTCCGTTTCCCAATAGCCCCCTCTATTCGTCCACGGCCCAGCCGCTCCAGCCGACGATGGTCGCCGTGGATGGCAAGAAATTCTCAGACCTCTGGCTTCGCGGCGTGGTCGGCAACAATGTCGGCACGCCGGCCATCATGAATCCCATGTCGCTGACCGTGGACGCCTTCTTCAACCCCTATAGCCGGAGCCTGAGCCAGTGGAACACGGACGTCCGCTACCAGGATCGCGACCAGTGGTATGTCGAACTGGGGCAACGCTATACGAACGAGGGCAATCGGGTCCGGCGCGGCGACATCTGGAACCCCATTTCCTTCAACGAGGTCTATGCCCCGACCGAGGCCGTCCACTATGCCACTGGGACCGTCGCCTTTCGGGCGCCGTTGGGATGGACGTTGGGCGCCAAAACCTACTACGACATGAAGACCGGCCAGCGGCCGGAGACGGATCTGGTGGGGGTCTACCAGAATCCCTGCAAGTGTTGGTCGTTGGGGCTCTTTTACATTCAGTTTCCCGACCGGGTGCAGTACAATTTTCTCATCAGCCTGACCGGGATCGGCGCGACGGAAGGGTTTGGCACCCAGTTGATGAAAGCCATTCTGAACCCCTTGCTGAAAGACGAGAAGGGCCTGCCCTGGCCGACCTCGCCGAAACGGATGTCCTCGTCATCGGGGGTATCGCAGCAGGGGCAGCCGGGCATGGGGCGTTGATCGTGCAAGGAGGGGCGCGATGAAGGGCGCGATACTGTGCTTGGCACTCCTGCTGCCGATGGTCCTGGCGACGCCGGCTTCCTCGGAGCCGTCTCAAACAAATCTGCATCGGGCCAAGGTCTTTCTGGCCGCGGGGGATTACCGTCGTGCGGTCGAGGCCTGTCAACGTGAGGTCGAGGCGGTGCCCTCGGCGCACAGTTACGTCTACCTCACCTATGTCTATCAAGCGATCGACGGCTACCTGGAGGCCATGGCCAAGGCCGACCGGTGGGTGGCGGTGGAGCAGCTCTATCTGAACCTGGCGACGCGCGGCGTGGAGGACCTGACGGACCCGCCGGACGTGCTGGCGCGGATCGCCAAGGAACTGATCCAGGAAAGCGTCAGGCGGCAGTCGGACGTGGCTGCCGCCATGGCCACGCGTCTGGATAAGGCCACAAGCGAGCGGCTCTGGACGCAGCAGACTGCCTGGCGCGCGGCCCATCCTGGCGACTGGTGGAACAGTGCCCCGGAAGTCTGGAATTGGTAGAGGGTAAGGGAAAAACAGTGATCGGGCGTCCGGTTGACAGTCCAAACGGCGGTAGGATACGATGCGCTCCGACCATTCGGGAAACGTCATTCGAAGGAGGCGATCCGTGGTAGGACAGGCGTTGCAGGTGAGCGACAGCAGTTGGGATGCCCAAGTGATGAAAGAGCCGGGCCTGGTGATGGTGGATTTCTGGGCCGTCTGGTGCGGGCCCTGCCAGATGGTCGCGCCGATCATCGAAGAATTGGCGACCGAATATGCGGGCAAAGTAAAAGTCATGAAGCTGAACACCGACGAGAACCCCGAAGTGGCCGGCCGGTATCAGGTGATGAGCATTCCGACGATTCTCTTCTTCAAGAACGGGCAGCCGGTGGAGAAGCTCGTCGGCGCCAGACCCAAGCGGCAGTTCAAGGAAACGATCGACTCTCTGTTAGCTCAGGCGACCCCTTCCGCGTAACAGGATGGTAGGAATCACGTCTAACGAGTTGTCAGTTCTCAGTCTTCAGTGTTCAGTTTCCGGAACTGACGGCTGAGAACTGACAGCTGAGAGCGTCCTTTGCTCACCGAGCTGCGCATCGCCAACTTCGCGGTCATTGAGCAGCTCCATCTTGAGTTTTCCGGCGGGTTCCAGGTTCTGACCGGGGAGACCGGAGCCGGCAAGTCCATCCTCGTGGATGCCCTGGCCCTCCTGGTCGGGGGCCGGGCCTCGAACGATCAGATCAGGGCCGAGTCCGAAGAGGCCGAGCTCCAGGCCTTCTTTGCCATCCCGGCCAAAAGCCCCCTCATCGCCAGTCTTCGGGATGGCGGGGTCTTGGCTTCCGACGAAACCGAACTGATCGTCCGTCGCATCCTCTCACGGTCCGGCCGAAACCGGGTCTACCTCAACGGCCGGCTCACCCCGCTCCATCAGGTCCAGAGCTTGGCCGGCACCCTCATTGACATTCACGGACAGCATGAGCAGCAATCCTTGCTGGCGGCGCAGACGCAGTTGGACGCCTTGGACGCCTTCGGGCAGTTGCGGGAGGTCCGCCAGGCCTATGTTGCGCGATTCGAAGCCTGGCGTGCTCACCGGCAAGCGTGCGATGAGGCGGTCCGGCTGGCCGCCGAGCGGCAGGCGAAGGAAGACTTCATGCGATTCCAGCACAACGAACTGGCGGACGCGGAGCTGCGCTCCGGGGAAGAAGAGGCCTTGGATGCGGAGCGCCGCCGGCTGAGCCATGCGCAACGGCTGGGGCAGCTGAGCGACGAAGCCTATGAGCGGCTGTATGGAGCGGAATCGTCGTCGTTGGCCTCTCTGGGCGCGGTCGCCCAGCGGTTGAACGAGTTGGCCGGGATTGATCCGGAGGCGGCCGAGTGGACCGGTCTCTGTGAGAGCGCCACCGTCGAGTTGCGCGAGCTGGCCGGGCGGCTGCGCGATTATCGACAGGGGCTGGAACATGATCCGGATCGGCTGGCGCAGATCGAGGAGCGTCTGGACAAGCTCCAACGGCTGAAAAAGAAATATGGAGCGGCGGGGGCGCCGGCGACGGTGGCGCAGCTGCGTGCGAAGCTGGAGCAATTACGCGGGGAACTGGAGAGCCTGGATCAGAGCGAATCGCGCTTGGCCGACTTGCGCGAGCAGATGACGCGGGCGGGGAGGGACACCGTGGCTTCGGCCGAGCGGCTGTCTGAGGGACGGACGAAAACGGCCAAGAAGCTGGAGGTCAGGGTCACGGCTGAGCTGTCGGCGCTGCGCATGGAACAGACCCAGTTCCGGATCGCCGTCGCATCGGACCGAAGCGAGACGGCGCTGGGGCCGACCGGCTGCGATCGGGTGGAGTTCCTGCTGTCGGCGAACTCCGGCGAGCCGCTGCAGCCGATGGCGAAGGTCGCCTCGGGCGGCGAGCTCTCGCGGATCATGTTGGCGCTCAAGACCGTGCTGGCGGAGACCGACGGGGTTCCCGTGCTGATCTTTGACGAAGTGGATCAGGGCATCGGGGGCGCGGTGGCGGCGGTGATGGGCCAGCGGCTCAAGGCGTTGGCGGCCTATCACCAGGTCTTTTGCATCACGCATCTGCCCCAGATCGCATCCCAGGCCGGAGCGCATTATGTGGTGGAAAAGACCGTCACGAAGAAACGCACGGTGACCAGGGCGCGGCGGCTTGATCAGGTCGGGCGGAAGGAAGAAGTCGCGCGCATGTTGGGCGGCCTCGCCATCACCAAGAATGTGCGGGAGGCGGCGGCGGAAATGATCGGGGAGGCGGACGACGAGGGTTAGGCTCTCCCGATCCTGTCGCTGACCAAGAGCACGGTCACGTTGTCCTGTCCGCCCCGTTCGTTGGCCTGTCCCACCAAAGCATCGCAGGCGGCCTGCGCATCCTTGCCATGGGCCGTCAGGGCTTCCAGGATTTCGTCATTACTCAACATTTTCGTCAGTCCGTCGGTGCACAAGAGGATTCGGTCCCTGGTCTGTAGGTGCAGGGTCAGAATGTCCGGTTCCACCCCTGTGTCGATGCCCAGGGCGCGGGTGAGCTTGTGGCGCAGCGGGTGCGTGGCCGCCTCCTCCGTCGAGAGGAGGCCTCCCCGGATCCGGTCTTCCACCCAGGAATGGTCTCTGGTCAGTTGGGACAGGGTGCCGGCGCGGTGGAGATAGGCGCGGCTATCCCCCACGTGCGCCAGGGTCGCCTGGGCCTGGGGAAGTCCGGCGATGTGCAGGGCGATGAGCGTAGTCCCCATGCCCTTGTATTCGGGGCGCGCGTCCCCCTCCGCATGGAGGGCGATATTCGCTTGGAGCAGGGCCCGGCGCAGCCCCTCCGCTTGATCGCTCGCGTGACGCCCTCCCGATTCGGCCAGCGCGGTGACGTGCGCAGCCGTGGTTTCCATCGCCAGCTGGCTGGCCACGTCGCCTCCCGGATGGCCGCCCATCCCGTCGGCGATGATCCATAAGCCAAGCTCGTCCCGAAGGAGGAGCGCATCCTGGTTGGCGCGGCGTACCAGGCCGACGTCCGTCCGCCCGACCCCGTGCCATCTGGCGCCCGGTGGTCGGCTCACGCCCGGGAGGCTCCCGCAGGGCGGTAGCGGGCGACCAACCGGTCGTAAAACGTATCCGCCAGGGGTTCCAAATTGCGGACGTCGGCGGCGTTATAGAGGAGCAGGCGTTCCAGTGAAGTCGCCCGGCCTTGCCGCCACTCGTTCCAGAGGCGCACCGCTTCCCATCCATCGAGTCCTCGCACGTCGGCCACACGGTCGAGACCCATCTGCGTCTCGATCTGTTTCAGCCCCCCTGCCAGGCCCAGCCGCCTGGCGGCGAAGCACAGGTCCATATGGGGCTGATCGAGGGTCAGGCCGGGGAATTTCGCGCGCAGGTAGGGGAGGTCGAAGACGCTCCCGAAGAAGGTGATGATGAGATCGTAGGGGGCCAATTCCCTGCTCAATCGCGCTTCGGTGAGCGAATCGCCTCGCACGAGTTGGGTCAGACGTCCGTCGGCGTAGAGCCCGACCACCGTCACCTCGCCGATGGTGGGCGGCTCGCCGGTGGTTTCGATGTCCAGGTATACCGCCTTGGATTTGAACGTCTCGAACAGTCGCCAGTGGTCGCGCGGTTTCAGGCAGTGGGCGAAGTAGCGGGCCCGGCCCTGCTCCAACTGGTGGATGGCGGTCGCGATGTCCCGGTCGTAGAGTGTCTTGCGGCCGGCACTGAGGCCTTTTGGCGAGGGATGATTCAGAAACGTCTGCCAGTCGGGGATGCCGTGATCCCACCAGCGACGTTCTGTATATTCGCCCACGCCTGGGAGCAAGACGAAGGTGGATTGCAGCATGATGATAGTGATGCGATTTCGCAAAGTTGCCGCGTCCGCGGCGCGGATTCTAGCCTTGATTTAGGGATGGAAACAAGCTAAATTCCGCGCAGGGCTCGTGGCAGCCCTTGGTGGGAGCAGAACCGAAACGTGGGGGCACAGTCGGGCATGGCGGAGAACGGAGCCAAACGCATCGCGATCAAGATCGGCGGGGTGCGGCTGGAAGCGGAATTGAAGAACAATAAGACCACCGAGGCGATTTATGCGGCCTTGCCGGTCGAGGCCCCGGTGAACAGTTGGGGCGAGGAGTTCTATTGCAAGATGCCGGGGGTCAAGGACCATCGGGAGATCGCGACCACGCAGGTGAAAGTCGGAGATGTGGCGTTCTGGGGGGCGGGCGAAGTCCTCGCCATTTTTTTCGGCCGAACGCCGATGAGCATGGGGCCTGATCCCGTGCCGGCCGATCGGGTCAATGTGATCGGCCGGATCGTGGGCGATGCGACCCTGTTACGACAGGCGTTGGGGGCGACCACCATCCGGGTCGAGAAGGTGTGAGCCGAATCGCGCGACATGTGCCGGACGGCTCCGGCATCGCGGGGGACCGATGAAGCTCTCGAAGGAGCGGGTCGCCCATGTGGCGCATGCCCTGGGCACTCGGCTTCAAACCCAGGGGCATCTGGACCTGACCGGAACGCCGAAAGCCCTGGCGGAAGCGCTGGAACAGGCCATCACGGAAGAACTCATGGTGGAGGATCGCCTCAACGCGGAGATCCGCGACCTTATGAAGGCCTATGAAGCCGAGATCGAACAGGGGCGAGTGGACTATCAGAAGATGTTTACGATGATCAAAAGCAAGTTGGTTCGGGATCGGGGGGTGGTGCTGTAAAAAGGTACAGAGTAAACAGTTCGCAGTTGGCAGTTCTCGGAAACTGAGACTGACAACCGATAACTGTACACTGTAAACAGTGTTCCATGCTGCTGAGCGACGACAAGGTCACGCATCTCTCGCATGTGATTCTGGCTTATTTGAAAAAGACGCCCGCCGCCAAGCTGAAAGGCGACGAGACCATGGCCCTGCGCGAGATCAAGCGAGTGCTGGCCTCAGAATTGGCTCAGGAAGAGGCCGTCGATCGGATGGTGCGAGCCAAGCTAGCTTCCTATTCCCGTCCTATCGCGGAGGGTAGCCAGGAATGGGAGGTGCTGTACCGCAAAGCGATGGAGGAGGAGCTGCGGAAGCACAAGTCCTCTTAAATGCGGCTTTCAATATGCCATTGTGAGGGAACCATGAAATCCATGATCGCTGTGACCCTGGTGATTGCCAGCCTGTGGCTGACCGCCTGCGCGAAAGAGCCGGAGAAGCCAAAGGCGCGGGCGCCGCTGCCGCTCTCAATGAGCGTGTCCACGGCGGCCGTGCGTGCCACGGAAGAAGGGGCCAAAGCGTATCAAGGCCGCCAGTTCGATGTAGCGAAGGGCTCGTTCGAACAGGCGCTGAAGGCCGCGCCGGACTCGGGCGAAGCCCATTACAACCTGGGTCTGGCGCTGTTTGCGCTGGGCGAGAATGATGCGGCCCGTGATCACTTTGTCGAAGCAGCGAATCTGGCTCCGGGCAACAAGGTGATCTGGGATTCCCCCGCCCTGCGTCAATACGGCAACCCAGATGCCAGATTGAAAAAGAAAGGCGCCCAAGACTATACGAACCAGAAACCTGGCCTTGGCGTGCCTCCGGGCGGAATGACGCGGTAACACGATCGTCCGGTTGACGGGACGAGGAGGTCGGAGCGAATGAGCCAAGACTTGGCGGTCGGCGACCAGGCGCCGGAGTTTTCGCTTCCTAACGAGGCGGGGGCGGCCATCAGTTTGAAGAGCCTGAAGGGAACAGCTGTCGTGCTCTATTTTTACCCCAAAGACGACACGCCCGGATGCACGAAGGAAGCCTGCGACTTCCGCGATTCCCAACAACGCCTTCGGAAAGCGGGCGCAGTCGTCCTCGGCATCAGCCTCGACGGAGCGGAATCGCACAAGAAATTCATCGCCAAGTTCGACCTGCCGTTTTCGCTGCTCTGCGACGAGGATGCGTCTGCGTCCAAAGCCTACGGGGTCTACAAGCAAAAAAATATGTACGGCAAGAAATACTGGGGTATCGAGCGGAGCACGTTTGTCATCGATGGGCTGGGTGTCATCAAGGCCCTGTTCCGCAAGGTCAAGGTGGACGGCCATGTGGACGAGGTCCTGGCGGCCTTGAAGTCGTCATGAAGTTAACCGTATTCGGTTCTCAGTTTCCGGAACTGATAACTGAAGACGGATCACCGATTACTCTTTCTTGAATGGACAGCCGAGAAAAAGCCTGGCATGGGCTGCGCGCTGCCTCGTTGTCCCTCATTCCCGGTTTGGGGCACTTATATCTGGGTGAAAAGCGCGGGTATGCCATTGTGGCCTTTGCGATCGCGCTGTTTCTGATCTCTCGGCTCTTGTGGGCTCCCGCAGAGCTCCTCTATCTGAGCATGATTGTCTTTTCCGGCGGGGACGCCTATTCCATCGCCAAACGCGGCCACGGCCTGCTGTAAATTCCCCGCGTTCCGCTCGCCGGGCTCGACGGAGGTACGCGGTGGCCAGACGAGCAGCAACAATTTCCGGCCCGGCCGAGCGGGCCGGCCGCACCCAGTCCCCTCTCCGCATCGCTTTGCCCGAGCGCAATGCCATGGTCCCGGCATGTCGGATCGTGCGATCTCCGTCTTGTGCTTCCGGTCGGTTTCTGACCGCCGGTCTCCTGGCGCTTGCCTGCTGGTGGTCGGTCTTGGGGCAAGCTGATGCGGCGGGGAAGGTCCAGGGGCAACTGTCGGTGCGTGATGCGCTGATGGCGCCTGGAAAGCCGGCCCGAATCGAGGCCAAGCTGGTTCGGAGCGGTCCGGGACAGCCGGGCCTGGGCGGTGAACCGTTGGAATTGCTGGTTGGAGGAGCCAAGGCCGTCCCGGCCATGACGGGCGGCGACGGGCGGGCATTCTTTGACGCGACCTGCCGGATGCGTGGGACGTACGTGGTCACCGTCAGAGTGGCCGGCAGTCCGAGAGTCGAAAGTCCGGAGGCAACCGGCACGCTTGCCTGCTGGGAGCGCCGCCGTCCCATTCTGTTGGTGGATCTTGCGGCGCTGGCCGAAGCGCCCAAGACTCCTTTCGGGATGTCGCCCGGCCTGTCGCTTCCTGTAGGACACGTGGCGCCGGAACCTATCCCAGAGGCGGCGGCGGAGCTGAAGCGGCTGACCGACTATTTTTATAACGTCATCTATCTATCCTGGTCGCAATCTGCGGTCCGGCCAAGGGAGTCGGATGCGCGGACTTGGCTGCAGCAGGCGAAATTCCCAACCGGATTGTTGGTGACGGCGACGCCCGGGCAGACCGGCTTGAGTGAGGTGCTGGACCGACTGAAAGCCGAAGGGTGGGACAACGTCAAGGTGGGAATCGGGCGGACGAGGGAGTTTGCCGAGACGTTGGTGGCGCATCGAATCGACACGGTGATCCTGCCTGCCGGCTCCCGCG
>SYGV01000143.1 GCA_005799365.1 Nitrospiraceae bacterium
AGGCCGGTCTTGTGGATCGTGAAGCCCTTGGGCGTGATCAGGGTATAGTGGATCAGCCTCGTCAGGTCCACGGGACCGACCGCCACGCCGCACATGTAGGAGTCGCGCAGCACGTAATCCAGATTGTCTCCGGTGTAGCTGCCGGAGATCACCGGCTGAAGGAACTTGAGCCATTCCGGCATCTGCGAATGGTCTTTGCTCTTGTCTTTCAGGATGAGGTGCGCGATCTGCTCCGGGTCCAGCGTTTCCCCGGTTGCGAACGGCCCGGTCGGACTCCGGCGGATCTTCCTGATGATCGGGCCGAGGTGCTCCCGAATGATGATTTGCCCGAGTCGCTCGTGCGTCAGGCCGAACTCTTCCAGAAAATTCTCGTCGAAGAAATGGCAGAAGGGGCCGTGGCCGATGTCGTGCACCAGCGCCGTCACCCGCAACAACTCTTCGACGTAGTTGGCCGAGGGAACGCGGCGGACCGTTTGTGCGAGGAACGGGTAGAGGTGGCGGGCAAAGCGGCTGGCGACGTGCATGGTCCCGAGCGAGTGGACGAACCGGCTGTGCTCGGCCGACGGGTAGACCCAGCGGGCGCTCTGGAGTTGGGAGATGTAGCGGAGCCGCTGGACCCAGGGGGAGTCGATCAGGTCCTTTTCGGTCCGCTCTACGGAGCCCGATGCCGTGTACGGAACGGTGAAGGAGATGTACTCGTGGATCGGGTCTGCGATGAGCGCCGTGCCATCATACGGGGCGTTGGGAGCGACAGGATGGGCCTTCACGGCGTCATCTTAGCTCAGGCGGGTTCTGAGTGGCAATCGGCCTCTGGGCGAGTCCGGCGGACCGGCGAGCCCGAGCGTGAACGACGATCCGGTAGGCGACCGGATAGGCGAGTACGGCGCCCAAGAGGCTCAGGACGGTTCCCCCGACGAAAAACGGCAGCGCATAGGTCTGGATCTGGGCATAGAGCCCCTCCAGCGTGAGCTGGCTCCACTGGACCGGAGCCCCTTCGGGCATGCCCATGATATGAAAGCCGGTCCAGAAGGTGGCGGCCAGGATGGGCGCCAGGGTCCAAGGATTGTTGACGAAGGCGCCGGTCATCAGGGCCACGGCATTGAGCCGGAAGGCCCAGGCGCAGAAGACGGCGCTGATGGTATGCAGCCCATAGGTGGGGGAGAAAGCAATGCCGATGCCGACGGCAACGGCGAGGGCCGTGCGGTGGGGGGATTCGTGCAAGTGCAGGACCTGCTCGATGCGCGCGCGGAGGTTGGCGATGGACACCACAATATTACCCTTGTCGCGCTATCAGACGCTCGACGTTGCGTCAAAATGTCGATAGCTGGTGATCGTCAGTTTGTGCGAGGACCCGTCCGGCCCGATGACGGTCAGGCCCCGTTGCGGCGGTTGTATTCTGCCGATGCGGGACAATCGGCAGTCGAACGATCGGGCGAGCCGTTCTACTTGCGTCTTATGCTTGGGTGAAACGGTGATGAGCAGCTCATAGTCCTCCCCGCCGGCCAGCGCAAGCTCGAAGGGGCTCTTGCGGTGTGCCTCTGCATAGTCCAGGCAAGCGGGCGAAAGGGGCAGGGTCAACATATCCACCTCGGCCCCGACCCGGCTTTGCGCGCAGATGTGTGTCAGGTCTCCCGAGAGCCCATCGGACAGGTCGATGGCGGAGGTGGCCAGTCTGTGTTTGGCCAGGAGTTGTCCGACCGCCAGCCTCGGGGTGGGCCGCAAGTGCCGCTCGACGAGGTAGCGTCGGGTCTCCTTGCTCAGGCCGGCGTCGGCGCGAACGGGCTTGCCGTGCGCACCGGTCAGCAACTGTAACCCTGCCAGGGAATCGCCCAATGTCCCGGTCACATAGAGGAGATCACCGATCCGTGCGCCGCTGCGGGTCAGGATATGGTCCGGTTTGGCGGTTCCTGCGAGGGTCAGGTTGATGAAGAGGCCCTGACGGGAGGAGGAGGTGTCACCGCCGATTAATTCCACACGATGGGGCAGGCCGGCGCTCATCATGCCCCGATAGAGCCGGCGGATTTCCGCCTGGGTATGGCCGGAAGGAATGGCCAACGAGACCAGCAGATAGCGGGGAATGCCGCCCATGGCGGCGATATCGCTGAGATTGGCGACCGCCGCCTTGTAGCCGATGGCCTCGAACGTGGCAGTGGTCAGATCGAAGTGCACCCCTTCAGCCAACAGATCGGTGGTGAGCAGGAAGAGGTCCCCGGACGGGGGGCGCAGGATCGCCGCATCATCTCCGATACCGACCAAGACGGACCGGCCGGTTGCCCCGAACCGGCCGGCGAGGTCTTCGATGAGCGGAAATTCAGCCAGCCGTCCGGCAGAGGACAGGCGAGAGCGGTGAGGAGCCATGTCAACGAACCGGCGAGGAAGATCGGACGGGAGCGGCGGCGACCGTTCTGCCCCGCCCGGATCTGGAGCGAACGGGCCTCGCGGCCGGTCCCGATTTTCGATGCACGTTGCGCTGCTTGGCCGACTTGGCGGCCGTTTCCGCACGGTGCCGCAGCGCGGCCTTGATCACGTCGTCCATCGTCTGGGCGAACACGAGCCGGATCCCTTTCAAGAGGTGCTTGGGAATTTCTTCCAGGTCCTTCTCGTTACGCTTCGGCAGAATGACGGTCGAGAGTTTGGCCCGCTTGGCCGCGAGGATCTTTTCTTTCAGGCCTCCGATCGTCAGCACCCGTCCACGCAGCGTGATCTCCCCGGTCATGGCGACGTCCCGGCGGACGGGAATGTTCGCCAACAGGGATGCGAGGGCCGTGGCCATGGTGATGCCGGCCGAGGGGCCGTCCTTGGGGATCGCCCCGGCCGGGACATGGATGTGGATATCGGTTTTCGCAAAGAGGTCCGGGTTGATGCCCAGCAGCGTTTCCCGCGAGCGGACGTAGCTCAGGGCCGCCTGAGCCGATTCTTTCATCACGTCGCCCAAATGTCCGGTGAGCGTTAGCTGTCCCTTGCCCTTCATCGAGGTCGCCTCAATATACAGCACATCCCCGCCGCTTTCGGTCCAGGCTAAGCCAGTGCAGACGCCGACCTCGTCCGTCTCTTGCTCGGACTCCGGCAGGAACTTGGGCACGCCGAGCGACTTGTGCAAGTTGGCCGGCGTGATCTGGTGACACTGGACTTTCCCCTCCGCCACTTTCTTGGCCACCTTGCGCATGAGGTTGGCGATTTCGCGCTCCAGATTCCGCACGCCGGCTTCCCTGGTGTACTGGGCGATGACCTGGCGCAAGGCCGGCTCGGTGATCGTGATGTGGGTTTCGGTGATGCCGTGCTCCTGCAGCTGACGCGGAATCAAGTAGCGTTGGGCGATCCCCAGTTTTTCTTCCTCCGTATAGCCGGGGATTTCGATGATCTCCATCCGGTCCCGCAAGGCGGAGAGAATCGGGTCCATAAGGTTTGCGGTCGTGATGAACATCACCTCGGTGAGGTCGAACGGCACCCCGAGGTAATGGTCGCCGAATGCGTGATTCTGTTCCGGGTCCAGGACTTCCAGCAGCGCCGCCGACGGGTCGCCCCGAAAATCCATCCCGACCTTGTCCACTTCGTCCATCATGAACACGGGGTTGCTGGTGCCGGCTTGCTTGATCCCCTGGATGATGCGGCCTGGCAGGGCGGAGACGTTGGTGCGCCGGTGGCCGCGTTTCTCTGCTTCGTCGCGCACGCCGCCGAGGC
>SYGV01000018.1 GCA_005799365.1 Nitrospiraceae bacterium
CGTGGGCGGCGACCAGTCCCAGGTGCTGTTTACGGTGGCGGATTTGGACAATCTCCAGGTCGTGGCCGATGTGTACGAGCGGGACTTGGACCTGGTCCATGTCGGGCAGGTGGCGGTCGTGTCCGTGGAGGCCTATCCCCACACCAACTTCCCCGGCGCCATCGCGGCGATCGGCGATGTGGTGGACCCCAACACCAGGACCATCAAGGTTCGGGCCTGGGTGACCAATGTGGAGCACAAGCTCAAGCCGGAAATGTTCGCCCGGCTGCACATCCAAGTCGGCGATACCAACGCCTTCCTGACCGTGCCCAAGGAGGCGGTGTTGGAGGCGGACGGCAAGCACTTCGTCTATGTCGTGCAAGGAGAAGGCAAGTATCTCAAGCGCGAGGTCAAGATCGGCACGGCTTCGGGAGACCAGGTGCGGGTGGTGGACGGGCTCACGCCGGGGGAGCGAATCGTGACCAAAGGGGCCGTCTTGGTCAAAGGCCAGGAGGTCAAAGGATAATGTCCGTCGAGCGGTTCCCGTCCGATCGTTCACCCATCCATGCAATCCGATGATTCCGCGCATCGTTGAGTTCGCCCTCCGGCAACGATTCTTCATCTGTGCCCTGGGACTGGTGCTGCTGTTCGGGGGGCTCTACGCCTTCCACGTCCTTGACGTCATTGCCTATCCTGACCCATCGCCTCCGATGGTCGAGATCATTACCCAGTATCCCGGGTGGTCCGCCGAGGAGATCGAACGCCAGATCGCCATTCCCATCGAGATCGGCTTGGCCGGTATGCCGGGGCTCGCGGACACCCGGTCCTTGTCTATTTTCGGCCTCAACGACATCAAGGTGTACTTCGATTTCCGCACCGAGTATTTCCGCGATCGGCAGGAGGTGCTCAACCGTCTGACGATGCTCAACCTGCCGGACCATGCTCAGCCGACCCTGTCGCCCTGGTGGGCCATTGCCGAGATCTACCGGTACGAGCTGATCGGGAACGGGACCTCTCTCACCGAGCTGAAAACCCTTCAGGACTGGAAACTGCAGCGGGAGTTCAAGCGGGTGCCGGGCGTCATCGACGTGACGGCGTTCGGCGGCACCACGAAGGAATACCACGTGGATCTGAACCCCGGCTCGTTGATCAGTTATGGCGTGAACTTGCCCCAGGTGATGACCGCATTGACCAACAGTAATGCCAATGTCGGCGGGAATTATCTCACGTCAGGCGCGCAAAACTTCAACGTGCGGGGAGTCGGATTGATCGACAGCCTCGACGACATCGAGAACGTCGTCGTGGCCGAAAAGGACGGGACGCCGGTCTATGTCCGAAACATGGGCAAGGTCAGCGTCGGGCACCGGGTCCGTCTGGGCAAGGTGGGCATCGACGATCGGGACGACGTGGTGGAAGGGGTGGTGCTGCTCGCCCGCGGCGCCAAAGCGCTCCCGGTGCTCGAGAAGGTGAAGGCGAAGGTCGAGGAGCTCAATGCCTGGAAGCTGCCCAAGGGCGTCCAGGTGAAGACCTTCTATGACCGGACGGTGCTGATCCACACTACGATCGAAACCGTCATGGACATCCTGATCAGCGGGATCGTGCTGGTCTTCATCATCCTCTACGTATTCCTGGGGCACTTGCGGACCGCGGTGATCGTGGCCTTGACGGTGCCGGCGGCGTTGTTGTTCACGTTTAGCATGATGGTGCTGGTCGGGGAGTCGGCCAACTTGATCTCGCTCGGCGCCATCGACTTCGGCATCATCGTGGACTCCACGCTCATCATGGTGGAGAGCATCTTCGCCCATTTGTCCCACCGGGCCGGACCCGGGTTGACGGTGCCGATGCACATCATGCGGGCTGCGCGTGAAGTCGGCCGTCCGATCTTCTTCGCGACCACGATCATCGTGGTCGCCTTCATTCCGTTGTTCACGATGACCGGCGTGCCGGGCAAGATCTTCGCCCCCATGTCGTTGACCTATGGATTCGCCTTGAGCGGGGCCTTGTTGATGGCCTTCACGCTGGCGCCGGCGCTCTGTTCGTTGCTGCTCACGAGCCGCATCAGCGAGGAGGAGACGGCCCCGGTCCGCTGGATTCGGCGTGTCTATCTGGACGCGCTTCGTTGGGCCCTCGGCCACGAGCTCATCGTGGTCGGCGTAGCCGTCGCGCTGCTGCTGGCGGCGTTGGCGGCGATGCCCTTCCTGGGTGGAGAGTTCATGCCGGCGCTGGAGGAAGGCAACCTGTGGGTCCGCGCCACGATGCCGGTGGACATTGCGTTTGATCAGGCGGACCGCTTGGCCACAGAGATTCGCGGCATCTTCCGGCGCTATCCCGAGGTGGACCGGACGGTCTCGCAACTCGGCCGGCCGGACGACGGCACCGATCCGACCAGCTTCTTCAACGCCGAATTCCTGGTGAGCCTCAAGCCGAAAAAAGAATGGCGGCCGGAGGTGAGCTCGAAGGAGAAGCTGATCGAGGAGATCGAGGGGGAGCTTGCGAAGATCCCGGGGGTGAACTTTAACTTTTCCCAGGTCATCCAGGACAATGTCCAGGAGGCGATGTCGGGAGTCAAAGGCGAGAATTCCATCAAGCTGTTCGGGACGGATCTCAAGCTGATGGAGGAAAAGGCCGTCGAGATCGAGAAGGTCATGAAGCAGGTGCCGGGCGTGAAAGACCTGGGTATTTTCCGGCTGTTGGGGCAACCGAACCTGGTTATCAAGGTGGATCGGCAGGAGTGCGCCCGGTACGGGCTGCAGGTGGCGGATGTGAACGGCGTCGTCCAGGCGGCCATCGGCGGGCAGGCGGTGACGCAGGTCTATGAGGGGGATCGGTGGTTTGACTTGGTCATCCGGTTCCTGCCGGAGTTCCGCCAGGACATGGAGGCGATCGGGAACATCCAGGTCAGTACGCCGGAGGGAGCGCGAATTCCCCTCAAGCAGTTGGCCGAGATCACCAACCAGACCGGGGCGTTCATCATTTATCGAGAGAACAACGAACGATACATCCCGATCAAGTTCAGCGTCCGAGGCCGCGATCTGGAAAGCACGGTCAAGGACGCGGAGGCGCGGATCCGTGCGCAGGTGCAGTTGCCCGAGCGGTACCGGATCGAATGGCACGGGGAATACGATCAACTGCAGGATGAGAAGAAACGGCTGGCCACGATTGTGCCGATCAGCCTAGTGATCGTGCTGTTTCTCGTATATCTGGCGGTCAACTCGCTCAAGGATGCGGTGCTGGTGTTCATCGCGGTACCCTTCGCCCTGATCGGCGGCGTCTTTTCACTGGTGCTCACGGGTACCGACTTCAGCATCTCCGCCGCGGTAGGGTTCATCTCGCTGTTCGGCGTGGCGATCCAGGGCGGCCTGATCCTGATCGTCCGCATTCGCGATTTGATCGATGAAGGGCATGACCTGCAAACGGCGATCTTAACGAGCGCGGAGGTTCGGATGCGCCCCGTGCTGATGACGACCCTAGCGGCCGCCATCGGGCTGATCCCGGCGGCGGTGGCCACCGGGATCGGGGCGCAATCGCAGCAGCCGTTGGCCCGCGTGGTGGTCGGCGGGATGCTCACCTCCGCCGTGCTGATCCTGATGGTCTTGCCGGTTCTCTATCAGCTTGTCTATCGCGGATGGCACGGAGATGGGGAAGAGGCGGTTGCCGAATCATCCGGACCACAGCCACAGGGCGAATAGTCTGGACATGGCGGTAAACAGTCGAAAGGATATTTGGCGATGGCATTCATGGATCATTGTCTGAGCCAACACAAACGGCAGGGGTGGTGTGACTTGCGCGTGATTTTTCTCTGCGGCGTGGTGATGTTGTGCCCCGGCCTTGTCGGGGCCGCGAGCGAGGGGGGGGGGCTGGCCCGTTCCTTTCGTGTGCAGATGCCCTACGATCTGCCGCCCAAGGCGGAAGCGGGGCCGTCGGTCTCGGTGCCTCCGTCCAACCAGCCGCTTGGGCCGGAGGAGCTGAAGCGCGCCGAAGCGCTCCTGCCGCTGTTGGAGGGGAAACAGGAATTTTGGGCGATGGGGGAGTTCGTCCACATGGGGGCGCCCGCAGTGCCGGTGTTGGTCAAAGCCCTGACGATGCCGGGCCCAAGAATCCGATACAACGCAATCGAAACCCTCCTGATGATCAAAGATCCCAGCGCGGCGGCGGCGCTGGCGGAAGCCGCCAAGGAACCGAACGACATGCCGCGCGTGCGCGAGCATGCCTTGCGGGCCACCGTCCGACTCAACCCGGCCCTGGCGCCTCCGGCGATCGAGGTGATGGCAAAGGACCAAAATACTTCGGTCCGGAAGGTGGCGGCGTTTGAGGCGCGGTATGTCCGGCAGAAGGCCGTCGTGCCGGTCTTGATCGGTCTGCTCTCCGATCCGGAACGGTTCGTGTCGATCTCGGCCATTCACTCGCTGTGGCTGTTGACAAGACATGAGAGCGAGATTCACGACTGGGACTCCTCCAGCAAGGAGAATCGCCAGGAATGGGCCCAGGAATGGGCGGACTGGTGGATGTCGGTCCGGGATACCTTCGAGCTGCCCGACCCGCGCCGTCCGAAAAATCCGCAACCCCAGGGCTGAACTGGCTGATTGATCACGTGGATGCTTGTCCGGGCCTTCGGTTGCGGCTCCGCGGGAGCCTGTGTTATAAAATGTGCGCAAGGTGGTGGCGCCTTGCGTGACGTAGCTTGTGCCAGGAGTTGAGGCGATGGCGGTCCTGCCCGTTGCGAAAGTCGGCAATCCGGTTCTCAGGCAACTTGCCCGTCCCCTGGATCCGGCTGAGATCCGATCCAAGGCGATGCAGCAGTTTATTGAGGATATGTTTGAAACCATGCATGAGGAGGAAGGCATCGGGTTGGCGGCGCCGCAAGTGTCCCGTTCCGAGCAGCTCCTCGTCATGGGGTGTCCGGGAGAGGGCGGGTTCCCGGATACCGTGCTGATCAATCCGGTGATCGTCTACTACGGGCCTCAACAGGAGGAGATGTGGGAAGGCTGTCTTAGTGTGGACGGGCTCCGCGGAAAGGTGACGCGCCCCTCGATGGTCCGGGTCCGCGCACTGGATCGGCAGGGGGCTGCGGTGGAGTTCGATGCGACCGGCCTGTTCGCCGTGTGCATTCAGCATGAGATGGATCACCTCATCGGCAAGCTGTTCTTGGATCGCATGGCCGACCTCTCCACGCTCACCCAGCTCGAGGAATTCGATCAATACTGGCGGAAGGAACCGACCTCTGTCATTTAGCGCTCACCTCCAGGCTTGCTTCCGGTGAAGTCTCTTCTGCGCGTTCTTCGTTATCTCCGACCCTATCGTGCGCTGGCCCTGTTCACGCTGCTCTGCGCCTGCCTGGTCACGGCACTGGAACTGGTGCCGCCCTGGCTGATCAAGATCGCCATCGATGACGTGATCCAGGCCCGTCGCCAGGATCTTCTGCCCCGGGTGATCGCCGGGCTGCTGGCCGCTTATGCGCTGAAAAATGTGCTTGCCTCCCTCCGTATCCGTTTCAATAACACGCTGGAACAGCGGGTGGTGCATGAACTGCGCGAGCAGGTGTTTGCCGCTCTGCAGCGGCTCTCGGTGAGCTACTACGAGAGCCGTTCCACCGGCGAGATCATGTCGCGGGTCACTAACGATACGGAGCACGTCGAACGGATCTTCATCGACGGCATCGAAGGGATGCTCACGGCCTCGTTGACCCTCGTCGGCATCACAGTCATGCTGTTCGCGCTGAACTGGAAGCTGGCGCTGCTCTCCATGCTCCCGATCCCCGTGCTGATCCTTTCCGCCATGTTCTTCACGAAGCGCGTGCACGGGTATTACCACCAGATCCGCAAGCACGCGGCCGACCTGAACGCCTATCTCCAGGATGCCCTCTCGGGCATCAGGGAGACGATGGGATTCAACCGGCAGGCCTATGAAGAG
>SYGV01000144.1 GCA_005799365.1 Nitrospiraceae bacterium
CGGATTTTCTCCGAGCGATGTGGGAGGGATGAAAGGGTTGGGCCTGGGGGCGACCCTGGGGGGGGCCATGATCGGGGGCGCGCTGCTGCCTCGGCTCGGGCTGGTACGGTCGCTGCTGCTCTTCGGGCTGCTCCAGGCTCTGTCCAACCTGGGATTCATGGCGCTGGCCTGGGCGGGAAAAAGCTACGCTCTGCTCATCGCGGCGGTGGTGATCGAAAATCTGTCGGGAGGGATGGGGACCGCGGCGTTCGTGGCGTTGGTCATGGGGCTGTGCGATCACCGGTACACGGCGACGCAGTTGGCCGCGCTCTCCTCGGTGGAGGCGCTGGGACGGGTGCTCCTGGGCCGGCCGTCGGCTCAGTTGGTGGATCTGCTGGGGTGGACGTCGTTCTTCGGGTTGACCGCCCTGGCCGCCATTCCCGGCCTGTGGCTGATCTGGTCTCTGCGCGTGCGGGTGGCGGCGCGGGAGGCGTCGTGAGGGGTCAGGTTTTCATCGGCCGTTGGAGGAACAGGACGAAGGCCATGAGCGTCGGTAGGGGGGCGAACAGAAACGGCGGCAGCCAGAGCCAGACGTTCCGCCCGCGCACCCGCGCCTGGTCGATCATCCAGACGAAGACCCAGAGCGCCAGCCCGGCATAGTTCAGAGTGATCCAGCGTATCGTATGCATCTTGAGCCCGCTGGCGCCGGTCTGGCCCTCGATGACGAATAGGACGAGCAGCAGGCCGAAGGCGGCCAGCAATCCGATCACAAGACGTTTGCTCCAGACGTACATGACGACCTCCGAGACTGGTGTGATGCGATGTCGCGCAACGAACGGCGAGTCGGACGGAAGATAGGCGAGTGGGGGGCGATTGTCAAACCGGCTGGCGCCGCACCGGTTGCGCCGGCGCCTGACGGGAACAGCAGGGTCGAACGGACATGAGCAATCGGAGTTTGAGCCTCATCGTGGTCCTGTTGGGGATCAGTGTCTGGCTCGCCCTGGCCAATCCGACGACGGAGGACTATGTCGTCTTTCTTGAGCAACGGCTGGTGCTGGCGCTCGATCAGCGGCTGCAAGGCAAGTCGGATCTGGTGGGCGCGCTGCTGACGGGGCAGGGCCGACAGGTGATCGCGGCCGTCGTTCGTCCGAACACGATGCGCCGCAGCTACGGACTCTTCAGCCTCTTTGAAACCAGCCTTCTGGGGGAGCGGGTTCTGGTGCTCGGAGCCGGAGGAGTCTTCTTGCCTTTGCAAGGCGTCGAGCAAGTGACGAAAAAAATCGGGTCGCTCGGCATCCGGCAGGCCAAATAGGTCCCTTCCGAGGGCATTCCACCGCCAGATTTCCTGTTGATATCTGACGGTCATGTTGGGTTTCAGCCGCATGGGTTGCGGCGATTTTTCTATCCACAGCCTTTCCCTCACAATCAACAGAGCCCCACAACATTTGGTATTGACAAACGATTGGCTCCGCCATATATTGCGGCTCATCCGGTTTCCAAGAGGTGGTGCACATGTCGAGTAAGGGCCTCAGATGACGCGATCTGAACCTCTCAACCTCCAGGGCCAGCCGGACGAACGAGCCAGGACAGGGGTTTCCTGAACGGAAGCGAACACTGAGGACTCCCGGTGTTCGCTTTTCTTTTTGGCGCCTAGGGCCGGACGAGCCAGAATCAGGCCCCATAACCAGCAGGAGGAGACATTGTGAGGATCGAGCGTCGTTTTACGCAACGGGGGCAGAGTCCCTACCAGGACATGCCGTTCGCCAAGCGTTCCTCAGAGATCAAGAACCCCGATGGCTCCACGGTCTTTAAGCTGGACAACATCGATGTGCCCGAGCAATGGACCCAGCTCGCCGTCGACATCCTGGCGCAGAAATACTTCCGGAAGGCCGGCGTGCCCCAGGTCGGTCCGGAGGGAAAACCCCTGCTCAACCAGGAGGGCAAGCAAGCGCTGGGCGGCGAGCGGGATGCGCGGCAGGTTTTCCACCGGCTGGCCGGTTGCTGGACCCATTGGGGAAAGAGCTACGGCTACTTCCCCAAGGACGAGGACGCCTCCGCCTTCTACGACGAGATGTGCTACATGCTGGCGCGTCAAATGGCGGCGCCCAACTCGCCCCAATGGTTCAACACGGGTCTGCACTATGCCTATGGCCTCTCCGGCCCGTCCCAGGGGCACTACTACGTCGATCCGAAGAGCAAGAAGATGGTCAAGGCTACGAACGCCTTCGAGCATCCCCAGCCGCACGCCTGTTTCATCCAATCGGTGGACGACGACCTGGTCAACGAGGGCGGGATCATGGATCTCTGGACCAGGGAGGCGCGGCTGTTCAAGTACGGGTCCGGCACCGGCACGAACTTTTCCAAGCTGCGCGGGGACAACGAGCCCCTGTCCGGCGGCGGCCGGTCCTCCGGCCTGATGTCCTTCCTCCGGATCGGCGACCGGGCGGCCGGCGCCATCAAGTCCGGCGGAACCACGAGGCGTGCGGCCAAGATGGTTTGCCTGGACCTGGACCATCCCGATATCGAAGAGTTCGTCGACTGGAAGGTGGTCGAGGAGCAGAAGGTGGCGGCCATGGTCACCGGCTCCAAGATCTGCGCGCAGCGCCTGAACGAGGTGCTCCGCGCCTGCCACGTGCAGGACGGCAACGGCGCGACGAAAGCCGAGATCGATCCGGCGAAAAACGAGGCCCTCAAACGGGCCATCAAGGCCGCCCGCCAGTCGGCTGTGTCGGAGGCCTACATCCAACGGATGTTCTCCTATGCCCAGGAAGGGTTCACCCATTTCACCTTCCACGAGTACGACACGAACTGGGACGGCAAGGCCTACCAGACCGTGTCGGGGCAAAATTCCAACAACAGCGTGCGCATTCCCAACGGGTTCTTCGAGGCCCTGGAGCAGGACGGGGACTGGGCGCTCAAGCGCCGCACGGACGGCAAGGTCGTCAAGACCGTCAAGGCCCGCGCGCTCTGGGACAAGATTGCCTGGGCCGCCTGGATCTGCGCCGATCCCGGCACGCAGTACGACACGACGATCAACGAATGGCACACCTGCCCGGAGGACGGGCGCATCAATGCGTCCAATCCCTGCAGCGAGTACATGTTCCTGGATGACACGGCCTGCAACCTAGCCTCGCTGAACCTGGGCGAGTTCTACGAAGCGGACGGCCGATTGCGGCTGGACGATTTCCGCCATGCCGTGCGGCTCTGGACTATTGCGCTGGAAATCAGCGTGCTGATGGCCTCGTTCCCGAGCAGGGCCATTGCCGAAAAGAGCTTCATCTACCGCACGCTGGGGCTGGGTTATGCCAACTTGGGCACGGTGCTTATGCGGCAGGGGATTCCCTACGATTCTCCGAAGGCCCTGGCGATCTGCGGGGCGCTGACGGCGATCCTGACCGGCGAGTCCTATGCGGCGTCGGCGGAGATGGCGGCCGAGCTGGGCCCCTTCGACGGCTATGCGCGGAACCGCGAATCCATGCTCCGGGTCGTCCGCAACCACCGGCGGGCCGCCTACCATGAGGCGCCGGAGGAGTATGAAGGGCTGACGATCAAGCCGCAGGGCATTCAGCCGGAACATTGCCCGCCGGATCTGTTGATCGGAGCGAGGCGGGCCTGGGACAAGGCGCTGGAACTGGGCGCGGCGTATGGGTTCCGCAATGCGCAGGTGACGTGCATTGCCCCGACCGGCACGATCGGGCTCGTCATGGACTGC
>SYGV01000145.1 GCA_005799365.1 Nitrospiraceae bacterium
CGCCGAGGAGACCGCCGCCGGCGCGGACAAGGCCGACGTGGCCATCACGCCGCTGGCCATGCCGATGCTGGCCGGACCAGGCGCCATTTCGACGATCATTCTCTTGGATGCCCAAACCCAGGGCGTGGGCCAGCGGATGGTGTTGCTGGCTTGCCTTGTCGCGGTCGGTCTGGCAAGCTACATCACCTTCGCCCTGGCCAGCCATGGAGCCAGATGGCTCAGCCCGATCGCGGAAAAGATCATCACCCGCTTCATGGGCCTGTTGCTGGCGGCATTGGCCGTGCAGTTCATGATCAACGCCCTCAAGGCGGAAGGCGGCTTCTTGGGCCGCTAGCATAGACGGCCCAAGAAGAATGGGCTCCATCCCAAGCAGGTTGCTCAAAAAGGCCATCCAACGAGGCCACAGGGAACGAGACCCCCGAGGCGTACTGAAGAAGTACGTTGAGCGGGGTCGAGCGACCGAGAACACAGTTGGGGGCCTTTTTCAGCAACCTAACAAGGAGGTAGCATGATGACATGCAATCTGAGTCTCACCGAGCGGACGATCCGGGTTATAGTGGGAGGCACCCTGGTGACTATCGGCTACCTGGCCGATATCTCCGCTGGTGCCGTGATTGCGGTCTACCTAGTGGGCGCCATTGCCTTGGTGAGCGGGATCGCCGGGTTCTGCCCGGCCTGGAAACTGATGGGCATCAACACCTGCCGGGCCAAAGGGCCGGCGAAACAGTCCTAACGCAACGAAGGAGGAACGTATGTTGCCACACATCGCGAGAGGCATCGTGACGGTCGCGGCCCTCTTGGGGCTCAGTCTGCAGCCGGTCTGGGCCGACGACAGCTATGGGCACGGCAAAGAGTCCGGCGGGAAGCAGGGCTGTTGCGAGGGGCACGGCTATGGCCACGGCATGGGCGGACACCATGCCAGCACCGGGCACCTGCTTCGCGGGCTGCTCCAGTCCCAGAAGGAGATGGGGCTGACGGACGAGCAAGTCGTCAAGCTGAAAGCCATCCAACTCGACCTGGACAAGACCCGCATCAAGGCCGAGGCCGACATCATGGTCGCGGAGCGGGAACTGCGGGCCTTGATCGAGGACGACAAGACGGAATTGTCCGTCATCGAGGACAAGATGAAGCAGGCCGAACTGCAGGAAGTGGTCCTCCGCATCGCGGCGCTTAAAGCCCGGCGGAATGCGATGGCCCTGCTGACGCCGGAACAGAGCCAGCGGGTCAAGGCGGTCCATGAGGCGATGATGAAGAAGTACAAGGACGGCGGCATGATGAAAGGGCATGGCGCCGCGAAGGGAGAGAAGAAGGACGAGGAAAAAACGGAGCCCAAACACTAAACACTGGATGAGGCGCAGAAGCCTGCTCCAACCCGATGACGAAGGAGGCGCGATCATGGCCACGACTGGAAAATTGACGACCGGCTTGGCCCTGCTGGTCGGATCATTGTTGGTGTTCGGCGGACCGGCCTGGAGCGGCAGCAAGGGCAAGAAGGAAACGGACGAAACCAAGGAAGCGGTGGAGATGTCCAAGACCGCCAAGGTCACGGTCGAGCAGGCGATCAAAACCGCCCAGGAGAAGGCGGCCGGCAAGGTCATCGAGGCCGAATTGGAGCGCAAGCACGACAAGATCGTCTGGGAAGTGGAGATCGTCGGCGCCGACGACACGGTGATGGAAGTGCACATTGACGCGGACAGCGGCGCGGTGATCGACACGGAGATGAAGGGCGTGGAGAAAAAGGAATCCACCGGCAAGGGCAAAGCCAAGAAGGACTAGGCCGTGAGGCCTGCGCGGAGCGCTCGACAGGGCTCCGTGCCGGCCTCGGCGCATGCACCGATGGCTCTGCAGCTCTACCACGCTCGCGTCGATCAGATCAGAAACCTCACGCACGATGTACGGGAGATCGTCCTCCGGCTGACCGACCCGGCGGAGATCCACTTCAAGGCGGGACAATTCGTCTCGTTCGACGTACCCCACCCCACGTTGAACCGGCCAGCGACCCGCGCCTACTCCATCGCCTCCCCGCCCGTCCAGAAGGGCCGCATCACCCTGTTACTCAACTTGATTCCCGGCGGCCCCGGTTCGACTTACCTGTTCGGCCTGCAGGAGGGGGATGCAACCCAGTTCAAGGGACCGGCCGGGTCGTTCTACTTGAAGGAGGACGGCCAGCGCGATCTGCTGTTCGTTGCCACCGGCACCGGCATCGCCCCCTTCCGCTCCATGCTCGACCATCTCCTGGAAAGCGGCTTTTCCCGCTCGGCGACCCTCTACTGGGGACTCCGTAGCCAGAAGGACCTCTATTACCAGAAGGAATTTGAGGCCCTGGCTGCACAACATCGCAATATCCGCTTCATCACGACCCTCTCCCGGCCTGAGCCGGGCTGGACCGGAACGACCGGCCGCGTCACCACGCTGGTGGCGGAACGGATCGCGTCGGTCGCGAACCTGTCCGTCTACCTCTGCGGCAACAGCGGGATGATCGGCGAGGTTTCCTCGCTCATGACCCAAAAAGGTCTCTGCCCGATCCGCAAAGAGAAGTGGTACGACGACGCGGGCGGGGCGGCCCCTGACTGATCGCCGCGGCGGCGCTGAGCCACGATCCCGATATTGACCCCTCCCCCTCTCCTGTGCGACAGTTCTTCAGCGGGCCATTCATACGCCATAGGCAAGAGGAGCGAGAATGACGGACATCAGACACAAGAGCCACGATCTGCTCGACGGCCCAGGCCGGGCCCCGGCCCGCGCCATGCTCAAGGCCGTCGGCTTCACCGACGAGGACCTCACGAAACCGCTGGTGGGCGTCGCCAACACCTGGATCGAGGTCATGCCTTGCAACTACCACCTGCGCCGTCTGTCGGAACGGGTGAAGGCCGGCATCCGCGCGGCGGGCGGCACGCCGATCGAATACAACACCATCGCCGTCTCCGACGGGATTTCCATGGGCACGGAAGGGATGAAGGCTTCGCTCATCAGCCGCGAGGTCATCGCCGACTCCATCGAGCTGGTCGCGCGCGGCCATCTGTTCGACGCGGTCGTGGCCCTCTCCGGCTGCGACAAGACCATCCCCGGCACGGTTATGGCCCTGGCCCGTTTGAACGTCCCCTCGCTCATGCTCTACGGCGGCTCGATCATGCCCGGCCAGTTCCAGGGGCGCGACGTGACCATCCAGGACGTGTTCGAAGCGGTCGGCCGCCATGCCTCGGGCAAGATGAGCAACGCCGAGTTGAAAGACTTGGAAGACCATGCCTGTCCTGGCCCTGGCGCCTGCGGCGGCCAGTTCACCGCCAATACCATGGCCATCGCCTTCGAGTTCCTGGGCATCTCTCCCATGGGGATGAGCGGGGTCCCGGCCATGGACAGCCACAAGGACGACGTCGCCTTCCGCTGCGGCCGGATGGTCATGGACCTGCTGAAACAGGACCTGCGTCCGCGCACGATCATCACGCGCAAGTCCATCGAGAACGCCATCGCAGCGGTCGCCACGACCGGCGGCTCGACCAACGCCGTCCTACACTTGCTGGCCGTGGCGCGGGAAGCGGGCGTGAAGCTCACGATCGACGATTTCGACAAGGTCAACCGGAAGGTCCCGCTGCTCGCGGATCTCAAGCCGGGCGGACGGTTCACGGCCTCGGACCTCTATGCGGCCGGCGGCACCACGCTCGTCGCCAAGCGCTTGGTGGATGCGGGCATCCTCCATCCCAACCAGCCGACCGTGACCGGCAAGACCATCGGGGAAGAAGCCAAGGGCGCGACCGAAACGCCGGGACAGCAAGTCCTGCGCCCCCTGTCCAATCCGCTCAAGGCAACCGGCGGCCAGGTCATCCTGAAAGGCAACCTCGCGCCGGAAGGCTGCGTGGTGAAAGTCGCCGGCCACTCGATGCTGAAGTTCCGCGGCCCGGCCAAGGTCTACGACCGGGAGGAAGCCGCCTTCGCCGCGGTGAAGGCCGGGCGCATCAAGGCCGGCGACGTGGTCGTGATCCGCTACGAAGGGCCGGCAGGCGGACCGGGCATGCGCGAGATGCTGGGCGTGACCGCGGCGATCGTGGGCGAAGGGCTGGGCGATTCGGTCACGCTCCTGACCGACGGCCGGTTCTCCGGCGCGACGCACGGGCTCATGGCCGGGCATGTGGCCCCGGAAGCGGCCAAGAAGGGGCCGATCGCCGCGCTCAAGAACGGCGACATGATCGTCTTCGATATCGCCAAACGCCGGCTGGACGTGGAGCTGACGGCCAAGGAGATCAAGGCGCGCCTCGCCAAGTGGAAAGCGCCGGCGCCTCGCTATACGATGGGCGTCATGGCCAAGTACGCCCGCCACGTCTCGTCGGCATCCGAGGGCGCAGTCACGAGCTAACCGTCTCGGCGGGTAAAGAAACGCGGCCGGCGAATGGCGGGAAGACAAAGAAGGGTGACGAAGGGTGGCCGGGTTCGGGCCGCCTGACGATGCGTTGAGGCCGCTCGATTATTCATACCTTACTGTCGGCCTGGCTGCCTCACCGGACTAGCAGAACGGCACCCGGCGACTCTCCGCCATCCACCACCCCACTCCCGCCGTCACGCAGCCCTCACCGGCCATCCCTTCCACCCCCGCGGCAAAAAATAAAAAAGACTGTACGGGGACAGGCGCCAATGGACCTGTCCCCGCTCTTTGAGCAAAGAATAGTCCCAGCAGGCTGGTGAAGAACTATTTCTGCACCCAGGAAAGACGGTTTGGCCTGGGCCGCAGGCGGGATCAAAAAACCCCACAGGCTGTTCAAAAAGGCCGCCTTTCTCACCCCCCCCCCACCCCGCGCGCGCCGAGACGCGCGCTGTTCCCGTGGCACGGCCGCAGCGAGGCCCGTTGGTTCTCGGTTATCCGTGTGCAGTCGTCAGTTCCGGAACTGAGAACGGAATACTGATAACTGACAACTCTTGAGGAGCGACGCGAGAACGAAGCCGGCGGGATTTTTCTACGCCCTGCTAGCGCTTGGCGTAGAAGGCCTGGATGGAGTCCACGACGTAGCCGAGTTGCTCGTCGGTCAGTTCGGCAAAGACGGGCAGGGACAGAGCCTCCGCCGCAGCCTGCTCGGACATGGGGAAGTCGCCCTTCTTGTGGCCGAGCAAGCGGTAACAGTCCTGCACGTGCATGGGAATGGGATAATAGACTTCCGTCCCGATGCCCCGGTCCTTGAGGAAGGTCTTCAATTCGTCCCGCCGCTGGGCGCGGATCGTATACTGGTTGAAAACATGGTAGTTGCCCGGCTGGGTGACGGGCTGGGTGACGCGATCCAGCAACCGGGCCTCGGTGAACAACCGCTCATAGCGCACCGCATTGCGCCGGCGTCCTTCGGTCCACCGGTCCAGGTGATTCAACTTGACCCGCAGGATGGCCGCCTGCAAGGCGTCCAGCCGGCTGTTGATCCCGATCTGCTCATGCACATAGCGGACCCGGCTCCCATGCACCCGCAGCATGGCCAGTGCCTCGTGGAGCTTGGCGTCGTGCGTCGTGATCAGGCCCCCGTCCCCGAACCCGCCCAGGTTTTTTGAGGGGAAGAAGCTGAAGCAGCCCATGTCCCCGAGCGCGCCGGCCTTGATTCCGTTCTGCATGGCGCCGATGGCCTGGCAGGCGTCCTCGATCACGGCCACCTTCCTGCGCTTGGCGATCTCGTTGATCGCGCCCATCTCGGCGCATTGCCCGAACAGGTGCACCGGAATGATGGCCTTGGTCCTGGCGGTGATCTTCTGCTCGATCTGCTGCGGGTCCACGTTGAACGTGTCCGGCCGGATGTCCACGAAGACCGGCCTGGCGCCCAGGCGGGACACGGAACCGGCCGTGGCAAAGAAGGTGAACGGCACCGTGACGACTTCGTCCCCCGGCCCGACTCCCAGGGCCATCAAGGACAGGAGGAGCGCATCGCTGCCGGAGGCGACCCCCACCGCATGGGAGGCGCCGACATACGAAGCCAGGGCCTGTTCCAATTCCACGACGCGGGAGCCCAGGACAAACGCCTGCTCCTCGCAGGTGGTTTCGACCACGTCCATGACTTCTTTCTTGATCCCGCGAAACTGCGCTTTCAAGTCCAACAAGGGAACGTTCATGCAAGACTCCGGTTTTTGTATCGCGTTGCCCGATCACTTAATTCCCGGCTTGTCTACCACAGCCGGCCGCCACTCTCAAGCGATTCCACCCAGCCGATCACCCCAGAACAGGCTCATATTCCCGCTCCTGCCGCCGGACCATCGCATGGATATCGAACTCGTCCGGCAGCGCCCAGCCAGCCAGATGGACGTCCCCCGACAGGCCCAGCCGCTCGATTTCCGTTTCGACGGCGCTCCGCGGCTCTCCATCCCCAACCAGCAGGAATTGCGCATCCAGCCTGGTTGCTTGCACCAGCGCCGCCATGCGGCCGCTGCCCTAGAGCAACACGACGTTGTCCTTCTTGCCCTTGACGTTCCTCGTGCCGTTCCTGGTGTCGAAGACCACCGGGGCCAGCTTGACGATGCGTTCATAGTCGAAGGCCGAATGGGCCGTCAGGATGGCGGCGCAGGCGCAGCGGCGGAGCCGCTCATCCGTGACCTCCACGGCCGCATACGACCGTCCGCCAATCTCGACCGATGGCGTGAAGGGGTCCGCATAGACCAGTTTCGCCTTCTCTCGTTGCAAGAGTTCCATGACCTTGATAGCCGGCGTTTCACGCCAATCGGCCACATCCGCTTTGTAGGTCACGCCCAGGACCAAGACCTCCGATCCGTTGAGGCAATGGCCGTGCTGGTTGAGCAGCCGCTGGATCTTGGCCAGCACATAGTAGGGCATCCCCTCGTTGATCTCGCCGGCCAGCTCGATGAACCGGGCATGGACGTCGTATTCCTTGGACTTCCAGGCGAGGTAATAGGGGTCCAGCGGGATACAGTGCCCGCCCACGCCGGGCCCAGGGTAGAAGGGCATGAACCCGAAGTTCTTGGTGGCGGCCGCGTCGATCACCTCATACACATTGAGGCCCATCCGGTCGCAGAGGATGGCGAGCTCATTGACCAGGGCGATATTGACGGACCGGAAGACGTTCTCGAACACCTTCGTCATCTCGGCCACCCGAGGAGAGGTGACGGGGAAAATCTTGACGATGGACTGTTCGTAGAAGGTCCGCGCAGCGGTCAGGCAGGCCGGCGTCACCCCTCCGACCAGCTTGAAGGTGTTGTGCGTCTTGAACGACCGGTTGCCCGGATCCACGCGCTCGGGCGAAAAGGCGACGAAGATGTCCTGCCCGACTTTCAATCCGCCCGAGGTCAGGATCGGCAACATGATCTCTTCGGTCGTGCCCGGATAGGTCGTGCTCTCCAGCACCACGAGCATGTCGGGATGGACGTGCTGGGCCAGTTGTTTGGTGACCGACACCACGGCGCTGATATCCGGTTCCTTGTTCTTGGTCAGCGGGGTCGGGACGCAAATCATGACGATGTCGCACCCCCGCAAAGCCGCAAAGTTGCTGGTAGCGGAAAGCCGCCCGGCGCGGACCGCCTCCTTGAGTTCGGCGCTGTCCACGTCCGAGATGTAGTTCTCGCCCCGAGACACTAGGTCCACCTTCTCGGCGACTTCATCCACCCCGATCACACGATAGCCGGTTTTGGCCTGCAACACCGCCAGAGGCAATCCGACATACCCCAACCCGACGACCCCGATCACCGCCGAACGAGTCTTGATCTTGTCCAACAAACTCATCGCACGCCTCCCCTCCGTTGCTAAAAATCACGATTGCGAAAAACCGCGCAGGCGGCCGTCAGCAGCAGCGCAGCGTACAACAGCCCATACATCGACGCCACCGCCACATAGGACATGTCCACGATCCCGTTGGCGGACGCCTGTCCATTCACATTCAGCACGTCCAGATTGGGGCACAAGTAATACAGCCACGTGACCACGACTTGCACGACGGCGTGCCGGCTGTTCTCCCCCAGCCCCTTCAGGTCCGTCATCAAATGCCCGATGACATAGAACCCCAGCGTCATGGTGGCGCTCAACGTAGTCGTGCTGAACGTCGAAAAAAACAGGGCCAGCGCGGTCACCAACAGCAGCTCGACGAAGATCAGCCCCACGGCCTGGAACAGCGCCGCATGGAGGGGGGTCTTGTACATCCAGAGCGTCACGAGGAAGACGGCTAGCATCACCGTCACATTGACGAGCAGGGTCAGCACCAACCCAAGGTACTTGGCGATGAGCAAGGACAGCGGGAAGCGGCTGTGCCGGAGCTTGTTACGGCACTGCCTTGGGTGTGTCCGCACGTTCCGCCGACACGCGCCGCTTGGCCCGTCGAACGCGCTCATCGGAAGCGGCATCGCCCATGCCCTGCACACGGAACCGCTCGATCAATTTCGAGTTGGCAGGATCCAGCTCAAGCGAGTGCAGCCAAGCCTCACGAGCCTCCGCGAGCAGATTCTGCTTCAGGTAAATCTCTCCTAGGTGCTCGTAGATGACCGGGTCGTCGTGCACGAGCGAGGCGGCCCGCTTCATCTCCGCCAGCGCATCGTCAAACTGTCCGAGCTTGAAAAATGCCCACCCGAGACTATCCACGTAGTAGCCGTTGTTCGGCTTCAGCGAGACCGCGCGCTTGATGAGCGCCAGGGCTTCTTCGATTTTCATGCCCCGTTCCGTGTAACTGTATCCCAAATAGTTCAGCGCATCGGCATGGTGCGGGTCGAGACGCAGGGTCGCTTCCATCGCTTTCACGACCTCGTCGAAGCGATCCAATTTATCGTAGGCCGTGCCCAGGTTGAAGTGCAGGTCCGGGTTGCCGGGGTTATAGCGGATGCCTTCTTC
>SYGV01000019.1 GCA_005799365.1 Nitrospiraceae bacterium
GACCGCCACCTGCCCGACATGGACCAGGTCCAAGTCCCGCTCGTACACATCGGCCACGACCTGGAGATTGTCCAAATCCGCCACCGTAAACAGCACCTGGGACTGGTCGCCGCCCACGATGGAGCCGGGCGTGACGGTCCGCTCCACGACCGTGCCAGTCAGCGGGCTCTTCATCTCGAACCGGGCCGTGATCTTTTGTTCCGCCAGCGGCTTGTCCAATTCCCCGGCCGGCACCCGCAGCGACAGGAGCCGTTCCCTGGCCCGACGAAACTCCGCTTTCGCCTTGACCAGATCGTTCTCCGCTTGTTTGTAGTCCTTGAGGGGAATCGCCTTGTTCTCGTACAGGTCTTTCGCCAGATCATAGGCACGGATGGCGAAGTCCATGTCGGACGCTTCCTTGATGAACTCGGAATAGGCGGAGGTGATGTCCGGGCTGTCGATGATCAGCAGCACGTCCCCTGCCTTCACCCGATCGCCCAGCTTGGCCCGCACTTCCAGCACCCGTCCCTGCAAGGGGGAGGAAATGCGCGAATACCGGTCCTCCCCATAGGCGACCTTTCCGGACAGCGTCACGACGGGATTGACTTGGCTCGTTGAGACCACGGCGGTTTCGATGCGTGCCTGCCCGGCTCCGGAGGGAGGGGGCGCAAGTCGAGGCGGCGCGGCGTTCGAGGTGGTCGGCTCTTCATGTTGCCCGCAGGACGACAGCAACAGGAACGGCGCGATCCACAAGACGGAACGAAGCCATCGGCTCATGACGTAATCTCCCGCCCCACGGCGCTTTCCAACAGGAACACGTTCCGGAGATAGCTATACAGCGCCTCGATGTAGCTCTGCTGAATCATCCGCGACGTCCGGGCCGCGTCGAGCAGATCCAGGATAGTGGCCCCGCCCCGCTCATAGGCCCGTTCCACGATGGTCAGGGTCGAGCGGGCGTCCTCCAAGACGCCGGCCCGATAGGCCTCCACCAGCCGGCGGCTCTGCACCAGATTGACATAGGCCACGTCCACCTGGGTCTCCACCTGAATCAACGTCTTGCGGAGATCCGCCTCGGCCTGTTGCACCGCGACTTCGGCCTGCACGATGCCGCCCTGATTACGATTGAACAGGGGCAGCGGCACGCCCATGTTGAGCACCACCTGTTGCTGGTTGTCCGGACCTCGGGGACCCTGAATCGCGTAGCCGCCCCCGACCGTCACGTCCGGGTACTTGTAGGCCTGCGCCAGCTTCAGATCGGCCATCCGCTGGGACTGGGTCAGGCGCTTGACGCGAATATCCGGCCGGGTCTCCAATGCGACGACCCGCAACGCATTGACATCCGGCTCGAACCGGCGGTAGTCCAGTTCCGTGGTCAGCACCAGCTCCACAACCGGTCTGAGGTTCAGGAGCACGCGCAAGTCGGCCCTGGCGTTCTCTGCATCCTGGATGGCCTGGATGACTTGCGATTGAAAATCCACCACCTGGAGGCGGATCCGGATCAGGTCCACCTCCGCGATGTAGCCCTTCTTGAACCGGATGGTGTTCACCTCCAGGATGCGGGCGAACCGATCGCGGTTCTCTTCGGCCAAGGCCAGCCGCCGCTGGGCCAACTGCACCCGGTAATAGGCATCCTTGACGGTGAAGCTGAGTTGACGGATCGTGTCTTCGAAGTTGGCCTCGGCCGTTTTGGCCCCGAAGGTGGCGCTCTCGATGCGGAACCCGCGCTTGCCGGCCATTTCAAAGAGCTGCTGGACCTGAGTGGTGATTTGTCCGCTGCGGTCCATCGTTTGGCCTTGGGTATAGGCGCTCAAGGTTCCGATGGACAAATAGGGGTTCGGAAACAAAGCGGCCGTGATCTGCTGGCCCTTGGCCTGATCGATCCCAAACTTGGTGATCAGCAAGTCGAGGTTTTCGCGGAGGAAGAGCGCGACCGCTTCGTCCAGGCTGAGCCTTGAAACGGACGGCAAAGAGGAATCCACCGACGGCGGCATTGCTTGTTTCGCCGCCGGCTGGGTCCCGGCCTTCATGGGAGACTCGTCCGCGGCGGACCGCCCAGGCTGCAGACAGACGGCCAACAGCACCGCCGCAATCCCGAAGCCCTGAAGCGCCACCCAGCGCACAGACCGAGACCCACCGCTCACAATATCAAAAACCATAGCCCCCTTATATTCGGACCGGGAAAGAAAACCTGTCCCTGCGAGGCTAGTCCGCATTGACTTGTCATTATACCGAGTTCTCACAGGCCGTAACAGCTCAATTTCTCCCGATCCGTTCATTGCAGCTTCACCTCGGTCCAGGCTCGGTCGTATAAACGGGCGGCTTCGCCCACATCCGTCATCCATTCCAGCCGGTCAAAGACGGAGTCCGGCGGATAGATGGCCGGATTGTCACGATATTGCGCCGCCACCAATACTTGGGCTTCTCGATTCGACGTCGCAAATAACAGCCGCTCCGTGGTCCTGGCGGCCACGTTACGGTCCAGCAGATAATTGATGAACCGCATGGCCAGATCTTTGTGCGGGGCGGTCTTGAGCACGACCAGACAGTCGGCCCAGACCGTCGCGCCCTCCTTGGGAATCACATATTTGATCGAGGGCCGCTCGGCCATGGCTCTCGCCACCGTCCCACCCCACCCATGGGCCAGCGCCACTTCGCCATAGGCCAGGAGCTGCTGGTAGTTCTCGCTCGTATAGGTCTTGACTAGGTCTTTCTGACTCGCCAGCTTGGCCTTGGCCCGGGCAATCACCGCCGGCTCGACGGCATTGACGGACTGCCCCAGCGTCCGCAGCGCCACCCCGAACACCTCCCGTTGATCGTTCAGCATGCTGATCTTGCGCTTGTAGCGAGGATCCCAGAGCGCCTCCCAACTGTCGGGCGGCGCGGGCACCACGGCCGAATCGTAGCCGATGCCCACCGTTCCCCAGAGATAGGGAATGGAGTACTGATTGTCGGGATCGAAGGGCAGATGCTGCAATCGCTCGAACACCAACCGGACGTTCGGAATCCTGTCCAGGTCCAGCTCGGCCAGCAGATCCTGCTTGACCATGATGGCGACCATGAAATCCGACGGCACCACCACGTCGTACCCGCCGGCGCCGCTCTGCAGCTTGGCCAGCAGCTCTTCGTTGCTGCCGAAGGTGTCCACCACGACCTTGACGCCGACTTCCCGCTCGAAGGCCTGGATCACATCCTTGTCCGCATAGTCCGACCAGGTGAAGTAATGCAACGTAGCCGGCGGACCTCCGGCAAGCCTGGCCGACAACCAGCCCATAAGGCCATCGTCAGACCGTTGCTGATAGACCACAAGGAGGCCTAGGGCGGACAACAACAAGCCCTGCACCAACTTCCAAGGCCACTGGGACTTTGACGGACTCATACGCCCTCAATGCGAAGAGTGTCCCTATTCACATCGGGACAAGCGCGCCATGCCGTGCGGCAAGCCCGGCGCGCTCACAATGGATCCAGGGGGTCGAGACGGAACGAGATTTAGCGGGCCGGGGGGGCGCGAGCAGGGGAAAGCCTGAGCAACAGATACGCAACGCCGCCAAGGCGCTGCGGATGGGACGTACCGCTTGCAACGGCAGACTCCGGCAGGGACAGATACCAGCCGGCCATGTCCTGCTGGTGATCGGCCAGAGACAGCACCCCCTTGTCTTCGGCCGGATCCGCTTCGTCCCAGTCCTCCAACGCCGCCTGCGCGAGCGAGACATCCGAGGCCTGACTCGAGGGAAGCCCGATCAGACACACGAACAGCAAGAGCGCGAAGAGCGCGACGAAGCAACAGCCCCTCGCCCGCAGGGCGGTGAGCATGGAGGCGGGCCGGGTCTGAGTCATTGTGAGCTTCACGCACAAGCCTCAACATCAACGACAACGTCCCCTTGAAAACTCCGGGGCTCTGTTTCCCCTAACACAGGCTCGCCCGTCTGTCAACGAACCGGTCGCTTGTTCACCGCCGCTGCAAGGCCAGCGAGGCGCCGATCAGCGCCATGGAGACCAGCACCAGAATCGCCGAGAGCGCATTGATCGTCGGCGTCACACCGGACTTGACCATGGAATAGACATAGAGCGGCAAGGTCGTGGATCCGGGTCCCGCCGTGAAGAAGGTCACAATGAAATCATCCAGTGAAACCGTGAATGCCAACAGGACCGATCCTGCAACCGCCGGCATCAGCAGCGGCCATGTCACACGGCGGAACGCCTGCCACGGCGTCGCCCCCAGATCGCGCGCCGCCTCTTCCAACGACGGGTCCAGCTTCCGTAGCCTGGCCCTCACGATGACCAGCACGATCGGCACATTAAACGCCGCATGGCCGATCGCGACGGTGATCAGGCTGAGCGGCAGCTTCACCAGCAGGAAGAACAGCATCAATGAGACGCCCATCATGATTTCCGGAATCACCAGCGGCAACAACATGGCCCCTTCCACGACCTCCCGCCCGCGGAACGGATGCCGTTCCAGCCCCACCGCGGCGCACACGCCCAGACCGGTTGCGACCACGGTCGAGACCACCGCAACCACCAGGCTGTTCTGAACGGACAGGCGCAGGGCCTCGTCCTCGAGCAAGAGCCGGTACCACTCCAGTGTGAACCCCTGCCAGGTCGCCGACAGGCGCGACGCATTGAAGGAGAACAGGATCAGGACGACGATCGGCGCATAGAGAAACACCAGATTCGCCACGCTGGCGCTCAACAGCCATGTGTGCTTCCGGCTCATCGGTTCATCCCCCCGCTGCCAGCCGCGTGCCGGCCCTCTCCGCACGCAAGTAGATCGCCAGACCGAGCAGCACCGACACCATCAGTACCAGCGCAATCGCCGATCCGAAAGGCCAATCCCGGGCCACGAGAAACTCATGCTGGATCAGGTTGCCGATCATCATGGTCCTCGCGCCCCCCATCAAGTCCGGCGTCATGAACGCGCCCAACGACGGGATGAACACCAGGGTGCAGCCGGCCACCAGCCCCGGCTTCGTGAGCGGCACGATCACGCGCCACAAGACGGCCCAGCGGGAGGCATAGAGGTCCCAGGCCGCTTCTACCAGCGAGGGAGGCAGCCGTTCCACCGCCGCAGAGAGCGGCAGGATCATGAAGGGCAGATAGCCATAGACCAGGCCGATCACGATGGCCATTTCTGTATAGAGGACGTCGACCGGGCTGCCGATGAGGCCCAGGCCGGCCAACACCTGGTTCATCAGGCCCTCGGTGCGGAGCATGAAGATCCAGGCATAGGTCCGGATCAGAAAGTTGGTCCAGAAGGGAATCATGACCAGGAGCAGCCAGATGCCCTGCCGACGGGCGGGGAGCCGCGCAATGTAATAGGCAATCGGAAATCCCAAGGCCAGACACAAGACCGTCGTGACGGACGCCAGGAGGACCGACCGGAGAAAGACCTTCACGTAGAGGGGGTCGAGGACATTCGCATAGTTAGCCAGACTCAGGGTCCATACCACCCCGCCGTAGGTCCCGCGCGACGCGAAGCTGATGGCCAGCATCAGCGCCAGCGGCACGAAGAAGAAGAGCCCCAGCCAGGCCAGCGCAGGCAGGAGCAGCAGGCTGGAACGGCGCGGGACGGGAGCCGCACGAAAGGACTCGGGACGGTCTGGTGGAACGGCGTCGGGATTCACTCGGACAACACCACCGCCTCATCGGCACGCCAGCGGAGAAACACGGATTCCCCCGGTTGGAAACGCTTCTGCCCGTTGCCGGCATTGGGGATCAGAACCTGCCAGGAAAGGCGATCGGAGAGCGCCAGGAGATACTGCGTCTCGCTCCCGTTGTAGATGGCTTTGCTGACCCGGGCGGGCAACATATTGTCGTAACCGTCCACCTGCACGTCCGCCGAAAGGTGCAGCCGCTCCGGACGCAGCATCAGCGTGGCCGGACTGCCGATCCCGGCGCCGGCCGGACAGGCGGCCACCACGGGATCCGCCGCAGGCAGATCGGCCGCCCGCACCGTGCACCGGAGCCCGCTCACCATCTCGATCCGCCCGGTCAGACTGTTGGAGCGGCCGATAAAGTTGGCCACAAACGCCGACTGCGGCGCCTCGTAGATGTCCCTCGGACTCCCGACTTGCAGCAACCGCCCCTGCCGCATCACTGCAACACGGTCGGACATCGTCAATGCTTCTTCCTGGTGATGGGTCACACAAATAAAGGTCAGCCCCACCCGTTCCTGGATGGTTTTGAGCTCCACCTGCATGTCCGTGCGCAACTGCTGATCCAACGCCCCCAAGGGCTCGTCGAGCAGCAGAACCGCCGGCCGATTGACCAGGGCGCGCGCCACCGCCACCCGTTGCTGCTCCCCGCCCGACAGCTGCGCAGGCAACCGGTCCTGCTTGCCCTGCAAGCGCACCATGTCCAGCGCTTCCTCCACGCGCGCGGCAATGTCGGCGCGGGGCAGGCGGCGCATTTCCAGGCCGAAGGCAATATTGCCGGCGACGGTCAGGTGAGGAAACAAGGCGTAGGTCTGGAAGACGAGATTGACCGGCCGCTGATTGGGAGGCACCCCGCGCACCGACCGTCCGTCGATCAGAATGTCGCCCGCGTCGGGCGACTCGAAGCCGGCCAGCATACGCAAGAGCGTCGTCTTGCCCGACCCGCTTGGGCCCAGGATGGCAAAGAACTCGCCGCGCCGGATGACGAGGGAGACCCGGTCCACGGCACGGGTATCGCCGTGCCGCTTGCTGACGTCCCGCAATTCGACGCTGGACTCAGCCATACCCTGCACGCCCGCTACCGAGCCAGGCCTATCTTCGAGCGGCGTTGCCGCGTCTGCTTCCGCAAGCGCACCAGCTCCCGGTGCTCTTCCAGCAACTCCCGCCGCAACACCTCGTGATCCTCGCCCACAACCCGGACCAGGCGGTCGGCGTCCTCCGCGTGATCCCGCACCAGTTCCGACAGGGTCCTGACCTGACGCTCCAGCCGATCCACCCGCCACAGCAGACTCTGCAACAACGGCTGTGCGGCGCCGTCCAACGGCAGCTTGCCCGGCCGTTTCTTGGCTTTTTTAAGACCCGGGGTCCGCTTTGGCTTTGCCTGCCTGGGCATGCGCGCCTTCTCCTGCATCAATACATTGCCGATACGAGGGCCTAGTATCGTCCGACCGGCGGCGGCTGTCAATCGTCCCGCGGCTTCCTATTTGGGAGCGCTCCTGTTACAATTTCCCCCGTATGCACAGCATCCTCACCATGGTCCTGGCCGGCGGCAAAGGAGAACGCCTCTTCCCCCTGACCCAGCACCGCGCCAAACCGGCGGGGCCCTTCGGCGGCAAGTACCGGATCATCGACTTCACGCTCAGCAACTGCCTCAATTCCGGCCTTCGGAAGATCGCGGTGCTGATCCAATACAAATCGCACTCCCTCGATCGGCACATCCGCACCGGCTGGAACATCCTGAACCCGGAACTCGGCGAATTCATCGCCTCCATCCCGCCCCAGCAGCGGATCAGCGAAGACTGGTACCGGGGCACAGCCGATGCCGTCCATCAGAACCTCTTCCTGCTGGACAACGAGCAGCCGGCCTTCGTCCTGATCCTGGCCGGCGACCATATCTACAAGATGGATTACTCGGAGATGTTCGACTTCCTGCAGGAGAAGCAGGCGGACGTGGTGGTAGGCACCATCGAGACTCCGTTGCACGAGGCCGGCCGGTTCGGGGTCATCGGCGTGGACGAGCAATACCGGATCCAACAGTTCGAGGAAAAGCCCGAGCACCCCACGCCCATCCCCAATGATCCCGAGCACGCGTTCGTCTCCATGGGCATCTATCTGTTCCGCACCGAGGCCTTGCGCAACCACCTGATGCGCGACGCCAAAGAGGACAGCCGACACGATTTCGGCCGGGACATCATCCCCCGCATGATCCAGGAGAGTCGGGTCTTTGCCTTCAAGTTCCACGACGCAAATCGCAAAGCCGTCAAGTATTGGCGCGACATTGGGACGCTGGACGCCTACTGGGAGGCCAACATGGACCTGGTGACGGTGGATCCCCTGTTCAATCTCTACGACCAGAACTGGCCGATCCGCACCTACCAGGGCCAGTTCCCGCCGGCCAAGTTCGTGTTCGCCCAGGACTTCCAAGGGGGGCGGATGGGCGTGGCGCTCGACTCCATCGTCTGTGGCGGGTGCATCATTTCCGGCGGCCGGGTGCAGAATACCATCCTCTCCCCCAATGTCATCGTGCAGGACCATGCGGACGTCCGGGAGTCCATCGTGATGGAAAACGTGATTATCGGCGAACATTGCCGCATCCGGCGCGCCATCATCGACAAGGAGGTCGTGATCCCGCCCAAGACCGAGATCGGCTACGATTCGGACGCCGACCGGAGCCGCTTCACCGTCACCGAATCCGGCCTAGTGGTTATTTCCAAGGGAATGAAATTGCATGCCTCCGTCGATTCATCCGGTTGACCTGATCAACGCGCTGCGCTCCAAGCACCTGACTCCGGCCATCGTGTTCCTGACTTCGCGCCGCGCCTGCGACGACGCCATGCAAGCCTTCGAGCGCAGCCAGGTCGCAATCCCGCCCGCGCGCCAGGACGCCATCGCGGCGGTGCTCACGGAACTGGTCGCGCAGTATCCGAGCATCGCCGAGCACCCCCTGCAATCCGTGGTGCAGCGCGTCGGCGTGGCCGCGCACCATGCAGGGCACCTGCCGTCCTGGAAAATCGCCATTGAAGAACTGATGCGGCAGGGCTGTCTGGATGCCGTCTTCGCCACCACGACCCTGGCGGCCGGGGTGGATTTCCCGGCCCGCACCGTCGTGATCACCCAATCCAGCGTGCGCAAGAGCCGAGACTTCACCGACCTCACCATCAGCGAAGTGCAGCAACTCGCCGGCCGGGCCGGGCGGCGCGGGAAAGACTTGGTCGGCTTCGCCGTGCTCACCCCCTCCCCGTACATCGATTTGAGCGTGATCACCAAAGGACTGACCGGCCAGCCGGAAGCGATCGACAGCCAGTTCGTGATTTCCTATCCGATGATCCTGAATTTGCTCAAGGCCCACCCGCTGGATCAGATCCAGGCCATCCTGGCCAAGAGCTTCGCCCAGTTCCAGCTCAACCGCCGGGCGGAAATCCTGGAAAACAAGCTGGATGTCCTGCATGTCCAGATGGAGCCCTACGGGCC
>SYGV01000020.1 GCA_005799365.1 Nitrospiraceae bacterium
GATTACCGACATCCCCCAGTTCGGCGAGGGACTGTTCTACGTCGAGGACGAGGCGGCCCAGTTGGTGACCGGACTGCTGGCCCCTCAGCCGGGCGAGCGGATTTTGGACGCCTGTGCCGCGCCGGGAGGAAAGGCCACGGCCCTGGCGGCCTTGATGGACAATCGTGGCGACGTGGTGGCCATGGACCAAAGCTCGGCTCGTTTGCAGTGGCTTCAGGAGAACTGTGCAAGGCTCGGCGTCCGGATCGTCGCCCCACTGCTGGGTGATGTGATGCGTGGAGAGCCGGCGACCGCTCGACCGTTCGATCGTATCTTGCTGGACGCTCCCTGTAGCGGGCTGGGTGTCCTGCGGCGTCATCCGGAGGGAAAGTGGCAGAAGCAGGCCGCATTGCTTCCCGCCCACCGGAAGCGGCAGCTCCTGCTGCTCGAATCGGTGTGCCGTCTCTTGCGGCCCGGCGGCTGCTTAGTCTATAGTACCTGCTCCACGGAGCCGGAGGAGACCCTCGACGTGATCCATCAATTCCTGAGGAAGCATGCGGAGTTCCGCAGGGAATCGGTTGCGGCTTCCCTGCCGGCGAGCGGCCAGGAGTTGATGACCCAACAAGGCGACTTGTCGACGGCAGTGAATCGTTTTTCGATGGATGGATTTTTTGCCGCCCGGCTCCGAAAGGCTGGTGCCTGATGGCACGGCCTTCCCTGCGGATCGCTCCCTCCATTCTCTCCGCGGACTTTGCCCGCCTCGCCGAAGAGGTCGCCCGCGTCGAATCGGCCGGCGCCGACTGGCTGCATGTGGACGTCATGGACGGCCACTTCGTCCCCAACCTGACGGTCGGGCCGCCGATCGTCGAGGCCTTGCGCAAGGCGACCAAGCTTCCGCTGGACGTGCATTTGATGATGACACACCCCGATGCCTTCATTGCCGAGTTTGTGCAGGCCGGCGCGACCTACCTGACGGTCCACGTGGAGGCCTGTCCGCATCTGCATCGCACCATCCAGTCCATCAAAGAACGGGGCGTGAAGGCCGGCGTGACGCTGAATCCGGCGACCTCGCTGGCGACGGTGGAGGAAATTCTCGGCGAGGCCGACCTCCTGTTGGTCATGTCGGTCAATCCTGGGTTCGGCGGGCAACAGTTCATCCCGTCGGTCCTGGAGAAAATTGCGAGGGCCAGGCAGCTCATTGACCAGACCGGCAGCGGCGCGTTGTTGGAGGTGGACGGCGGCGTCAAGGTCGACAATGCCGGGCGCATCATCGAGGCCGGCGCCGACGTGCTTGTGTCCGGCTCGGCGATCTTTTGCAGCGCGGACTATGGCGCGGTGATCGGCGCGTTGCGTCGCGCCTCGCACCGTACGGCTCCTGCGTCCGGCGTGGCGCCGGCCGGCCGGCCGGCGCGTCGGCTGTGATTGGACAATCCGGTGGATACCCTCTCTCAAATCGGCAGCCTCCACCCCCTTGAGGTCAAGGTGCTGACCGTGCTCGGCCAGCACCAGGTTCGTCCTCTGCGCCAGGAAGATATCGGGCAGGCCGCCGGCCTAGAGCCCTCCCAACTCAGCATGGCCGTGGAGTGGCTGCTGGCGAAAGCGCTGCTCCTGGTGGAATCCGAAGTCGTCACGCCGATCGTGTCGTTGAGCAAGGTGGGCGAACGGTACTTCGAGAAAGACGCCCCCATCGAACGTATTCTGTCGGTGGTCCGGGACGCTCAGCAGACCGGCAAGCGCATCACCATCCAGGACCTCCAGGCCCGCGAGGGGTTGGAGCCCAGCGAAATGAGCGGGGCCATCGGGAGCCTGAAGAAGGAAGGCGCGATTCGGATCGTGCAGGGCGGGCAGGTGGAGGCCACCGGCGCGCCCTGCCCCTTGGCCGAATCCTTGCGTACCCTACTGAAGGATCTGCAGGGAGCGCCCAGGGAGCTGCACGCGTTTCCGGAACCCCTGCGTCGAGTCATTGAGCACTATGCCGTCAAGCGGGGCAATCCCAACGAGCCCTTCCGGATCGACGACCGGGTCGAACGCCGGTACCAATTGACCCAGGCCGGGCAGGAAGCCGCGCAGACGATCGCGACCCAGGGGCTGGGCGACGAGGTCTCGCAGCTCACACCGGAGCTGCTCAAGGACGGGTCCTGGCGGACGAAGCGCTTCCGGCAATATACGATCAGCCTGCGGCCGCCGCGCCTGTCGGCGGGGCGCCGGCATCCCTACCGCGAGTTTCTGGATCTGGTCAAACGCAAGCTGGTCAGCATGGGGTTCCAGGAAATGCGGGGCTCCCTGGTCGAGACCGAGTTCTGGAACATGGACGCGCTGTACATGCCGCAGTTCCATCCGGCGCGGGCCATCCACGACGTCTACTTCGTCAAGGAGCCGACCCATGCGCGGGAGATCGCCGAACCGTTCCTCTCGCGCGTGGCGGAGACGCATCGGAGCGGCGGCGACACGGGATCCGCAGGCTGGGGCTATGCCTATGATCGCGAACGGGCCAAGCGGCTGGTGCTGCGCAGCCAGGGCACGGCGGTGTCGGCGCACAAGCTGGCCTCCGGGCCTGCGGTTCCGGGGAAGTATTTCTCGATCGCCCGCTGCTTCCGCTACGATGCAGTGGACGCTACCCATGCCTGCGATTTCTTTCAAGTCGAAGGGATCGTCCTGGGGCCGGACATCAATTTTCGCACGTTGCTGGGGCTGCTGAATTTGTTTGCCGTCGAAATGGCGCAGGCGAAGGACAGCCGGTTCCTGCCGGCCTACTTTCCTTTCACCGAACCGTCCGTCGAGCTGCATGTCAGACATCCCAAGCTGGGCTGGATGGAGCTGGGCGGGGCCGGATTGTTTCGCCCGGAGGTGACGCTGCCGCTGGGTGTCGAGGGGCCGGTGATCGCCTGGGGGCTGGGGCTGGACCGGATGGCCATGGTGGCCTTGGGCATCCACGATATTCGAGACCTGTTTTCCACCGATCTGGACATGCTGCGGACGACCCGCGGACACTTCTAACCGATAATGATGAATGATGAATGCGGAATGATGAACGAAAGAGTCCGGACCTCTGCCGTTCAGCATACATCGTTCAGCCGTCATCATGGGATTCCGTAAGACATGCCGACCATTTCCATCAACCTGAAAGACTTCGAACAGCTCCTCGGTCCCGCCGCGCTCGGGGAAGCCACGGCGGGGGGAAACGTTTTGACCGCCGAGTGCCTGGAGTCGTGGCTCCCGCTGGTCAAGGGCGAGCTCAAGGATCATGACTGCGAAACGGGCGAGGTGCGGGTCGAACTGCAGGACAGCAACCGGCCCGATCTCTGGTCCGCCGAAGGCGTGGCCCGACAGATTCGGATCAAGCTGACCGGCGCCGCGCCGGCCTATCCGTTCTTCGTCGCCAAGCCCCAGGCGAAGCGGCGCCTGCTCGTGGCGCCGGGTCTGGAGAAGATTCGCCCCTATGTGGCGGCCTGTACGGCTTGCGGCTATGCGGTGACCGAGGCCGGCCTGGCGCAGTTGATCCAGGTGCAGGAAAAGCTGGCCGACATCTTCGGGCGGAAACGCAGCACCGTGTCCATCGGACTCTATCGTCTCCCGGAGATCGTCTTTCCGGTCACCTACGATCTGGTCAAGCCCGATGACGCCCGGTTCACTCCCCTGGGTTTCGACAACAAGATGTCGCTGCGCGAAATTCTCGCCGTGCATCCCAAAGGATCGGAGTACGGGGCGTTGATCGCGGGCCATGACCGGGTGCCCCTCCTGCGGGACGACGAGGGGCAGGTGCTGTCGCTCCCTCCGATCATCAACAGCCGGGAGATCGGGGAAGTGCGGGTCGGAGACCGGGATCTCTTTGTGGAAGTGACCGGCACCGACCTGGTGATGGTCGTGCTGACCCTGAACATTCTGGCGGTCAATCTGGCGGATCGGGGCGCGGCTGTTGAGCCGGTGCAGGTGACCTATCCCTATGAGACGGCGCTGGGGAAATCCATGCCCACGCCGCTGGATTTCGGCCGGCCACGGTCCATTCCCATCCAGACGATCCGTGAAGCCCTGGGGATGCCGTTGGAGCCGAAGCAGATTCGGGACGCCTTGTCGGGCTATGGGTGCGAGGTTCGGGGGTCGAAGGACAAGTTGACGGTCAAGCTGCCGCCCTACCGGAACGACCTGTTGCATGCGGTGGACGTGGTGGAAGACGTGGCCATCAGCCGCGGGTACGGGTCGTTCGAGCCGGTGATGCCGTCCCAATTCACCGTAGGCGGCCTGTCGCGCGTGGAGGAGATGTCGGACCGGATGCGCGAGCTGATGGTCGGGCTGGGGTTCCAGGAAATCATGGCCAACATCCTGGCCTCGCGGCAGGAGCTGATCGAGCGGATGCGGCTGACCGGAAGCGAATGGGATCGCATCGTGGAAGTGGACAATGCGATGTCCCAAACCTTCAGTTGCCTGCGGCAGTGGATTGTCCCGTCCCTGCTGCGGGTGGAGGCGGAGTCCACCCGTTCTTTCTATCCGCACCGCCTCTTTGAGGTCGGGGAAGTGGCGGCGCCTGATCAGGCTGCGGAGCTCGGGTCACGCACCAGGATGGCGCTCGGCGCGCTGATCGCCCATGCCAGCGCGAACTTTTCAGAGGTCCATTCCAGTGTGGACTTGCTGCTGTTTTATTTGAATTGCCCCTACAGCCTGGAGCCGGTGGCCCACCCGTCGTTCTTGCCCGGACGGGCCGGGCGGATTCTGCTGCACGGCACCGCCATCGGCCTGATCGGCGAGCTGCACCCGGAAGTCTTGGAGCAGTGGCAGGTGACGATGCCGGCGGTGGTGTTCGAGCTGGCGGTGGACCAGCTGGCCGGGGAAGCCGTTGAAAAGTCATAAAGTCTGAAAGTCGTCGAGTCCTGAAACGGGCCGGACTTTATGACTTTCAGACTTTCGGACTTGTAAGCGGGCTAGGCCGAGGCGGTTTGCTTGGCCATGGCCGCCAGTTGGTCGAATCCCGCCGGATCCTTGATGGCCATATCCGACAGCACCTTCCGATCCAGCAGCACGTTGGCTTTTTTCAGCGCATTGATGAAGCGGCTGTAGGTCAATCCGTGCTGGCGCACCGCGGCGCTGATCCGGGTGACCCAGAGCCGCCTGAAATTCCGCTTCCGCTTCTTCCGCTCGGCATAGGCGTAGGTCTGGCCCTTGTCCACCGATTCGGTGGCGCTTCGGAACAGCCGGCTCTTTGCTCCGTACTGACCCTTGGCGAGTTTCAGCCGCTTCTTTCTCCGCTGCCTGGTCTTGGGACCGCCTTTTACGCGTGGCATGTCTTGTTCTCCTTACTTAATCGTCGTCGTCAGTGGACGGCTGTCGGCTGACAGCTATGTGTGATACGGAAGCAACCGGTTCACCGGCATGGTCATGGTCTGATCCACGGGCGCCGTGCCCTTGAGTCTCCGCTTGCGGTCGCGGGCCTTGCTGGTCAGGATATGCCGCTTCCCGGCCTTGCGCCGCCGCAGCTTGCCGCTGCCGGTCCTGCGGATGCGCTTGCTGGCGCCGCTGTGCGTCTTTAATTTTTGGCCTGCCATCGTCGTTCTCCCTTCCCGAGTTGCTTGCTCTTCAGTGGCTGCTGTTCAGCGCCCGGCCCTTTCCCGGCACGCGGGTCACTTGGGCGCGACGATCATGATCAGACTGCGCCCTTCCATCCTGGGCGCGTACTCGATCGTCCCGCTTTCCATCAACTGCTGCATCACGCTGTTCATCATCGTGCGTCCCATGTCCTGGTTCGCCATCTCGCGCCCCCGGAACGTGACCGTGACTTTGGTCTTGTTGCCTTCCGCCAGGAACTCCTTGACCTGCCGGATCTTGATCTCCAGATCATGCTTGTCGGTGCGGGGCCGCAGCTTGATCTCTTTGACCTGCGTGGATTTTTGATGCTTCCGGCTCTGGTGCTCTTTTTTCTGGAGCTCGTACTTGTATTTTCCGTGATCCATGATCCGGCAGACCGGTGGCGCCGACGTCGGCGCCACCTCGACCAGATCGTAGCCCAGTTCCTGGGCCTTCTTGAGCGCATCGGGCGTGGGCAGGATGCCCAATTGCTCGCCTTCAGGCCCGATCACGCGCACTTCCCGGACTCGGATTTCCCGATTTACACGCAGTTTGGGGACGATACGACACCTCTCAGAAAAAGGGTTATGGTCACGACAGGGCCTGCGACAGATCGGCCCTGATCAGGTCAATGGCCGCCAGCACCGGCTGGCTGCCCTTATCTTCGCCACCGCGCTTGCGGATCGACACCGATTCCGCCTGCTGCTCGCGGGCGCCAACGACCAGCATGTAGGGAATTTTCGCTTTCTCGGCTTCGCGAATTTTATAGCCGGCTTTTTCGTTCCGCAGATCGACGTCGGCGCGTAGCCCGGCTGCCTGCAGCCGTTCCGTGACTTGCACGGCATAGTCATGCTGGTGTTCGCCGATCGGCAGCACCAGCGCCTGGACCGGCGCGAGCCAGGTGGGGAAGGCCCCGGCGTAGTGTTCCACCAGAATGCCGAAGAAACGTTCGATGGACCCCATCAACGCCCGGTGGATCATGATCGGCTGGTGGGCCTTCCCATCCTCGCCCGTGTAGGCCAGTCCGAACCGTTCGGGATTGTTGAAGTCGATCTGGATCGTGGAACATTGCCAGGCCCGGCCGAGCATGTCCTTGATCTTGATGTCGATCTTGGGGCCGTAGAAGACCCCCTCGCCCGGGTCGATCTCGTAGGCGACGCCCCGTCCCTTGAGGGCCGCTTCCAGGGCGCTGGTCGCCAGCGCCCAGTTTTCCGGCGCGCCGACGGACTTTTCAGGCTTGGTCGAGACGTAGACTTCGAATTCCGAGAAGCCGAACGTCCGGAGCACGAAGAAGGTAAAGTCCAGGACCCGGCTGACTTCGGACTCGATCTGGTCCGGGCGGCAGAACAGATGGGCGTCGTCCTGGGTAAAGCCGCGGACCCGCAACAGGCCGTGCAGCACGCCGGTTCGCTCGTACCGATACACGGTGCCCAACTCGCCGTACCGGATCGGCAAGTCCCGGTAGCTGCGCAGGTGGCCCTTGTAGATCATGATGTGGAACGGGCAATTCATCGGCTTGAGTTGGTACTCGCTGGCCTCCACCTTCATCGAGGCGAACATGTTTTCCCGGTAGTAATCCACGTGCCCGCTGGTCTTCCAGAGATCCAATCGCGCGACGTGGGGCGAATAGACCAGCTCATAGCCCTGCTTGATGTGCTGCTCCCGCCAGAAATTCTCGATCAGCAGGCGGACCAGCGCGCCCTTGGGATGCCAGAGGACGAGGCCGGGCCCGATCTCGTCCTGCAGCGAGATCAAGTCGAGCTCTTTGCCGAGTTTGCGGTGGTCCCGCCGCTTGATCTCTTCGAGCTTGGCGAGGTGGACGTCCAGCTCCGCCTGGGTCGGAAAGGAGGTTCCGTAAATCCGCTGCAACATCGGATTGCGCTCGTCTCCCCGCCAGTAGGCGCCGGCGCTGGAGAGCAGCTTGAAGGCCCCGACCCGTCCGGTGGACGGCAGGTGCGGTCCGCGGCAGAGGTCGATGAAATCGCCCTGATCGTAGAGGGATACGGTCTCGTCCTTGATGCCTTCGAGGATTTCGGCCTTGTACAACTCGCCGCGCTGTTTGAAGAAATTGATCGCGTCCCAGCGGCGCATCTCCACACGCTTGAAGGGGCGGTTGGCCTTGATCAGCTCCAGGGCACGGGCCTCGATTTTGGCCAGATCTTCCGGCGTGAACGGCCGTTCGAAGGCAAAGTCGTAGTAAAAGCCCTCCTCGATGGCCGGGCCGATGGTGACTTGGGCCGAGGGGAACACGTCTTTGACCGCCTGGGCCATGATATGGGTGCTGCTGTGGCGGTAGACTTCTTTGCCCTCCGGGGAGGCAAAGGTGATCGGCTCTACCGTCGCCGGTTCGGTCAGGGCCTTGCTCAGGTCCACGGGCGCGCCGTTGACCTTCGCCGCCAGGATGTCCTGGCTGAGACGGCCGGTTGTGCCGCTCAGGGCTTCCCCGACGGTGCAGCCGTTCGGGACCTGGCGGGTGGTTCCGTCCGTCAGGGTGACCTGAATCTGTTGGGTCTCGATGGACATAGGGTTCAAATAAGAAAAGGCATCATGATCGCCGCGGGACCCGTCTCCCGGAACCTCTTCGTTCCTGCGGGAATCGTCCCGAAATCATCTGCGGCCGGACCGGCTTGGAGAAACCCTCAACGCATGGATGCCACTGCGCTTATGGTTCTCTGTTGCCTGCGACCTCGCATCTGACTCCGTCTCCCGCAATCGAATGGGTTCTCGTCCCCGGCGACCTGATGCCCTCGTTCCGCAAAATGGTAGGCGCGGACGGTCTTGAACCGCCGACCTCTACCGTGTCAAGGTAGCGCTCTCCCCCTGAGCTACGCGCCCAACGTCAGGGGCCATGCTAATATAGCCCAAGCGGTACTGTCAAGAATTTCGCCTGGATAGGGGGCGGGTAAACGGATACAGCCCGTCCTTGATCGAGTCGGCTTGTTGTAGGCGGATGCGTTCTACGTTCGGCGCGCTCGCTCTGGTTTGATGGAAATCCGAAACTCGGCGATTTTCTTGCGGAGGGTGTTGCGGTTCATGCCCAGTAAATCCGCCGCTTGCACCTGATTGCCATTGGTTTCCCTCAGCACAAGCGTAATCAAAGGTTTTTCTACCGCCTTGATCAAAATCGGATGCAAATCACGGGCGGAGCCGCTCTTCATTCCCCTGACAAAATCTCCCAATTTTGACTTGATGTAGTCATCGAGTGAGAAGTTCGGATCGGCATGGTTGGCCGATGGGTCGGCGCTGTTCGAGAGGGCATGGAACATGCGGTGGGTCTGCCGGAGAACCGCGCGCGATCCCGCGACGACCACCGTTTTGGCCGGGTCAATGTGCCGGGAGAGTTCCGCCAGCCCCTGGGGCTGGTCCTGCTTGGTTTCGATGATCACGCCGTCGAACGTGCGTTTAGCTGAAGCCCGAGGCACCGATGCCAGATCCTTGGCCACCGTAATCGCCGTGCCCTTGAAGTTGCACGTGATCTGAGCCTGGAGATCAGGATCGGCAGTGAGCAAAAGAATGCTGGCGACGGCTGTTTGGGTCGGCATGAAGGCACCAAGAAGAAGAGGGCGGAATTATCCTCCGCCGGATTCCGCCAAGTCAACGGATAAATCGGACCGACTCGGCTGAAGGAGTCGGTTGGGAAGATGCAATGGTAGTGCCACGATGCCACGGTCATCATTCTTGCAATTCGGCCGGATTTCTTGGGGCGCCTCCCGAATCAAGAAATGGGGCGAGGGACAAACCCTAACCCTGCGCGAGGCAAAACCGACTTGACATTGCAGGCGATGGGGCTGTATAGATACGTCAATGTCATTTCCTATCGGAATACTCGTGAATGGCGATTCGTGAAAATATCAGTGAAGGCTACATATGGAGTGCTGGCGGCGCTAGATTTGGCCTTGAATGACGGCACTTCGCCCGTCCAAGCAAAGGCGATCGCCAGACGCCAGGCCATTCCGCTCCGTTTTCTCGAGCAGGTCCTGAACGCAATGAAGAACGCCGGACTGGTCGACAGCCTCCGTGGCGCTCAGGGGGGCTATCTCTTGGGCAAACGGCCGGAGGAAATTTCACTGGCGGACATTGTGGAAGCGTTGGACGGCACTCTTTCGGCGCCGAGCGGCCATCGAGGGACGGGGCGTCACAGCAAGGGGGCATCAAGGCCGGACTTGCTCTTGGCCGACGTTTGGGAACGGGTCCGCCAGGCGGAGCTGGGCGTATTAAATGCCGTGACGCTTCGCGAGCTGGCAGAGCGCCACCAGCAGCTCGATCGTGAGCGGACCCTCATGTACCACATTTGAATCACGGACGATCGTTGGATTGCCGATGGACGATTCCTACTGCACATCGTCAATGACTGAATCGTCAAACATGGAGCAATTCTCATGAGCACTCCACGGACCATACAGCCGGTGGCCGTGCGGACCGCCCCCATTCCGCCGGACATTCTCGAAGAAATCGAAACCTTTGAAGGCGAAGTCCAGCGCCTCCAGGCCGGGGATGTGTCCAACGACATCTTCAAGCCCTTCCGGTTGCAGCATGGGATTTACGGGCAGCGCCAGCCGGGCGTCCAAATGGTGCGGATCAAGATCCCCTTCGGCGGGTTGACAGCCAACCAGTTGCGGCGCGTGGCCGAGCTGGCCGACCGGTACGGGACCGGCGTCGGTCACGTGACCACCCGTCAGGACATCCAGCTCCACTTCGTCGAACTGAAGGATATCGGCACGGTCATGCGCGGGCTGGCCGAAGTCGGCCTGACCACCAGGGAGGCCTGCGCGAACACGGTGCGCAACGTGACGGCCTGCCACTTGGCCGGCGTCTGCCAGGGCGAGGTGTTCGACGTGACGCCCTATGCCAAGACCGTGGCTTTGCACCTCTTGCGGAACCCGCTCAACCAGAGCCTGCCGCGGAAATTCAAGATCGCCTTCTCCGGCTGCCGGCACGACTGCGCCCTGACGCCGATCCACGACGTGGGACTGTTGGCGGCCAAGCGCGAGGATGGTGCCATCGGATTCCGCATGGTCGTCGGGGGCGGGCTCGGCTCGGCCCCCCGCATCGCGCAGCTGTTGCGGGAGTTCGTCCCGATGAACGAATTGACCCCCACGATCGAGGCGGTCATCAAGGTCTTCGATACGCTGGGCAATCGCAAGAACCGCAACAAGGCCCGGATGAAGTTCGTCATCGACAAGCTGGGCTTCGACGAGTTCACGCGCCGCTGGGAGGAGGCCTATGTGAGTCTGGGCCATGCCCGGCCGGATCATGGTCCCATCAAGCTGCTCCCGCACGCCGACGAGCCGGTGCCGTTGATCATGCCGACGCCCGTTTCAGGCAACGGCGGGAACGGCAATGGCAATGGATCACTGGGCCACGGCCACGGGGTTGCTGAAACGCCCTATCAGATGTGGAAACGGACCAACGTGGTGCCCCAGAAGCAGGCGGGCTATGCCGCCGCGGTCATCAAGCTCCAGATGGGCGACCTCACGGCACCACAGATGCAGTTCGTCGCGGACCTGGCCGAGGGCTATTCCAACGGAAACTTGCGGACCACCATCAACCAGAACCTGATCCTGCGGTGGGTGCCGGAGACGAGATTGCCGGCCCTCTATGAGGACCTAGCGGCGCAGAGCCTGGCCGATCCGGGCGCGGAACTGGTGGAAGACATCATCGCCTGTCCCGGCACCGACACCTGCGGCCTGGGCATCACCTCATCCAAGGGATTGGCGCGGGCCATGGCGGAAGTCTTCCCGCCCGGCCGTGTGCCCGAAGACTTGACGGACGTGAGCGTCAAGATTAGCGGCTGCCATAATTCCTGCGCCCAGCACCACATCGCGACGATCGGCTTGCACGGCGTGGGCAAGCGTCTGGGGGACCATGTGGCGCCCCACTATGAGTTACACCTGGGCGGGCAGGTGAACGGGACGGCCAAGATTGGCCAGATGACGGTGAAGCTGCCGGCCAAGAACGTGCCGGCGGCTGTGACCCACCTCCTCACGGTCTATCGTCGTGATCGGCGTCAGGGCGAGAGCCTCCCCTCCTTCGTCACGCGGGCGGGCAAGGTTGCGCTGAAAGAAGAGCTGATTCCCTATACGATCGTGCCGACGTTTGAAGAGGACCGGACCTTTTATTACGACTGGGAAGGGGAAGAGGAATTTATCCTGGAGGATCTGGGACCGGGCGAATGCGCCGGTGGCGCTCTGGAGATGATCGGCGACCGGATCCTCGAGGCGGAGCAGGAACTCTATCAGGCCAAGTTGCTGGCGGAGAAGCACCAGTATTCCGTTTCGGTCAACAAGGCCTACCGGGCCGTACTGGCCGCGGCCAAGGCCCTGCTGGTGACCGAGGGGCTGGACCCGGCCACGGACGCAGAAACCTTTACCGAGTTCGAGCGGCGGCTGGGCCAGCGCAGCATCGTGCCGGCCCGGTACAAGAACCTGGGGGGGCAGGCGGGTGATTTGGGCCAGAAGGACAGCAGCCCTGAGTTCGCGCAGGCCAAGATCGCCTTCGCCCGCGGATTCGTGGAGGCCTGTCGGGAGGCGACGGAGCAGATCGGAAAAGACTTGAAACTGGCGCAAGCCGGCGAGGGAGAGGCGGCCTCGAAGTCGTCGGTGGGCGGTCAGTCCCCTGCCCCTGCCCCGGCTCAGCCCGTTGCGGATGGGCCGGAGGCGGCGGTCTACGACCTCCGCGGTGTGGCCTGTCCGCTCAATTACGTGAAAACCAAGCTGAAGCTGGAAATGATGGACGCAGGCGAGCGGCTGGAGGTCTGGCTGGACGCAGGCGAGCCGATCAAGAACGTGCCGATGAGCTTGCGCAACGACGGACACAAGATTCTGTTGGAAGAGCCGTTGGAGCCGACGGCCGCCCACTTCAAAGTGCTGGTGGAAAAGGTTGAAGGCTAAGGAGCAATTGTGACGGACAAGGCGGCAGCCCCAACCAGACCCTCCGACGAAGCATTGAAGGCGTTGAGCGACTCCTTCGAGTCCAAGCAGCCGCAAGACGTGCTTGTCTATGCCTTGGAACGGTATTGCGGGCGTATCGTGCTGGCCTGCAGTTTCGGGGCGGAAGACGTGGCCTTGATGGACATGATCCACCGGCTGGACCAGAGCGCGCCGCTCTTCTACCTGGATACGGATTTCCTGTTTCCCGAGACCCTTGAGGTGCGGGACCGGATCGTGGCCCAGTACGGGTTGCGTCCCGCGCAGGTGATCCAGGTGAAGTCGCTGTTGACGCCCGATCAGCAGGCGGATCAATACGGAGCGGAGCTCTGGGCCAAGCAGCCGGACCAATGTTGCCAGCTTCGCAAGGTCGAGCCGTTGACCCGTGTGCTGGGCGGCTACGAGGCCTGGATCACCGGCATCCGGCGCGATCAGGCGCCGACCCGCGCGAACGCGGGGCTGGTGGAATGGGACAAGAAATTTCAGTTGGTCAAGTTCAACCCGCTGGCCCGCTGGAGCGTGGCGGAAATCTGGGCCTACATCAAGGTCTACGAGGTGCCCTACAACCGGCTGCACGACCGCGACTACCCCAGCATCGGCTGTACCCATTGCACGGCGCCGGTCCAGTCCGGCGCCGATCCGCGATCTGGCCGGTGGCAGAACTTCGCGAAAACCGAATGCGGACTCCACAAGTAAACGCTGCAGGCAGAACGCTGAACGTTGAATTCAACCGGAACCGCCATTCACTACTCATCATGCAGCATTCATCATTCGCGGTGAGGTCCTAGAGATGAAGAAGTTGGCCGTGATCGTGACCGGGGGAAGCTACAACAACCTGTTGCAGGCCTGCGAATGGATCTGCATCGCCGCTGCGTCCGGCGCGCAGGTCAGCGTGCTGTTTCGGGACGAAGCGGCGTCCAAATTGACGCACGAGAGGCTGAAGCAGTTGACGTTTTCAGATGCCTATAAGGGGCGCGAGTCGAAGGTGCGCGACATGCTGCGGGAGCGGAAACGGCTCGATGTGCCGGCGGTGTTGCGTGAGGTCAAAGAGGCGGGGGACGTGAAGCTCTCGATCTGCCGCGAGACGATCGAATACTTCGAGATCACCGTGGATCAGTTGTTGCCCGAATTGGATGAAGTGCAGAAGGCCGAGGCCTTCTGGAAGGAAGCGGTCGCGCCGGCGGACCAGGTGCTGACGTTTTAAGAATGGGAGCGGATGACTAATGGGTGACGGCCAATGACGGAATTCTCGCAATGCATCGCCAAAATCGGCAAGGGCCAGAAGGCCTCCAAGGACCTGACCTGGGAAGAGGCCAAGCAGGCGATGCGGATGCTCGTCGAGGGGCAGGCCACGCCGGCGCAGGTCGGCGCCTTCCTCCTGGCCATGCGCGTGAAGATGGAATCGGTCACGGAATTGGCCGCCTTCACGTCGGCCGCGCGGGAGTATGTCCCGCCCCTGCCGGTGCCGCGTCACCTGCCGCTGGTGGATTTGCCGACGTACGCGGGGAAGCAGGACACCTTTCACGCGTCCGCGGGCGCGGCGATCGTGGCCGCCGCCGCCGGGGCTTCGATCCTGATGCACGGGCATGAAGGCATTCCGGAACGGCCGGGAACCGTCGCGATCTTGGCCCAGCTCGGCCTTCCGACCGACCTGCCGCCCAAGCAGGCGGTCGAGGAACTGACCGCGAAAGGACTGGTCTATCTCGATATCGCCCTGTACCATCCGCCGGTTTCCCGGTTTCTGGATCTGCGGCGCGAATTGGGGGTGCGGAGTCTGTTCCATCCGGTGGCCAAAATGTTGAACCCGGCCCGGGCCGCCTCGCAGGTGATCGGCCTGAGCCATCCCCCCTACTTCGAAAAGACGGCCGAGGCGCTGCTTATGCTGGGCAGCAAACGGGCGCTGATCGTCCGCGGGTCGGAGGGCGAGCCGGAACTGTCCATTGCGTCGGTGACCAGGCTGCTTGAAGTGCGGGACGAGCGTATTGTGCCCGTGACGCTGACGCCCAAGGACTGTGGCCTGCCGCCGGGGAGCTTTCAAGCCATGTCCGGATTTCCCCCCGGGCAACTGGACCAGGAAGCGACTCTGTTGCGGCGCATCCTGCACGTTCAGGTGCGCGGCGGGCAGCGGGACTGGGTGGTCTTGAACGCGGCCATGTTGCTCTATGCCGCCGGCAAGGCCCAGTCCATTACGGCCGGTGTTCCGCTGGCGCAGCAGGCGTTGGACAGCGGCGCGGCGGCGCGGAAGCTGGACGAACTGGCTATTGTGAAGGAACCCATTCATGGCTGACAGTCCGAAAGTCCACCAAGTCGGAACGTCATTGGAGCCAATGCCGCAACCGGTGGGTTCCACGTTTCATTTCGACGTGAGGACTTTCAGACTTGATGACTTTTCAACCCGAAGGTTTTAGATGAAGCATCTCCGCCAGCTCGAAGACCAAAGCGTCTACATTCTTCGCGAAGCCTACAAGCACTTCGACAACTTGGCCATGCTCTGGTCCATGGGGAAGGACTCGACCGTGCTCTTGTGGCTGGCCCGCAAGGCCTTCTTCGGCCATGTGCCGTTCCCGCTGCTCCATGTTGATACCAACTACAAAATTCCTGCGATGATAGAATATCGGGACCGGCTGGCCCGTGAATGGCGGCTGAACCTGGTCGTCGGCCAGAACAAGGAGGCCCTCGCGGCCGGCATGAACCACCAGATGGGCCGCGTGGCCTGCTGCACGGCGCTCAAGACCAACGGGCTGAAACAGCTCATCGAGCAGAAGGGCTACACGGGCATCATTTTGGGCGTGCGGGCCGATGAAGAGGGCACTAGGGCCAAGGAGCGGTACTTCTCGCCGCGCGACAAGCACGGCGACTGGGATTTTAGGGATCAGCCGCCGGAGCTCTGGGATCAGTTCAAGACCGCCTTCCCGCCGGGCACCCATATCCGGATTCACCCGCTCCTGGACTGGACGGAGATCAACATCTGGGAATACATCAAGTACGAGAACATCCCCTTTATCGACCTCTATCTCGACAAGGGCGACGGGATGCGGTACCGCAGCCTGGGCTGCGCCCCCTGCACCACCCCGATCAAATCCACGGCCAAGACCGTGGATGCCATCATTGAAGAGCTGCGCCATACCACGGTGGCCGAGCGGTCCGGACGGGCGCAGGATGAGGGGCGCGGGATGGAGCTGCTGAGGAAAGACGGGTACATGTAACAGTGGCGCGATCGAAAATGCCGGGTTTGTCGGCTAACCGGCAGTGGCGCGCCAGTCGTACCAGCAGGCAATGATTGCTCTGGCCCATGAAAAGGTGTCGTGCCACGCGACAGAATTAATTGGATAACCAAATGGCGACCGTACAAGCCAGACCGACGGAAAATCTGAACATCGTCATCGTCGGGCACGTGGACCATGGGAAGTCCACGCTGCTGGGGCGGCTCTACGCCGATACCGGCTCGCTCCCCGACGGGAAGCTGGAGAAGGTGCAGGCCATCTGCCGGCAGCAGGGCAAGGAGTTCGAATACGCCTTCCTCTTCGACGCGTTCCTGGAAGAGCAGGAACAGGGCATTACGATCGACACGGCCCGCACGTTTTTCACGTGGAAGGGGCGCCAGTACATCATCATCGATGCGCCAGGCCACAAGGAGTTCCTCAAAAACATGATCTCCGGCGCCGCCCGCGCGGAGGCGGCCCTGCTGCTGATCGACGCGCTGGAGGGTGTGAAGGAACAGTCCAAAAAACATGGGTACCTGCTGTCGCTCCTGGGCGTGAAGCAGGTCGCGGTGGTGGTGAACAAGATGGACCTAGTCGGGTACCGTCAGGACGTGTTTGACGGCATCGAAAAGGAATACCGGGACTTCCTGGGCCAGTTGAAGGTGGTGCCGGAACGCGTCATCCCGGTGAGCGCGAAGCTCGGCGACAACATCGCCTCCCGCAGTACCCACATGGCCTGGTACCAGGGCCAGACCGTGCTTGAGGCGCTGGAGGCGTTTCGCAAGGAAACCGCACGCGGGGAGCAGCCGCTCCGGTTCCCGGTGCAGGATGTCTACAAGTTCGACGCGCGGCGGATCATCGCCGGCCGCCTGACCGCCGGCCGTTTGAAAGTCGGCGACCGGCTGGTCTTCTCCCCGTCCAACAAGTCGGCCAACGTCAAGTCCGTGGAAGCCTTCAACGCCGAACCGTCCCCGACCGAGGCCACAGCCGGACAGTCCATCGGGATCACGCTGGACGAACAGATCTTCATCGAGCGCGGCGAGATTGCGTCCCGCCAGGAATCCATCCCGCTCGTCTCCACCTCCTTCCGGGTCAACCTGTTCTGGCTGGGCCGACGCCCGCTGGAGCGCGGCCGGAAGTACCAGCTTCGTCTGGCCACCCACGAGGTGGATTGCGAGGTGGCGGCGATCAATCGGATCGTTGACACGGCGGATTTGGACCAACGGCAAGGGGGAAGCGTCGTCGAGCGAAACCAGGTGGCCGAATTGACGCTGCGGACGAAATCCCCGATCGCGTTCGACCCGTACCATGCCTTCGAGTCGACCGGCCGGTTCGTGATCGTGGATGAGTACGATATCGCCGGCGGGGGCATCATCACCGACCTGGTGCATGACGAGCAGGAGTTTCTACGCGATGAAGCCAGGCGGAGGGATTTTGCCTGGGTCAAAGGAGAAGTGGGGGCGGAAGTGCGGGCGCAGCATTACGGCCATCGGGCGGCGGTGGTGCTCCTCACGGGAGCGCCGCAGACCGGCAAGTCATTCCTGGCCCGCAAGCTGGAGTCGGTGCTGGTGGCCGAGGGCCGTCATGCCTATCTGCTGGAGGGGGAAAACCTCCGGCGCGGCCTGGATGCGGACCTGGCCGGATCAGACCAGGCCGGAACGGACGAGATGGCGCGCCGGTACGGCGAAGTGGCCCGCCTGCTCATCGACACGGGTCTGATCGTGGTCTCCACCACCAAAGCCTTCGGGGCTGCCTATGCGCAAGCCGCCCAAGCGATCCGTACCTTGGTGCATCCGGCTCCGGTCATCACCGTGCATATGAGCAAGGCAGCCGAGGAGTCGCCTCCCGACACGGATATCCAGTTCGCCGGGCCGAAGGACTTCGATGAGGCGGCGCGCCGGATCATCGAAGAACTCAAGAAAAAAGGCGTCTTGGCGCAGGCAATCGGGGGCAAGCCGACGTTCCAATACTCGATTTAGGCCGGGCTGATCGCTCGGCGCTGGTTTGACTCCCTCGAAACCCCTGTGTTACCGTGCCGATGCTATGAAACCATCGGCACTCAACCTTCAGCTCTCGATCGGAGATTTTTGCTGATGGCTGAAAGCTGACAGCCTCTTGGGAGTACGGCATGGCCGATAAAGACCTGAAATCCATCCTCGGCAAGCTCCAGTACAGCGACGACGCCAAGGTCGTGCAGCAGATTACCGCGCAGATGAAACAGGTGCAGGCCCGCATGGCCGGCATCCGGCACAAGCTGGTGGTCATGAGCGGCAAGGGCGGGGTCGGCAAGAGCATGACCACGGTGAACCTGGCTCTGGCGCTGGCCCGTCTGGGGCATAAAGTGGGGCTGCTGGACGTGGACCTGAACGGGCCCTGCGTGCCGCGCATGCTGGGCATGCATGGGCAGGCGCTCACCATCACGCCGGAGGGGGCGATCCCACCGGTCGGTCCGTTGGGGATCAAGGTCGCGTCCATGGACTTCTTTCTGGGGGCTGCGTCACCCGTGCGCTGGAAAGGGCCGATGGACCTGAGCCCGGTCTGGCTCGGCCTCATGGAAATGAACGTGATCCGCGAGTTCCTGGCGGATGTGATATGGGGTGAGTTGGATTACCTGCTGACCGACCTGCCGCCCGGGGCCGCAGCGGACAAGCCGCCGGTCATCGCCGGGTTCATTCCCGACCTGGCCGGGGCGATTGTCGTGACAACGCCCTCCGAAGTGGCTTCCGATGTCGTGCAGAAATCCGTGACCTATGCCCGGGACATGGGCATCCATGTGCTGGGCATGGTGGAGAATATGAGCCGGTTCCGGTGCCCTTCCTGCGGCGTCGAGCACGAACTGTTCGAGGGGGACACGGACGCCATGTGCGAGGCGTTGAACGTGCCCTTGCTGGGCCGTGTCCCCTTCGATCGGGCTCTGGCTCGGACCTTCGACAAGGGCGCCCCGCTGCTGGATGCCACCTACCCGACCATCCGGCGCTATCAGGAGATCGCGGAGCGGGTCCAGGCGATGCTGGACTATAAGAAGGTGCTGGCGGAAAAGTTGTAATAAGTTTTCAGTCGTCAGTATTCAGTCAACTGCAAACTGATCACTGACAACTCCCCAAGGAGTTCCATATGAAATTCGTCTGTTTGAATTGTGAAACCTACATGACCTTCGAGAAGGTGGAAAAACCGGCGGAAGGTTCGCTGGGCGTCTTTTTCGCCTGCCCCTCCTGCAGCGCCAAGTTTTCGATGGTGACGAACCCGGGCGAGACCCAGATGGTCAGTTCGCTCGGCGTCAAGCTGGGCGGCCGTACCGAAGCGGCCCAGCCCTTCGAAATGACGCGCGGCACGCTCAAAGACGAAGCCCTCGCCGGCTCCGGCCAGATGGCCGCCTACCTAAACGAAAAGATTCAGGCGGGCAAACCGACTGCGCCTGCAGCGGGCGTCACGGCGAGCACTGGAATGCCGGCCAAAGAAGGCGACAAGGCCGGCGGCTGTCCCTTCTCCGCCATGGTGGCGCAGATGGGGTTGACGTCCAGCCAGCCAGGCACGTCGGACTTTACCTGGACCCCGGATGCAAAAGAGAAACTGGACCGGCTCCCCTCCTTCGTCAAACCGATGGTGCAGAGCAGCATCGAGGCCTATGCCCGCAAGAACGGCCTGACCACCATCACGTTGCAAGTGATGGACGATTCCAAGAACGACTCCAACGGCGTCACTTGGTCGGCCGATGCGGAGAAGCGGCTGGAAAACATCCCGGACTTCATCCGCCCCATGGCCCGCCGCGAGATCGAGCGGCTGGCGAAAGAGCGCGGCGCCACTACGATCACGGCGCAGGTGATGGACGAGGCCAAAGACAAGTTCATGAAGTTCATGTAAGCAGCCCACAACAGCCGTTGCGACTCATAGGGCCCATCCGCTCACGCGGGTGGGCCTTTTCCTTTCTAGCAGTCCAGCCGACTCGCCAACCCCGGTGGTCAACGTCTCGCAGCTCACGCCAGCCCTGTGCCGTGGAGAATACAGAAGCTTGACAGGCTGTCGAAATCAGATGAGAATCACGCGATTGTTCCTGGTCCGGAAGACGCGTGCTATGTCGGTCGGCATACTCAATAGTTGGCCGTCCGTAGGGGCACGTGGCACGCTGAACGCCGGTCAGAAATGCGAGGTAACAAGTTATGGCCCACCCGGTTGAAAAGATCGAAGAGGACATCCGCTCGTTAACTGCCGCAGAGAAAACGCAACTGCTCCGCTTACTTCTTGCCGAACTTGATGCTCCGGCTGACGCCGACGTTGAATGCGCATGGCTCGAAGAGGCGCAGAGACGACACCGGGAACTCGTCGAAGGCAAAGCGCAAGGAGTGCCTGGCGAGCAAGTGTTTGAAAATCTGCGCATGCGTCTTCGCCGATGATCTATGAGTTCCACCCTGAGGCGGAGGAGGAATTCATCGAAGCCGCAGCCTATTACGAACGACAGATCATAGGGCTCGGCAAACGCTTCGGTGAGGAGGTGCGCTAGGTTGTTGAGCGACTCTTGGAATATCCGGAACTTGGTCCCCCGATCGATGCAGCCCTGCGTAGGCTTGTCCTGCCTCGGTTCCCATACGTCCTGATCTACAGCGTAACCTCCGATCTGTTGCGGGTTATTGCCGTAGCCCATACGCATCGTCGGCCGAGGTACTGGCGAACCAGGGGCACCCGGTGATACCGGGCTGAAACCCGACATTGCGCAACGGGCACTCCTACTGGGTAGGCAATGGACGCCAAGCCGTCAAAAAATCAGACTGTGGCGGGCGTCCTGTCCGGCCTGATGCCGGGGCTCGGGCAATTCTATTGCCGGCGGCGGGGAAAGGGCGCGGGGCTTCTCGTCGGCGCCCTGGTCATCGATGCCGGGCTTGGGGTCTCCGAAGGCATGCTGAGCCTGCTGCAAGGGGCACTGACCGGGGCGTCGCTTCCGAACAGCGGGGCCATTTTGCTCCGCTCCCTCCCGTTCCTGGCCCTAGCTGCCTGGAGCATCGCAGATGCAGTGGCGACCGCCAAAGAATGTGACCTGCCGGCGGCCGGTTCGGCGTTGACTCTGCTCTCGGGGGTATGTTAGAACGACCGCGTAAATACAGATGATTGTTGAGATTTGGGGGGACTGAATCATGGGCGGCCATAGTCACTGGGCCACCACGAAGCGGCACAAAGCTTCGGTAGACGCCAAGCGCGGCAAAATCTTTACCCGCATCATCCGCGAGATCACCATTGCAGCCCGGGCAGGCGGCGATCCGGACGGGAACCCGCGCCTGCGCCTGGCCATCGCCAAGGCCAAAGACGCCAACATGCCCGGGGACACGCTGAAGAAAGCCATCCAGCGCGGCACGGGCGAACTGCCTGGCGTCACCTACGAAGAGTTCACATTGGAAGGATACGGGCCTGGGGGCACGGCGGTGCTGCTCGAAATCACCAGCGACAACCGCAATCGCACCGTCGCGGAAATCAGGAACCTGCTCACAAAGAACAGCGGCAACATGGCTGAGGCCGGCGCCGTCTCCTGGCAATTCCACAAGAAGGGTTTGATCGTGCTGGAAAAGGGCAAGGTGGAGGAGGACAAGCTCCTGTCCCTGGCTCTGGACGCAGGGGCCGAGGACGTGAAGGTGGACGAGAAGACCTTCGAGGTGATCACCGAGCCCCATGACTTCGAGACGGTCAAGAAGGCCTTGACCGACGCGAAGATCGAATCCTCCCTGGCTGAAGTGACCTTCGTGCCGCAAAATTATGTGAAGCTCCAAGAGAAGGCGGCCGAGCAGATGCTCAAGCTGATGGAGATCCTGGACGAGCACGATGATGTCCAGAAGGTCCATGCGAACTTCGACATTCCGGACGAGATCATGGAGAAGGTGGCGGCAGCAGGTTAACGAACGATGAATGCTGAACGATGAACGCTGAGCGACAGCCGTTCGCCCTTCATTCAGCGCTTCGCATTCATCACTCTGCGTTGCCTCGACGATGATCGCCTCACTGACCGGCCGGCTGGCCTTCAAGGCTCCCTCCCACGTGACGCTCGATGTCCATGGCGTCGGGTATGAAGTTCTCATCCCCCTCAGCACCTTTTACTCCCTGCCGGAACTGAACGAGCTTGCGTCGCTCAGCGTGCATACCCATGTGCGGGAGGATGCGATCCTGCTCTTCGGCTTCCTGACCCTCTTGGAGAAGGAATCCTTCATCCTGCTCACGGGCATTTCCGGCATCGGCCCGAAGCTGGCCCTGAGCGTGCTGTCCGCCCTGAGCGTGGCCGATCTGATTGCAGCGGTGAGAGCCGGCGACGTCGACAAGCTGGCCACGGTGCCCGGCGTCGGAAAGAAAACCGCAGCGCGGATCGCGTTGGAGATCAAGGACAAGGTCGAGCGGTTGGCTCCCGGATCCGCTGCCTCGCCGGAACCCGCTTCCGAACCCTTGAATCAGCTCCAGGAGGATGCCTTGTCCGCGCTGGTCAACCTGGGGTACAAGCCGGCCGAGGTCAATCAGACGCTCAAAGGCGTGGCGGCCAAGTCGTCGTCGGCAGGCACATTGAAAGAAGTCATTCGCGAGGTCTTAAAGGACTTGGCGAAGGGATAGTCCATGCAACAGGGCCAGCAGGGCATTGGGTCGAAGGTCCTGGCGCTGGGCACGCTCCCCTCTGCCGTTTCGGCCGAGGACAAAGCGCCCATCGTCGGTGCCAGCCCGCTTCGGGAGCGAGGACGGGACGCATGAGTCAGTGCCAGCTTGAAACGTTCGAAAACCGGCTGCCGGACCCGCCCCAGTGGGGGCGCTTCCGTCCGCCACATTGCGCCGGAACGATGCCGACGCCGGGGCAGGGGGCGATGCAGTCCCCGTCCAAGTACGTGCCCGCTCCGAAAGATGCGGCGAAGGAGAGCAAATGAGCGAACTGTGCTGTTCTTGGATAATGAGCCGTGAGGTGCCTGGGTGACCGACCGGATTGTGACCAGTCAGATGACGGAGGATGAACAGGGGTTGGAGGCCACGCTCCGCCCCCAGACGCTCGAGGAATATGTCGGGCAGGAGCGGATGAAGGAGTCGCTGCGCATTTGCATCGAGGCGGCAAAGCGCAGAGGCGAGGCCCTGGACCATGCCATCTTTTACGGGCCGCCAGGCTTGGGCAAGACCACGATCGCCCATATCATCGCGCGGGAAATGGGGGCGGCGATCCGCTCCACCTCCGGTTTGGTCCTGGCCCATGCAGGGGATCTGGCGGCGATCCTGACGAATCTTCAGGAGCGCGACGTCCTCTTCATCGACGAAATCCACCGATTGCCGGCCTCCGTCGAAGAGGCACTCTATCCGGCCATGGAGGACTACCAGCTCGACTTGGTCGTCGGGCAGGGACCTTCGACGCGCACGGTCAAGCTGGACCTGCCGCGCTTCACCTTGATTGGGGCGACGACCAGAGCCGGGGCCTTGACTTCGCCCCTGCGGGAACGCTTCGGGCTGGTGAACCGCCTGGATTTCTATACGCCGGCCGATCTCCAGAGCATCGTCACCCGCTCGGCCGGCCTCCTGGGCATTCCGATCGCCCCCGAAGGCGCTACGGAGATTGCCGGCCGTGCGAGGGGAACCCCGCGCATTGTCAACCGCTTGATCAAACGGGTTCGCGACTTTGCGCAGGTCAAAGCGGAAGGTCACATCACCCGCCAAGTGGCCCGCGAGGCCCTGGTTTGGCTGGGTGTGGACCAAGCAGGGTTCGACGAGATGGACCGCAAGATTCTCCTGACGATTCTCGAGAAGTTCGGTGGAGGGCCGGTCGGGGTTGAATCCCTGGCGGCAGCCGTCAACGAGGAAAAAGGCACGTTGGAAGACGTCTACGAGCCATTCCTCATTCAATCCGGCTACTTGGAACGGACCGCGCGTGGCCGCCAGGCAACTAGGCTGACGTTTGAACACTTCGGAAAGACGAAGGATTTACTGACATAGCCAAGAAGTCCTCAACAATCAACCCTCAGCTTGCGAAACCAAAACCCCCGGTAAGTGGCTCTGCACTAAAGGCGGAATGCTGAGAGCGGACGGCTCTCCCAATCCTTCTAATCCTATTGATAAATCTTGCAAAGCTTGGTTGCTTCCTGTACCATTTCCTGTCTGGCTGCGGGTAGGAACAGGGCCGTGGCCGGTTGAGCAACCTATGGCGAACCGACAGGACATCCAACAGTTCCGGAAGGAGATCGATCGGATCGACGACGAGATCCTGCGTCTCCTGAACGAGCGGTCCAAGTCCGTCATCGAAATCGGCAAACTGAAGAAGGAATCGGACAGCAACGCGAATCTGCATACCCCGGGTCGGGAAGCGGAAATCGTCAACCGCCTCATGGCCCAAAATCAGGGCCCGTTCCCCAACGAGGCGATCCGGCCTGTGTATCGGGAAATCATGTCCGCCTCCCTCTCCCTGGAAGGGCCCCAGAAGGTCGCCTACTTTGGGCCGGCTGCCACATTCACGCACCTGGCCTGCATCAAGAAGTTCGGGGCCTCGGCCCAGTATGTCCCGGTCAACAACATCAAGGACGTGTTCGACGAGGTTGAGAGGGGGCGGGCCAACTTCGGGGTGGTCCCCATTGAAAACTCGACCGAGGGCGTCGTCAACTACACCCTCGACATGTTCGTCGATTCCACCCTCCTGATCTACGGCGAAGTGCTCCTGGAAGTGTCCCATAACCTGCTCTCGAAAACCGGGCGTATCGAGGACATCACGAAAATCTATTCGCACCCGCAGCCCATCGCCCAGTGTCGCCACTGGCTGGAGACCAACCTGCCGCAGGTGCCGGTCTCGGAAGTGACCAGCACGGCCAGGGCCGCCGAAATCTGCGCCACCGATCCC
>SYGV01000021.1 GCA_005799365.1 Nitrospiraceae bacterium
CCTGTATATCGCCGACACCCAGGCCCACCGGGTCCGCCGTTATGATCCCAGGACCGGCCACGTCACCACGATCGCAGGGACTTGGTCCGCCGAGGATGATGCGCGCGAGCAGCCCTTGGTGGCGAGAAACCTGGTCGTGCTGTCCGGCGACTCGATCGGGATTGATTTCAGCGATGATCACGGATGGCTCAGGCCGGAATGTTCGGATGGTCTGGACCTGTCTTTTTACCTGGATGACGGCAGGTCCGCCTTGGAAGCTAGGCTGTATGATTTGGTCGGGATCGCCGTGGACGCCCAGGGGCATGTCTATGTCGTCGACAAAGGCAGCAACCGTGTCCGGAAGATCGACGGCCGGAGCGGGGTCATTTCCACGGTGGCCGGAGTGTGCCGCTACGGGTTCGACGGGGATGACAAGCCGGCGATCAAGGCCATGCTGCACGCGCCTGAGGCGGTGGTCTTCGACCCGGCCGGCAACTTCTATATCTCGGATACGATGAATCATCGGGTCAGAAAGGTCGACATCGCGACCAGCCTCATCTCGACCGTGGCCGGAAATGGAGATAGCGGGTACGAGGACAAGAATATGGGCGGATGCGGGGCGGCCCAATTCGTGGCGAAGGAAAGCGCGGGTATGATCAAGCACGGTGACGGCTTGCTTGCAGTGGAGGCGGTGGTCAACTCACCGGTCGGACTGGCCCTCGACTCACAGGGATTTCTCTATATCTGCGAGCGTGGCGAGAACAAGATCAGGCGCGCAAAATTGTGGTGAAACCCTGCCTCAGCCGGACGGGTCTGGTCGTCCGCCCGTGATGAGAGGCGCGCCGTTCCCGCAACGGTTGTCCAGGTGGAAGCGAGGCGTCGGTATGGCGCGATTCGGGCGAGCTGTGGGTCGGCAAGGTCGGATCGCTTCGATCGTTCCGTTGTTCGCCGGGCTCCTTGCCGGTGCGGCGGTTCTTGGCTGGCTGGGGATTCCCATGGTCAGCTCTGAAGGCCTCTTTGTTCGGTCCTACATGCTTGCCGGTGAGGTCCCGTTTTCCCCTGAGGACCCCGCTTGGGAAAAGATCCCGCCGTTGACGCTGCCGTTGAGCGGGCAGGTGATCACCAGGCCGGTCTGGCCGGAACCTAGCGCCAAGGCTCTGGGGGTCCGGTCCGTCCACAACGGCATTGAGATCGCCTTCCTGCTGGAATGGCAGGACAATACGAAAAATGATCGGTTGACCCCGGGCACGTTCCGAGACGGCGTTGCGATCGGGCTCCCGCTTGGGGAGGCGCCCGCCTTTTTCTGCATGGGTCAGCTCGATCACTACATCAATATCTGGCACTGGAAGGCCGACTGGCAGAGCGACATCGACCGGCGGGCCGCCAAGGCTGCCGAGCGCAAGGGCGAAAGCGGAGAAGTCCGGCGATTCGAGGTGATTCCCCGTCGAGCCTCCTCCGTTGAAGACTTGGTCGGCGGCGGCTTCAGTACCCTGACCAGCAAACAGTCACAGGGCCGGGTGCAAGGCAAGGCCATCTGGAAGGATGGGGTCTGGCGTGTGGTCATCAGACGGCCCTTGGCCGGCACCGACCCTGAAAATGAAGCCAGGTTGGAGCCGGGGCACTTGCAAGCCGTTGCCTTTGCGGTGTGGAACGGTGAGAACAAGGAGCGCAACGGGCAAAAGGCCGTGGCGCCTTGGTTCCAACTCTCCATTGATCCCACGGTGAAGCTGTGACCGGACAGCCGCCGCTCTTGTCGAATTGTGTTCATGCCGGGGCGTGAATGAGCGGTCGGCGGTTTCAGAACAGGTTGAGACAAGGACAAGCCCTCCCCGCGGGTAGGGCTTTTTTCTTGTGCCTGGCTGCGTTGGGCTGCGGGATGTGGGTTGCGGGATCGGTCGGTGCCGCTCCGGAAACGGCGATGACGGACGCCGAAGCCGTCCGGCTCGGGGAAGAATTCGGCATCGTGGTGGGCCCCGTCGACGAGGACATCCAAAAAGAACTCAAGATGCAACGGCCCGAAGGGGTGGTGGTCTTCGAAGTGATCGGCGGTACGCCGGCCGACCTGGCCGGCATCAAGGTGCGGGCCGTGATCAAGGAGATCGATAAAATCGAGGTGCGCACCTTGCTCGATTTCGGACGGGCCCTCAAGCGGGCCATCCCCACCGGAAATTTTACAGTCGGGAGTTACGAGCCCGCGGACCCGGAAGTCCAGGGGGTGGGCGGCCTGATCAATTTTCATTTCGTGCGGATTGTGAAAGACTGATCTTTGGCCTAGGCAGGCCTGTGGAGTACGTATGAGACGGGTGCCTAAGTTGGCGATCGTGTCGATGGTGGCCTGTGTCGTGGCCCTCAACGCCCTCTATCACGATCGAGCGGTGGCCCAGAAGGCGGAGAGCCATCCGATAAGCCCCTGGGTCGCTGAGATCGAACAAGTCTTTATCCGATCCGAGGATTGCAAACAGTGCCATGATCGTCACTATGAAGAATGGAAAGGCATGCGCGAGCAGACTCCCGATCTGAAGACGTTCGGACGCGTCGATGCCGCCCTGCTCCATGGAACGTCCCTCGAGTCCCCCGTCTTCAAGACCGTCCTGGGGCTCTGGCTGCAGACCAATCCCACAGCCGAGGAACGGACCCGCTGCCTGTCTTGCCATGTGCCGGCGGTTACGGTTTTCCCGCAACACACGGACAAGATCAGCCAGCAAGTGCTCTCCGGCAAGGTGGACGTCGAAGGGATCAGTTGCGCCTCGTGCCACCTCATCAACGGCGTGTCCGGAGTGTCGGCCGCTCCGCCGACCTTCAAGCTGCAACCGGGCAGGGTGATGTATGGGCCCTACGCGGAGCCGGAGGAAAACCTGGTCCATCCGGCGAGCCAATCGGATCTGTACCGCGGGGCCAACTATTGCGCCTCATGCCATTTCGACAAGGTCAAGGACGTGACCAAGCGGGAGTTGCCCGGCGAGATCCTGCACGGCACCATCTGTCAGGATTGCCACATGGAACCCTCGACCGGCAGTTCGACCTCAAAGCGCGGGGCGATGACCAGATCCATCGGCCGTCACTGGTTCCGCGGCGTGGTGATCCCCGGCATCATGTTGAAGAACCGCAATCTGCAAGCCGAATGGATGCCCCGTGTGGATGTTGAAGCGACCAAGTCTCAAGTCTCCGTGGACGGGACGGTCGTGGTGCGGACGGGCAGTCTCCCGCACAGCTTTCCGGATGGAGACCCGGTGCTCAAGCAATTCCTGGTGACGATCACGATCAAGAATGCGCAGGGGCAGGTACTGGCCAGCGAACAGCAGCGATTCGGTCTGCCGTACGAGCAAATATTACGAGGCCCTATTCCGGAGCCCTTGGTGCGCGGAGGGACCACGAAACGCGTGCCGTTCGCCCTGACGTTGCCCGCCGGGGCCGCTCCTGCCACGGTAGAGGCGCTGCTCTCCTATGCGTTGATTCCGGAGCCGAGTCCGGAACTGAAAAAGAAGTACCTGGCCACGTTGCCGGGGGAAAAAGAACGGGCTGCGGCCGTCAAGTTGCTTGAGGACTATGCGCAGCCGCGAGTGCTGACGTTTCGCAACAAAGCTCTGTAAGTCAAGAGGCGGCGCGGTAACGCGACGGTGAACGAAGTCGGAGTGGCGATGCGATTCACGCGACGGATCGGATTGATCCTGGCCCTTCTCGGGCTGCTGGTCATCGTGGCAGTCTTGGCTTCCGCGCCGATCGGGATGGCCGAGGAGCCGTCAAAATCAAAAGGGACGCTGGAGAAAGTCTTTTCGAACTCGAACAAATGCAAACGTTGCCATGAGCGGGTCTTCGAGGAGTGGGAAACATCGCCCCTCTCGCGCTCGATTCACTCCCCTGCTTTTCGGGCCTCGCTCGATGAGTACCTGACCTTCTCCGCTGGCAAGGACAAGGCCCTTTGCTTTCGCTGCCACGCACCCCACGTCAGCGAATTTTCCGATCAGGCGCCCATGTTCGTGGCGCAAGTCCAATCCGGAGATCCGGCCATCGACGGAGTGGGCTGCACCCAATGCCATCTGATCAAGCAAGTCGATCGGAGCAGCCATCCGCCCGTGCCGAAGTACGAGCCGGGGAAGACACTGTACGGCCCGTACAAGGATTTCGTCCAGAACCTGGCCCACCAGTCCATGGAGCTGGAGTTGTTCCGCAAGTCCGACCTCTGCATGAACTGTCACCAGTCCGTTCCGGCTTCGGCCAACCTGGGAAAGTCGACCGAGCTGTTGGGGCCCTGGGAAAGCAGCCAGGCGGTTAAGGGCGGCAAGGAATGCCAAACCTGTCACATGCCGGAGCAAGTCGGAGAGTCGGCGAACGGCGAGAACAAGCGCAAGGTGGCCAACCATTCGTTCCCGGGCCGGATCGGGAAGCTGCGGCAGGAGGCGGCGAAGCTGGCGGTCGAAACGTCCGTGAAGGGCGATCAGACCACGGTGGTCGTGAACGTCCAGAGCCTGGTGCCCCACAACCTGCCCACCACTCATCCGGCCTGGGCCAAGGTGGTGCTGGATCTGGCAGTGAAAGGCAAGAATCTCAAGACCGTGTATTCGGGCCAACGAGTCTACGGGCGTGTCTTCGCGGATGCGAAGGGGCAAAAAACAGTCTTTGATTTCAAGGCGACCAAGGTGCTGGAAGATACGGTGTTGAAACCGGAAGAGACGCGGACGGAGGCCTTCACGTTCCCGACTCCAAAGGATACCCGGTCGTTCGATGTCGAGGTGTCGTTGAGCTATGCGCCGGTGACGGGGCCGCCGGAGTTCCTGCAGCGGGTCGAAGCGGAGTCTCAAAAAGGAGCGCAGGATCCGGCGTTCCAGCCGATCCCGATCGTGAAGCAGGCGGTGAATGTGCCGTTGAAGTAAGGACGCGATTCGACGGGCTGGTCGGCTAATCCGTAGCGATCTTCGAGCCGGGCGACTTCATCTTGAAGATCTGGATGGCGGCATAGATGTTCTTGGCCGGCTGATTGAGGATCAGGGTCGAGTTCGTGATGTGGGTATCGATCAATTCGAACGGTCCGCCGCTGTAATAGACCCGGCATAGATCCATGGCGCAGTTCTTGAAAACGTGGTTGTCGAGCGTCAGCTGTTCTTCCTTGAAGGTCTTGCCTTCAACCAGGATGTACTCAGGCCCTGGCCCCATACGCATCTCCTCCGGCAGCCAACTATAGCAGACCCTCTTCCGGCGACGCAAGGAACTGACAAGCAAGGTCCGGCGAGGCAGCGGGGCGGTGTTTCGCCTTGATCATTGCCACCTGTCTGTATACAATAACCGGACTTTTGTGCCGCCGGGTGCCTTGCCGTGGGGCTGGGGCTTGCGCATAGAGACGGGGAGACGTGTCGCTAAGGGGAGGATTGCTCAGTGGATGCAACAGCGGTTATCTGGTTTTCAATCGTCACGGCGCTTGCAGGAATCGGCTACGGGTTTTACCTAGCGTTCTGGGTCTTTAAGCTCGACGCTGGCAACCAGGAAATGCAGCGCATTGCCCAGGCCATCCAGGAAGGGGCGAGCGCCTATCTGAATCGGCAGTACCGGACCGTGGGCCTTGTGGCGGCCGGCTTGTTCGCAGTTCTGTGGCTGGCCGGGGCTTGGTCGGATAAGTTCGGGTTGCTGACGGCGATCGGGTTTCTTATCGGCGCCAGTGCCTCGGCGCTGGCCGGCTACGTGGGGATGTATATCGCCGTGCGGGCCAACGTCCGCACCGCGCAAGCGGCCCATCAAGGGCTCAATGCGGCGTTGACCGTGGCCTTCAGGGGCGGGGCGGTGACCGGGCTCCTGCTCATTGGCTTGGCGCTGCTGGCGCTGACCGGCTTCTACACCATTGCCTCGGCCATTGCCGGACAGGAAAAGGCGATTCATGCGCTGCTGAGCCTGGGCTTCGGCGGCAGTTTGATCTCGGTCTTCGCCCGCGTCGGGGGCGGCATTTATACGAAAGCGGCGGATGTGGGCGCCGATCTGGTCGGCAAGGTGGAGGCGGGTATCCCGGAAGATGACCCACGGAATCCGGCCGTCATTGCGGATAACGTCGGCGACAATGTCGGGGACTGC
>SYGV01000022.1 GCA_005799365.1 Nitrospiraceae bacterium
ACGTGAAGATCGGCGACTTCGACTACAACCTGTACACCAACAGCATGATCAAGATCGTGGACAACATGAACGACATCCCGATCAAGATCGTGAACGGGACGCCGATCACGCTGCGGGACGTCGGCAAGGCCGTCGACTCGACCATGATCCAGACAAACGTGGTGCGCATCGACGGGCGGCGCGCGGTCTACATTCCGGTGATGAAACAGGCCGGCGCCAACACGCTGGCGGTCGTCGACGGGGTCAAGGCCGCCCTGCCGAAACTGATCGGCCTGCCCGCCGACCTGGACGTGAAACTGATCTTCGACCAATCCCTCTACATCCGGCAATCCATCAAGACGCTCGAGGACGAAGGGCTGATGGGCGGCGGCCTAGCCTGCCTGATGGTCCTCCTGTTCCTAGGCAGCCTCCGCTACACCGTCATCATCGCGCTGGCCATTCCCCTCTCGGTCACCGCCGCCTTCATCGGGCTCTATTTCACCGGCCACCCCATCAACATCATGAAGCTCGGCGGCCTGGCCCTGGCGGTCGGCCGGCTCGTGGACGACGCCATCGTCATTGTGGAGAACACGCACCGGCACCTCGACATGGGCAAATCCGCCGCCCAGGCGGCCGGCGACGCGACAAGCGAGGTCGCCCTCCCCCTGCTCGTGATCACCCTCACCGTGTTCCTGGTGTTTCTGCCGATCGCCTTCTTCACGGGGATCATCAAGTTCCTGTTCGTCCCCCTGGCCTTGGCCGTGGGCTACGCGATGATGGCCTCCTATGTGAGCGCCCTGAGCGTGGCGCCGGTCTGCCTGGCCTATTTGCTCAAGGGCCGGCACGGCCGACCGGAACAACCGGCATCTGGATTGACGGGCCTGTGGCAGCGACTGAACCTGTTCGATCCGTTCGTGGTCCGGTACGTCGTGGCGCTGCGCTGGTGCCTGCGCCACAAGGCATCGGTGCTGGTCGCCGTGGCGGCCATTTTCGCCGGCTCGGTCATGATGGCCCCGCGCCTTTCCACCGAGTTTTTCCCCAAGGTAGATGCGGGCCAGTTCATCCTGAACGTCGCCACGCCGGAAGGCACCAGGGTGGAGAAGACCGAAGCGATCGTAGCCAAGATCGAAGCTCTGATCCGCCAGGCGATCCCGCCGGCCGAGCTGGACCAGATCGTCGCCAACATCGGCGTGCCGCAAGGCTGGATGGTGCTCTATACCCCGGTCGCCGGCCCCCACCAATCCTTCATGCTGGTCAGCCTCACGCGGGACCATACGATACAGACCGACGACGTGGTGAACCGACTCAGGGAGCGGCTGGCGCAGGAGCTGCCCGGCCTGAAATTTTCCTTCCAGACCGGCGGCATCGTCAGCGACGTCCTGAACTACGGATTGCCGGCGCCCATCGACATCAAGGTCAGCGGCCCGAACCTCACCGAAGTGGCGGAGACCGCCGCGCGCATTCGAGAGGTCGTCGTCAAGGTTCCGGGCACGGCGGACGTGGCCGTGCGGCAGGGCATGGCCTACCCCGAACTGCACCTGACCGTGGACCGGTCCAAGTCGGCCTACCAGGGCCTCAACGAACAACGGATCGTCACGGACGTGATCACCGGGCTCAGCTCCAACGTCCAGCTCAACCCCGGCTACTGGATCGACCCCAAGTCCAACAACGCCTACTTCGTCGTGACCCAATACCCGGAACAGTTCCTGGTCAAATTCGAAGACTTCCTGGATATTCCCCTCGTGGGCGCCGATGTCGAGCACGCGGGGACCTCCAGCGCATCGTTGTCCCGCGGCAGCTCCCTGGCCCTGCAACAGACACCGTTCCCGGACCGGGCAGCTATGCCGCAGGCCGGCGGCAATGCCAGCGCCCCGATCCTCTTGCGCGACCTCATCGAGGTCACGCGGAAGAACGGCCCCGAGACGGTGGACCATTACAATCTCCAGCGCACGATGGATGTGCTGGTGGACGTGCCGGGCAACGACCTGGGGAAGGTGGCCGGGTTGATCGAGCAGGAACTGGCGAAGCTGGACCTGCCCAAGGATGTCCTGGTCTCGTTCAAGGGCCAGATGGACAGCATGCGACAGGCGCTGATCGGATTCGGCGGGGGGCTGCCGCTGGCCGTGGTTCTGATCTACCTCGTGATGGTCGGCCTGTTCCGGTCCTACCTGGACCCCCTCGTGATCATGTTCGCCGTTCCGCTGGGCCTCATTGGGGTGATCTGGATGTTGCTGCTCACGCACACGTCGCTTAACGTGGAGTCGCTCATCGGCACCCTCATGATGATCGGGATCGTGGTGTCCAACAGCGTCCTGCTGGTAGACTTCGCGAACCAGCGCCTGCGCGAGGGGGCCTCGCTGGAAGAGGCCGTGGTGGACGCGGGCCGCCTTCGCATCCGGCCGATTCTCATGACCTCGCTGGCCACGATCATCGGCCTGGCCCCGATGGCGCTGGGCATCGGCGAGGGCAGCGAGGCGAACATGCCGCTGGCGCGGGCGGTGATCGGAGGCCTCTCCGTGTCCACCGTGATGACCCTGCTCTTTATTCCGGTCCTGCACATGCTCGCCCGGCAGCGGTCGGCCGCCCATCAGCCCACCGGGAAAACATCTGATGAAACAGCAGCCCGAAGAACCGTATACTGACGCGCAACCTGGCAACGGACATCCCCATCCCGCAAGGGAGTTTCACGTGACGGAATCGGATCTGCCCGGCGGGCCTCCCGAACCTCCCCCCGACCCGGGACCGGGCATCAGCCACCTCAAGCTCACGCTGATTGCGGCTGCGATCCTGTTCCTCGTTGTCGCCACCGTGGTGCTCTTTCAGGGCCGGCCCCAGACCGCCTCCGCCCCTTCAACGGAACCGGAAGCCGTCCCGGCTCCGGCCGGCGCCCGCCTGGTACAGGTCATCAAACCCCAACGGCGGGATCTGACCAGGACGCTCAGCCTCCCGGCCAACATCGCTCCCTGGTATCGGGCCACGCTCTACGCCAAAGTTTCCGGCTACCTGAAGTGGATCGGCTTCGACAAGGGCGACGAGGTCAAGAAAGGCCAGGTGCTGGCCGTGATCGACGCGCCGGAACTCCAGGACCAGTACGAGCAGGCGCAGTCGGACTACGCCATCAAACAACTGACCCATGAACGGCTCCTGAGCGTCTGGAAAGACAATCCGGACGTGATCGCCAAGCAGGACGTGGACGTCGCCGCGGCGGCGGCGGAAGGGACCAAACAACAGATGGAACGGCGGCGCACTTTTCTGGAGTACACCAAGATCACGGCGCCCTTTGCCGGCACCATCACGGCCCGCTTCGCCGATCCGGGCGCCATGATTCAGTCCGCGATCAACTCGTCCACCCAGGCCAACCCCCTGTTCACGCTCATGGACCTGGATACCGTCCGAGTCTACGTCAGCGTCCCCCAGGAAAGCGCCCTGCTGGCCCAGGCCGGCGTGCCCGTTGCGCTGACCGTCAAGGAAATGCCGGGGGTGGAGATCAAGGGCCAGATCACACGCACGACCGAATCCCTGGACCCGGCGACCCGCACCCTCTTGGTCGAGATCGACTTGCCCAACAAGGACCACCGTCTGCAACCCGGCACATTCGTCAACGCCACACTGGCGCTCGCACAACACCCGAACGTGCTCACCCTTCCGCCGGCGGCCATCGAACCGCCCGCGAACGGAAAACCCACGACCGTGGGCCTCGTGGAGAACGGCAGGGTCCGTCGCGTGCCGATCAAGACCGACATCGACGACGGAAGCTGGGTCGAGGTGATCGAGGGATTGACCGGCAACGAAGACGTCATCGTGGTTGGCGGAAACAACCTCGCCGAGGGACAGGCGGTCACGGCCTCCCCCTATACGCTGCCGTCCGGAACACCGGCGAAGCAGAAATACTAAACCAACGCGGAATGATGAACGATGAATGATGCATTCGGACGATCCGACTTTCGTTGTTCAGCATGTCCCTCCCCTCCTCCGTCGCTCATCGTTCTGCGTTCATCATTCAGCATTCATCAGTTATCGTTCAGCGCTCACCGTTCACTCGTTAGGAGACGATCCATGGCAAGGGTCTTGTTGGTCTGGTGGCTGCTGACCCTTGCCCTATGGCCACCGTCCCTCACCCTGGCCCAGCCTGACGGCGCAACCGGCCGGAGCGCCGCCCAGGCAGACAAGGCCACGGCCTCCATGACGTCCCCGTCCGCCCAGCCCTCGCTCGGCCTGAACGACGCCATCACGATCGGCCTGGCGCAACATCCGCTCATCGAGCGAGCCCGCGCCTCGTCCAAGAGCGCGGCCGCCGAGACCAAGCAGACCATCGGGAGGCTGTACCCGTGGCTCGAAGCGTCCCTGGCCGGAAGCGCCGGCTCGCTCCGCGTCCGGAGCAGCGACGGGGCGGACATCCATGCCACCGGCGACCTCGCCGCCGGTTTCCTGAACAACCGGGCCGGACTGCACAAGCACGGGGGTGGCCGCGGCTTCGCCCTGGCCGGCGCCCTCCCCCAACACAACCAAAACATGGGCACCGCCGGGGTGATCCTGAACCAGCTCATCACCGATTTCGGCCAGACCGCCCACCGCATCCTGGCCAACCAGGCAACGGAAGCGGCGACGGAGCAGGACGTCCTCACGAACAAGGCGCTGGTGATTCTGAACGTCCAGCAAGCCTATCTGACCTGCCTGATGCAGCAACGTTTCGTGGACATCGCCGCGGAGAACCTGGAAAAGCGCAAGGCGATCCGGGACCAGATCCGGACGCTGTACCGGCATCAGCTCACGTCGAAACTGGACCTGGACCTCATGGCGGTGGAGGTCGGAAACGCCGAGCTGACGTTGATCAAGGCCCGGAACGACCTGTCGCAATCTTTCGCCGCGTTGAACCATGCCATGGGCATCGAAGGACCCGATCGCTATGCGCTGACGCCGATCGCGCTGACGCCGGAGCCGGCGCCGGTCCCGGCCGAGTTGGTGGAGGAAGGGCTCCGACACCGGCCCGAACTCCTGGGCGGACAGAATCGGATCCAGGCCAGCCAGGAGCTTCTCCGGGCGATCGCGGCGCTTCACTTCGGAGAAATCTCGGCGGTCGGCGCCCTCGGCGTCACCCAGTATGGAGACGTGCACGACAGCGGAATCCCCTCGAGCGGCGTGGCCTCGCTTTGGGGCTTCGGCGTCACGGCCCGGCTGCCGCTGTTCACCGGCTACAAGATCCAGAACCAGGTCGCCGAAGCGGGCCACCGCCGGGGAGAGGCGGAACAGGAGCTCCAGAGCCTGGCCAACGAGGTGACGCTTCAGGTCATCAAGGCCTCGCTCGGCCAGATCACGACCGCCGAGCAAATCGCGCTGGAACGGGAGCGGGTGGCCTTCGCGCAAGAAGCGGTGGACCTGGCTCAAGCCCGGTACAAACTCGGACTCAGTTCCATCGTGGAGGTGATCCGCGCCGTGACGGCCCTGTTCGACGCGGAGTCCAGGCTGGCGGAGGCCCAGTACGTCTACAAGAAAAGCCAGGTCTTGGTGGCCTATGCCGCAGGGCGGGACTATCGGAAGTACCAGTGAGGCGCGAAGCGTGAAAGACCGTAATGCTCAATGTTGAATGTTCAATTGAGCATTGAAAATTGAAAACTGAGCATTGCCCGATTGCACGAGATATGAACGACGGGGTCAGAGGGAGAACAGGATCATGAACCGATCACATGACATACGAAAGGGCATCCTGGCGGTCGGACTGCTGGCCTGCCTCTGGGCCGGCGCGACAGCCGGCGCAGCCGAGCCGGCTCCCGTCACGTTGACCTGGGACGAGGCCATCACAAACGGCGTCGCGCAGCATCCGCTGATCCAGGCGGCCAGGCACGGAGTCCTGGAAACGCAGGCGGCGGGCAAACAAATCGCCGCCGTGAACTATCCGCAAGTATCCGGCATCCTCGCCAATTCGCTCGGCAACACCCGCGTCCAGTCGAATTTGGGCGTCTCCGGCTCCCTGCCCAAACCCGTCAACTCCCTCACCGATCCCGGGGCCCGTGTGGATCTCTTGATCACCGACTTCGGTCGGACCGCCCACAAGATCTTGGCGAACCGCTCGTTCGCGGCCGAGGCCGACAAGCAGGTGCTCACCAGCAAGGCGCTGGTCATCCTAAACGTGGAGCAAGCCTACCTGGCCTGCCTCAAACAGCAGACACTGGTCGCCGTCACGCACAAACTCCTGGCCGAGCGGAAGCTGATCCGGGATCAGGCCGAGTCTCTGTACCGCAACCAAGTACGATCGAAACTGGACCTGGAGATGGCCTCGGTCGAGGCGGCCAAGGCCGAGGCGGATTTCATCAAGGCCCAAAACGATCTCCAAGCGGCCTTCGCTTCCCTGAACGCGGCCATGGGCCGTCAGGGGCCGGCGCACTATGCGCTGGAGGAACGGCCGGCTGCTCCGTCTCCCGCTCCGCCGATCGAGTCCCTGTTCAAGGAGGCCCTTGAGCGACGGCCGGAACTGCTCGGCAGCAAGGACCGAGTCCAGGCTACGGAGGAGGCGCTCCAAGCGGCCCGGGCCCTGAACTACGGCAACGTCACCGCCGTCGGAGCCGCCGGCTACGCTTGGTGGGGACGCCAGGAAGTCACCAGCGCCGGGGGCAACCCGAACAATCCAGGCGCCCAGTTGGGCTGGTGGGGCGCCGGGATTTCCTCGTCGACGCCGCTGTTCACCGGTTTCCGCATCGAGGCCGAGATCGAGCAGGCCGAGGCGAATCATGAAGCAGCCAGGGCGACGACCCGCGTCATCGCCAACGACGTGGTCCTGGAAGTGGCAAAGGCCTATCTGAGCCGGCTCACGGCGGAACAACAGATCACGGTGGCGCAGGAGCGGGCCGCCCAGGCGCGCGAAGCCCTGACCCTGGCGCGCGAACGGTACAAGGCCAGCCTGGCCTCCATCCTGGACGTCACGACCGCTTCGACCGCTCTGTTGACGGCGGAAACCGGCCTGGCCGGAGCCCGATACGGATACCTGGCCGGCAACTCCGCGCTGGATTATGCGACCGGCGCGGAATATGGGAAGTACTGAAAGCCATTTTCAATTTTTAATTCTTAATTTTGAATTGAATTAAAGAAGATGCGCTCGACCACGAATTCACAATTCACCATTCACCATTCACCATTCGTGTGGCTGCTGTCGCTCATGCTGGCTATCTGGCTCCCTAGGACAGCGTCCGCGCAGGAAGCGCCGCACCCGCTTCCCAAGGCCGCCGGTTCGTTCCTGGGCTATAAGACCGCCATCCAGATCGGCATCGAGCAACATCCGCTCGTGAAGAAATCCCGGGAGTCAGCCCTGGCAGCCGACGCGGTGGCGCAGCAAGCCAAGGCCAAATACTATCCGCAAATCGACGCCTACGCGATCCAGACCGGAGGCACCCTCAGGCCGCAAAGCGCCTTTAACGTCGGCGGTCCCCAGAACCGGCCGACCTCCTACGTCCAGAACGCAGGCGTGATCGCCGACCAGCTGCTGTACGATTTCGGCCAGACCGCCCACAAGGTCCTGGCCGAGCGGGCAAGCCATGCGGCGGCGGAGAAAGACATCCTGGCCCACAAGGCGCTGGTCATCCTGACGGTCCAGCAGGCCTACCTGGATGGGCTCCACCAGAAGCGCCTGGTGCAAGTCGCCGAACAAACCGTCAAGGAACTGGGCGTGCTGCGCGACCGCATCGCGCTCCTCTACAAGAAGCAACTGAAATCCAAACTCGACCTGGACTTGATCTCCGTGGAGCTGCGGAACGCGGAGGTGTTGCTGGTCCAGGCGAAAAACAACCTCCGAACCGCCTTCGCCGCCCTGAACCACGCCATGGGCATGCGCGGGCCGGACGACTATACGCTTGAAGACGTGCCGGCCACCCTCTCCCCGATCGAGACGCTGGAATCGCTCACGCAGGAAGGCCTCTCGCAGCGGCCCGAGTTGCGGGGCAGCGCGGACCGGATCCGATCGGCTGAGGAACGGCTCAAATCGGCCCAGTCGCTTGTCCTGCCAACGATTTCAGCCGCCGGCATGGGCGGCGTTATCCACTTCAGCGACGCGCCGGTCAACCAGGACCCTGGGGCGACGCCCGGCTACGCGCAGACCTGGTACGGCGCGGCCGCCACCCTGTCCGTGCCCCTCTTTACCGGGTTTTTGATCGAGAATAAGGTGGCCGAGGCCCGTCAGCAGCAATACAAGGAAGAGCAGAAGCAAGCGGACCTGGCCAACAAGGTCGTGCTGGAGGTGACCGAGGCCTATCTGACGTTCCAAACCGCCAAACAACAGACCCAGGTGGCGGAACAGGAAGCCGCCGCCGCCCGGAATGCGTTGACTCTGGCCGGAGAACGGTACCGACTGGGCCTGGCCTCCATCGTGGACGTCACCAGCGCCACGACCTTGCTCATCACGGCGGAAGTACAGCTCGCCGACACCCGCTACGCCCTGCAAGCCAGCGCCGCCGCCGTCGCCTATGCGACGGGAAGCGGCTACCTGGAGTTTTAACCTCGGCATCCGCCGACTCTCTCCCCGCAATCGCACGCTCGGCCGTTTTGACTCTTAGTCTCACTCTGGGCGTCATGCGGGTCCTGGCCGTGCGCTTCTCACCGCCCGCCACGGAAGCCGGCCATGACGTGGTCTGAGCGCGACAAGCCTGCACGGATTCGGCCCAGAAAAATTTACACAGATGCAATCTTCAGTTAATCCGCATGAGACACAGATCGACTAAATTGGCGCCTGTAACGTCCTCCTGTGAGCCTCGGGTGCTTCTCAGGGTGTGCCCCCTGGGGAGCATACCCGGGGCAAAGAGCGGCGCCGATTCAAGAAAGAAAGGGGGTGATTGACATGGCTTGTTTTCATTTCGCGGACCAAGAGACCAGCGGAACGACCGCGCTGTGCTCTGCGGTCATCGTGCCGTTCAAGCCAAGCGTGACCGAGCGGATGGAATACTGCGAGACGGGACCCCACCGGTCCCGTCCCCTGCACCGATGCGTGAGCAAGGATCTCTCGCAGGCGATCCACCAGGAAGTTGCCCGAGCCATCGGGTAACTTCCTGTCCTGCGCCCTGGACAAAGGTGACGCCATGCCGCATACCGCTCGTCACAAAGCAACCCTCGTCCTGCAGCTCTTGGATCGGGCCGGCTGCCTGACCATCGACCAACTCGCCTCAGAACTGCCGGAACTGACCTGGTGTGAACTGTTCCACATGATCGACGACCTCAGCCGCAGGGACGCCATCCTGCTTCGGCGGAAGGGATTTGCCTACGAGCTTCATGCCCGCCTTCCGGAACCAATCGTAACTCAATGACTATATTGGCCAAACCGGCGGTTGACTTGTTATGGGCCTCCCTCTAAGCTGCTTTTCATGGCGAAGCTTGCGGTCCTCGACATCGGCACCAACTCGATCCACATGGTCTTGGCGGCGGTCGAGCCGGACTTTTCCTACAAGGTCCTGGATCGGTTCAAAGACATGACCCGCCTGGGCGACGGGGCCTTCAAGACCCGCCGCCTCTCGGAAGCCGCCATGACCCGCGCGCTGGAAGTCATCCGGACGCTCACCGCCCTGGCCCGCAACAAGGGCTATGACCGGATTAAGGCCGTCGCCACCAGCGCCGTGCGCGAGACTAAGAACGGGGGCGAGTTCATCGAAGAAATCGCCCGGCAGACCAAGCTCCGGGTGCGCGTGGTGACCGGGCAGGAAGAAGCACGCCTCATCTACCTCGGCGTGCGCCACAGCATGGACCTGTCCGATCAGCCGACGCTGGTCGTGGACGTGGGCGGCGGGTCGGTGGAATTGATGGTCGGCAACCGGGAGGCCATGGCCCAGGCGCAGAGCCTCAAGCTGGGCGCGATCCGGTTGAAGGATCTCTACCTCCGGCAGGACCCGCCCACCAAGGCGATGCTCAAGAAATTGCAACAAGCCATCGACGACCAACTCAAAGAGGCGCTGCGGCAGTTCAAAACCAAGCAGTTCGACCGACTTGTCGCCACTTCGGGGATGGCCGCGAACCTCACCGAGGTCATCTATCTGCGCCGCACCGGCCGCCCCCTGACGCAGCTCAACCTGACCCGGATCACGCGCAAGGAAGTCCAGGCGGTGGAAAATCTGCTGACCCATGCCAGTTTCAAGGACCGGCTGGCCATTCCCGGCCTCGACCCGAAGCGGGCCAACACCCTGCTGCCGTCCGCGATGGTATTTCGCAGCCTGATGGACCGGACCGAACACGAACACATGACGGTCAGCGACAAGGCGATCCGGGAAGGGCTCATTTACGACTTCATCGCGCGACACAAGGACCGCATCCGCACTGAGCGGGAGATCCCCAACGTCCGACGCCGCAACGTGGTCTGCCTGGCCCGGCGCTGCCACTATCCCCAGGTGCACGCGGATCACGTCGCCTTTCTGGCGACGCGGTTGTTTGATCAAACCGCCCCCCTGCACGGACTGGGCGAACGCGAGCGCGAGTGGCTGGAGTATGCGGCGCTCCTCCACGATATCGGGTACCTCATCAACTCGCGCCAGCACCACAAGCACGCCTACTACCTGATCAAGCACAGCGACCTCTACGGATTGACCGCCGACGAGGTCGAGATCATCGCCAACGTCGCGCGCTACCA
>SYGV01000023.1 GCA_005799365.1 Nitrospiraceae bacterium
GCGGAGGTTGACGGCGTGATGTTTGATCTGGGGGTGTCGTCAGCGCAACTGGACGAACCGACGAGGGGTTTCAGCTTTCTCACCGACGGCCCGCTGGACATGCGGATGGATCAGCGTGCCTCTCTCACCGCCGCCTCCCTCGTGAACGACCTGCCCGAGCAAGAGCTGGCCGACCTGATCTATCGCTACGGGGAAGAGCGGTACTCGCGACGGATCGCGCGGGCCATCGTCCGCGCGCGGGCGATCCAACCGCTGGCCCGGACCCTGGAGTTGGCGGATGTGGTTCGCGGATCGGTCCCGCCGCCCTACCGTCACGGGCGCATCCACTGCGCGACGCGCACGTTTCAAGCCCTGCGGATCGCCGTCAATCGCGAACTGGACCTGCTGGAGGGCGCGCTCAAGGATGCGGTGGACGTGCTGGCGCCTGGAGGGCGGCTCTGCGTGATCTCGTTCCATTCCCTCGAAGATCGGATCGCCAAACAGACCTTCCGGGCCCTGTCGCGAGGGGAGACTCCTTGCTTGTCCGTGCTTACCAAGAGGCCGCTCGTGGCGTCGGAGGAAGAGCGGGCGGGCAATCCGCGCGCCCGGAGCGCGAAGTTGCGGGTGGCCGAACGTCTGACCGTGGGGAGGGCCGCATGAAAACCTTGGCCGGAATGACCGTCGTGGGCCTGCTCCTGTTGCTGCTCTGCGTGTGGGAGCGCGTGGACATCGTGCGCGTCGGCTACCACATCGAGCGGCTCAAGCAGCAGAAGGTGCAGCTCCAGCGGGAGCGGGACGAGTTGCGGGTGAAGGTGTCCAGCATGACGGCGCCGGAGCGGATCGCGCGGGCGGCCACGGAGAAGCTGGGGATGGGGCCGCCGGAGCAGGGGCAGGTGGTGTTGGTGAAGGTGGCGCCGGACTTCGCGCCCGGTCGGGGGGCGGAGTTGCGGCTGGCCAAGAGCGACGTGGGGGTGAGAATCCCGTGAAGTCGGCAGACCCCTATCGGTGGCGGAGGATCGTCGCCGGGCTCGCCTTGATGCTCGGGTTTTCCGGCGTGCTCTTCCGGCTGTTCACGCTGCAAGTCTTGCAGGCGGCGGAGCTGACGGAAAAGGCGGACCGGCAGCACCGGATGTCCGTGACGGTGGAAGGCGGGCGCGGCGGGATTTACGACCGGCAGGGCAAGGTGCTGGCGATGAACATGGAGGTGCCGTCGGTCTACGGTATCCCGGCCTCGCTGGAGAATCCCGCCGGCGTGGCGCGCGACTTGGCGCGGGTGCTCCACGTCCGGGCCGATGAAATCGAGCGGAAGCTGAAGCGGGAGCAGAAGTTCGTCTGGATCGCCCGCAAGCTGGACCCGGAGCAGGGGCGGAGCCTGGAGCGTCTGTCCTTGGAGGGGATCGGGACCAGGATGGAGGGGCGGCGCTTCTATCCGAAGGGGCCGTTACTGGCGCACGTGCTCGGGTTCGCGGGGATGGACGGGCAGGGGCTGGAAGGAATCGAGCGGCGGTATGAATCGTACCTGCGGGGGGAAACGCAGAAGGTGGTCCTGCAGCGGGATGCCTTGGGTCGCACGGTCTTCCCGAAAGGGCTGAACGAACAGGGGCCGGCCCCGGGGCACAGTCTCACGTTGACGATCGACGAGGTGATCCAGTACATCGCGGAAAAGGAATTGGACGAGGCGGTGACGAACGCCAGGGCGAAGGGCGGAGTCGTGCTGGTTATGGAGCCCCGCACCGGCGCGGTCCTGGCCATGGCCGTCAACCCGAAATTCGATCCGAACAGCATGGGCAGTCTCACGCCGGACCGCTGGCGGAATCGGGCGCTCACCGACGCCTATGAACCGGGCTCGACGATGAAAGTGATCACCGCCGCCGCCGCCCTGGAGGAAAAAGTCATGGGGCCCGGCACGCTGATCAACGGCGAAAACGGGCAGTTCGCCGCGGCCGGGCGGAACATCCACGACCATGAAAAGCTCGGCTGGATGACCTTTGCGCAGATGGTGCAGAAATCGAGCAATATCGGCGCAGCGAAAACCGGGATGGCGTTGGGCGAGGAGCGGCTGCACCGGTACCTCAAGGCCTTCGGCTTCGGCGAGCGGACCGAGATCGACTTGCCGGGCGAAGCGGTGGGGCTGGTGCGGGACCCAAAGGACTGGGGGCGTCAGTCGCTGGCCTCGGTCGCGTTCGGGCAGGAGGTCGGGGTCACGCCCCTGCAGTTGCTCAACGCGGTGGCGACTGTCGCGAACGGCGGCTGGCTGATGAAGCCCTACGTTGTGTCGGAGATTCGCGACGGCAAGGGGGCGGTGGTGACGCAGAGGGGCCCGCAAATCCGGCGCCGGGTCTTGTCCGCCGAGACCGCCCAGGCCTTGACGGCGATTCTGGAAGGGGTGGTGACCCACGGAACCGGCGGTAAGGCGGCCATCGCCGGATTCCGGGTGGCGGGCAAGACCGGCACCGCGCAGAAGATCGATCCCCAGACCGGGCGCTATTCGCCGACCCTCTTTGTGGCCTCCTTCGTCGGCTACCTGCCGGCGGACGATCCGCGGCTGGCGATCCTGGTGGTGGTGGACGAGCCGCGCACGGAGCAATGGGGCGGCACGATCGCGGCGCCGGTGTTCCGGCGCGTGGCGGAACAGGCGCTTCCGCACCTGGGCGTCTCCTCCAAGTCGCCGATCAAGCTGGCCTTGTATGACGAGTATGGGGACGCGAGGCGAGACAGGGTGGATCGAGCGCTTGTGCGATTGGCCTCGGTAGGAGATCCCTCGTGAGACTGGCCGAACTCGTCGAACCTCTGGAAACGGAGGCGCGGCCAGGAGGCCGTGGAATCGAGGTCACCGGACTCACCGATGACTCCCGTGCCGTCAAGCCTGGCCATGTGTTTGTCGCGGTGAAGGGCGGGAAGGCGGACGGCCACCGGCACCTGGCTCAGGCGGTCCAGGCCGGCGCTGCCGCGTTGGTGGTGCAGGAGCCGCCGGCGGGGGGATCGGTGCCTCCGTCGGTGCCGGTGATTCAGGTGCCGGATTCCCGGCGCGCCGTCGGTCTGCTGGCCGGCCGGTTTCACGGAGATCCCTCGTCCAAACTGACGATGATCGGCGTGACTGGGACGAACGGAAAGACCACGATCACCTATCTCTGCCGATCCGTGCTGGAAGCGGCGGGCCGGAAGGTGGGGGTGATCGGCACCGTGGCCTATCAGATCGGAGCCGAGGTGATCCCCGCCTCCCATACGACTCCCGGCGCGGTCGAGCTGCAGGAACTGCTGGCGCGCATGGTGGCCGCGGGGCTGGATACGGCGGTCATGGAAGTGTCGTCGCATGCGCTGGCGCTGGATCGCACGGCTGGCTGCGAGTTCGACCTGGCGGTATTCACGAACCTGACCCAGGACCATTTGGATTTCCACGCCGACCTTGAAGACTATTTCCAGGCGAAGGTCCGCCTCTTTTCCGGTCTGTCGCCGGACGGCCGGAAGCTCAAGCCCAAGCGTGCCATCGTGAACGTGGACGACGAGCGGGGCCTGCGCGTGTGCCGGGCCTGCCGCGTCCCGGTCTGGACCTATGCGATCAAGAAGCAGGCCGACATCCGCGCCGAAGCGGTGCGGCTCTCGCTGGCGGGCACGACCTTTACCGCCGTGACCCCGGTCGGCCGGTTCGATGTGGCCAGCAAGCTGGTGGGGGAGCACAATGTCTACAACCTGCTCGCGGCCATCGGCGTGGGTTTGCAGGAGGGGCTGACGCAGGATCAGATCCGCGCCGGAGTGGTGTCGATCGAGAACGTGCCCGGTCGTTTTGAGCGCGTGGAGGCGGGCCAGGATTTCACCGTCGTGGTGGACTATGCCCATACCGAGGATGCGCTGATGCGTCTGCTGGCCGCGGCCAACCGGCTCAAGACGGGCCGGGTCATCACCCTGTTCGGCTGCGGCGGGGACCGCGATCGGGGCAAGCGGCCGAAGATGGGGCGTGTGGCGGCGGAACGGAGCGATGTCGTGGTGCTGACCTCCGACAATCCGCGCAGCGAGGATCCCGCGGCGATCTTGCGCGAAGTCGAGGCCGGCGTGAAGGAGGCCCTGGCCGCCGCGCCGACGCCTGTTCAGTACCGGGTGATCGCCGATCGCCGCCGGGCCATCGAAACGGCCATCGGCGAAGCCAGGACGGGGGATACGGTCCTGATCGCCGGGAAGGGCCACGAGGATTACCAGATCATCGGGAGCGAGAAGCTGCATTTCGACGATCGGGAAGTGGCGCGCGAGGCCCTGCGTAAGCGGCGCCGCGCCTAAAGGAGGAGCCGTGACGCATCTTCAGCGGGTTCAAGACATCACGGCTCTAGGCGTTTACGTAAGGCATCGAGGAGATTCGCACATCCTCTGCAACGACCCGGAGACGGGGATGACGTTCGCCGTCCATTCGGGCGAGGCGATCGGCGCAGCGCTGGATCGGGCGGGGGCGCGGTATCAAGAGGCGATGAAAGGGAGCCATGGGGACGGGCACAGGGTCCATCGCTGAACAACCGGCGCTGAGGCCCGGCCAGCCGTATCCGTGGGATGTCATGCCGCTCTTTACGGTGGAAGAGATCCTCGAGGTGACGGGGGCGCGGGTGCTGGCCTCCGGCGCCGGCCGGCTCGCCTGCAACGGGTTCCGCCGGCTCTGCACGGATTCGCGGGAGGTCCGGCGCGGCGATCTGTTCGTGGCCCTGCCGGGGGCGCGCTTCAACGGCAAGGAGTTCGTGGAGGCGGCGATCCGGAAGGGGGCGGCCGGCGCCCTCATTCAGGGGCAGGCCTGGGGCAAGACGGCGACCAAGCCGATCTTCGGCGTGCCCGACGCCGTGCTCGCGTATCAGCAGTTGGCCGCGCACCATCGCCGGCGATTTACGATGCCGCTGGTCGCGGTGACCGGGAGCAACGGCAAGACCACGTGCAAAGAGATGACGGCCTCCGTCCTGGCCGAGCGGGGCTCGGTGCTCAAAACGGAAGGGAATTTCAACAACCGGATCGGCGTGCCGCAGACCCTGCTGCGTCTGACCCAGCGCCATGATGCGGCCGTCGTGGAAATGGGAGTGGACCGGAAGGGCCAGACGACGCGCCTCTGCGAGGTCGCCCATCCGACGATCGGCCTGATCACCAATATCGGTCCGGACCATTTGGAGTTTTTCGGCAGCCTGGACGACTCAGCCCATGCCAAGGCCGAATTGCTGGACTGGATTCCGGAGGACGGAGCGGCGGTGCTGAATGCGGACGATGCCTACTTCGACTACCTGGCGTCGCGGGCGCGCTGTCGCATCCTGCCGTTCGGCCAATCGCCGCGCGCGCTGATTCGCGCCGCCGAGGTGGCGATGGAGCTCCGCCGGGGCACGACCTTCCATCTCATTCTGCCCGACCGGGCGCGCGGCACGAAGGTCCATCTGGCGGCGCATGGGGCGCACAATCTCTCCAACGCCCTGGCGGCGGCGGCCGTGGGCTATGCCCTGGGGATGAATGGCGCGGCGATTGCGCGGGGGTTGGGGCATTTCAGGCCCGCCGCCATGCGTTCGCAGGTGAAGGCCTCCCACGGGATCACGATCATCAACGATTGCTACAACGCCAATCCGGCATCCATGAAGGCGGCGCTCACGCTGTTGGCGGAACTGGGTGGCGGAGGCGGGACGATCGCAGCGCTGGGCGACATGCTGGAGCTGGGCCCCGAGTCGCCGGCCCTGCATCGGGACGTCGGCGTCCATCTCGCGTCCCAGGGCATTGCGCAGCTCATCGCCTGCGGGCCGTTGGCGAGGAACCTGGCGGAGGGCGCCCGCTCGGCCGGCATGGAAGCCGAGCGAATTCATGCGGTGCATGACTCGGTGGCCGCCGCGGCCCTCTGCAAGACGCTGGCGCAGGAGGGGGATGTGGTGCTGGTCAAGGGCTCGCGCGGGATGACGATGGAACGGGTCGTCGAACAATTGATGCATGATAAATGATGAATGATGAACTGAGGCGACATCCGTTCTCCGGTCATCATTCATCACTCATCGCTTATCGTTTTACCTGGAACTGACGCATGCTGTATCTGTGGCTCTATCCGCTGCACACCGAGTTTTCGTTCCTGAACGTCTTCCGGTACCTGAGTTTCCGGATCATCTATGCGGCGGTCACGGCCTTCCTCGTCGCCTTCGTGCTGGCGCCTCCCTTGATCCGGAAATTGCAGGAGATCCGGATGGGACAGCAGGTGCGGGAGGACGGGCCCAGCACGCACCTCTCGAAGGCGGGAACCCCGACGATGGGCGGGCTGCTGATCCTCTTCGCGGTGGTGCTGGCGACGTTCCTGTGGGCGGACATCGCCAATCGCTATGTCTGGCTGGTCGTGCTGGCCACGTTGGGGTTCGGGGCGGTGGGGTTCGCCGACGATTATCTCAAATTCGTGCGGGGCCGTTCCGGGGGGCTCACGGCCACGCAGAAAATTCTGGCGCAGGGACTCGTGGCGCTCAGCATTGGCCTGGTCTTCTACTTTCTGCCCGGCTACTCTACCCAGCTCAGCGTGCCCTTCTTCAAGAACTTCACGCCGGATTTGGGGTTCCTCTACATCCCGTTCGCCATCCTGGTCATCGTGGGGGCCTCCAACGCCGTGAATCTGACCGACGGACTGGACGGGCTGGCGGTCGGCCCGATCATGATCGCCTCACTGGCCTACACGATCGTCGTCTACGTCGTCGGCAACAGGATCACGTCGGAATACCTCTTGATTCCCTACATCGAGGGCGCCGGGGAGCTGGCGGTCTTCACCGCCGCGATCTTCGGCGCCAGCCTGGGCTTCCTCTGGTTCAACACCTACCCGGCGTCCGTGTTCATGGGGGACGTGGGCTCCTTGCCTCTGGGCGCGGCGCTCGGCACCGTGGCGGTCGTGAGCAAGCACGAGCTGCTGCTCCTGCTGGTCGGCGGCGTGTTCGTGATCGAGGCCATCTCGGTCATCTTCCAGGTGGCCTCGTTCAAGTCGCGCGGGAAACGGATTTTTCTGATGGCGCCCATCCACCATCATTTTGAAATGAAGGGATGGGAAGAGCCGAAAGTCGTGGTGCGGCTCTGGATCATTGCAATCCTGCTCGCGTTGTTGAGCTTGAGCACGCTCAAGCTGCGCTAATGGAACGGCCGGTGGAGCCAGATGTCATTCCAAGCGGAAACGGAACTCAGGGGCAAGCGTGTGACCGTAGTGGGGCTGGCCCGCAGCGGGGTAGCGGCGGCGCGCCTGTTGCAGGCGGCCGGAGCGCATGTGACGGTGGCGGATGGCAAGGAGGCGTCGGTCCTGGCCGAGCCCCTCGCGAAGCTGGACCGAAACGCAGTGCAGGTGAGCGTCGGCGTCGGCTACCAAGCGGCGCTGGAGGGGGCGGAACTGGTGGTGATCAGCCCCGGCGTGCCCTTCCGTCTTCCCTCACTCGAGGCGGCGAGGCGGCGCGGCCTGCGGGTGATCGGAGAGCTGGAGCTGGCGTCCCGGTTTCTGCGCGCGCCGGTGCTTGCCGTCACCGGCACCAATGGGAAGAGCACGACGGTGACGCTGCTCGGATTGTTGCTGGCCGAGAGCGGCAAGCGGGCGTTCGTCGGGGGCAATCTCGGCACGCCCCTGTGCGAGGCGGCGCTGGCCTCCTATCAGGCAGGACCCGGCGCGAGACTCTACGACTATGTGGTGGCGGAGGTGTCGAGCTTTCAGTTGGAGACGGTCGAACGGTTTCATCCCAGGGTGGCGGCCTTGCTGAACATCACGCCGGATCATCTGGATCGGTATGCCTCGCTGGATGACTATGCGGCGGCCAAGGGCCGGTTGTTCGCCAATCAGACGCAGGGGGATATCGCGCTGTTGAACCTGGATGACGAGCGGGTCGCGGGGTTGGCGGGGAGGCTGAGCGCCAGAACCCTGGGGTTCAGCCGGACGCTGGCTCCGGATCGCGTTGCCTGCGAAGGAACCTTTCTCGACGGGGGAGCGTTGGTGGCGACCATCGGCGGGACGCGGCAGGAGATTTGCCGCCGGGAGGAGTTGAGGCTGTTGGGCGATCATAATCTGGCCAATGCCTTGGCCGCTTCAGCCATCGGTCTGGCTTGCGACTGCCCGATTCCGTCCATGCGGCAGGCGCTCCGGACTTTCCCGGGCTTGGAACATGCCCTGGAGTTTGTGCGGGAGCGGCAGGGGGTGCGGTTCATCAACGACTCCAAGGGCACAAACGTGGATGCGACGCTCAAGGCCCTGGAAGGTCTGTCGCAGCCGATCCTGTTGATCGCCGGGGGGAAGGACAAGGGCGGGGATTTCAGCAAGCTGCGGCAGGCGGTCCTGCAGCGGGTCAAGCGGCTGATCCTGATCGGGGAAGCGGCGCCGTTGATCCGGGCGGCGCTGGCCGGATTCGACCGGATCAGCCAGGCGGCGACCCTGCGGGATGCGGTGGATCTGGCGGCGCGGGAGGCGACCGCGGGCGACGCGGTGCTCCTCTCGCCTGCCTGCGCCAGCTTCGACATGTTCGCCGATTATCAGGATCGGGGGCGGCAGTTCAAAACGCTGGTCGAGGCGTTGCCGTAAACACGAAGAGCCTATGGCTGATGGCGAATAACATAGGGTCGGAGCGGGAAACCTTCCGGACGGTTTCTTGGCCATATGCCATAAGCCATACGCTCTTCAAGTACGGCGGAGAAGAATGAATGTCGCGCAAGGGAATGCAGGGCGGCACGTTGGCGCTTCCTTGGCCCGGGGCCGGCGCCAGGCCCAAGGCGGTAGCGAAGGCCGACGGGGTCCTGTTGACCATCACGTTGCTGTTGGCGTTGATCGGGCTGGTGATGGTGTTCAGCGCCAGCGGGGTGGTGGCGGGCAATCGGTTTCACGATTCGATCTTCTACCTCAAGCGGCAATTGGCCTGGCTGGCTTTCGGGTTCCTGCTGCTGCACGTGGCCTCGCGGGTGGACTATACGGTCTGGCAGCGGATGGCGCTGCCGATTCTCTGCGGCACGGTCCTGCTCCTGCTGCTGGTGTTGGTCCCGCACGTGGGCACGGTGGTGAAGGGCGCGCGGCGCTGGCTGCGCTTTGGCCCCATTTCTATCCAACCGGCCGAGATGGTCAAGCTGGTGGCGGTGCTCTATCTGGCGGCCTATCTCACCAAGAAGGAGGGACGGGCGACGGAATTCACCACCTGGTTTTTTCCGCCGCTGCTGGTCATCGGACTGCTGGCCGGGCTGGTGGTGCTGGAACCGGACCTGGGCACGGTGATCGTGGTCGGGCTGGTGACCTTGGCCTTATTGTTTCTGGGCGGGGCCAGGATGGGGCACCTGCTGGGGTTGGTGCTCATGGCGGTGCCGATGGTGGGGCTGTTGGTCTGGCGGTCGCCCTACCGGATGCAGCGGCTCATGACCTTCCTGGACCCCATGAAGGATCCTACCGGGGCTGGCTTTCAGGTGAACCAGTCCTTTTTAGCCTTCGGGAGCGGCGGTCTGTTGGGTGTGGGGTTGGGCGAAGGCAAGCAGAAGCTCTTCTTCCTGCCCGAGGCCCATACGGATTTTGTGCTGGCCCTGGTCGGCGAGGAAGTGGGCCTGCTCGGCACGGCCTGCATCATGTTGCTCTACGCCCTGCTGGTGGTGAAGGGGTTTCAGATCGCCGGCCGCGCGCGGGAACCTTTCGGTCGGCACCTGGCCTTGGGGATCACGCTGTTGATCGGATGTCAGGCCTTGATCAATGCCGGCGTCGTGACCGGCATGTTGCCGACCAAGGGGCTGACCCTGCCTTTGGTCAGCTACGGCGGCTCGTCGCTGATGGTGAGCCTGCTGGCGATCGGCATTCTGCTCAGCATCTCTCGCGATCGGCAGGGAGGCAGGTCGTCATCGGGGGCCGCTCGTCCGGCCGGGGGGAGATGAGGATTGTCATTGCGGCCGGCGGAACCGGCGGCCACCTGTATCCGGCTGTGGCCCTGGCCCGCGAGTTTGTCCGCCAGGACCAGATGACCCAGGTGCTGTTCGTCGGAACGGCCAGAGGAATCGAAAGCAAGGTGCTCCCGCATGAGGGGTTCGCATTGCAGATGATTGCGGCCAAGCCGGTCATGGGCCGAGGCTGGTTGCAGGCGGTCTGGGCTTGTCTCTCTTTGCCTGTGGCGGTCCAGCAGGCGGTGGCGATCCTGCGTGCGCGGCGGGCCGACCTGGTCGTCGGCGTCGGGGGATACAGCAGTCCGCCGGTAATCCTGGCGGCCTGGCTGCTGCGGATCCGCCGGGTATTGTTGGAGCCCAATGCCTATCCGGGGTTGGCGAACAAGGCGACGGGGCCCCTGGCCGACCTCGTGTTCCTCTCCTACGAGGCGGCGGCCAGCTCGTTTTCGTCCGCCAAGGTCCGGGTTACGGGGATGCCGATCCGGCGGGAGTTTTTGGAGAAGGCGGAAGACAGTAGGCAGAAAGCAGAAGGCAGTGAGCAGCAGGCAGCAAGCCCTCCACCTTCTGCCTTCCGCCTTCTGGTGTGCGGCGGCAGCCAGGGAGCCCATGCGATCAATCAGGCAATGGTGGAGGCCCTGCCTCACATACAGGGCATGAAGGACCGGCCGGCCATCGTCCATCAAACCGGCGAGGCTGATGGTGCATCCGTGCGCGCCGCCTATGCGGCGGCCGGCCTGGAGGCAGAGGTGACGCCGTTTATCTATGACATGCCGAAGGCGCTGCGATCTGCCGACCTAGTGGTGTCGCGCGCCGGGGCGATCACGCTGGCTGAATTGTCCGCCTGCGGCAAGCCGGCCATCCTGGTGCCGCTGCCGACGGCGATCTATCAGCATCAAGAGAAGAATGCGCTGGTGATGGAGCAGGCAGGAGCGGCGGTCTTGTTGAGACAATCCGAGCTCACGGGGACCTCGTTGGCGAACCAGATGGCAGCCTTACTGTCCGATGCCGGTCGTCTGCGTTCGATGGGAGAGCGGAGCGCGGCCCTTGGGCGAACCGATGCGTCCGAAGCCATCGTGGTGATGTGCCGGAAACTCCTGAGGGGGGACTATGGGACCAACCAACCTCTTGGAGAAACCAAGTCGTGAGCAGAGCCTTCGTCCGGACAGGCTTGGTTCGGGCGAGCCGTCCGCCGGACGGAACGGAGTGAGCGTTCGCGTGGGACCGACGATGTTCAGGAAGATTCAGCACATTCACCTGGTCGGGATCGGGGGCTCCGGCATGAGCGGGATCGCCGAAGTGCTGTTGACGCTCGGCTGCAAGGTGACGGGCTCCGATTTGAATTATTCGGAAACCGTGAAACGTCTGGAGGAATTGGGCGGGCGGATCTTCATCGGGCATGACGCGGCCAACGTGGGCGGTGCGCAGGTGGTGGTCATCTCGTCGGCCGTGGCGCCGACCAATCCGGAGGTGGTCGCGGCCCGCGCGAAAGTCATCCCGGTCATTCCGCGCGCCGAGATGCTGGCCGAGCTGATGCGCCTGCAGTACGGGATCGCCATCGCCGGCGCGCACGGCAAAACCACGACGACCTCCATGGTGGCGGCGGTGCTGGCGCAGGCCGGGCTGGACCCGACCGTGGTGATCGGCGGCAAGGTCAACGCGCTGGGCAGCCACGCCCGGTTGGGCCGCGGCGATCTGCTGGTGGCCGAGGCGGACGAGAGCGACGGGTCGTTCCTCAAGTTGTCGCCCTCGGTCATCGCCGTGACCAACATCGACAAGGAGCATCTGGAGCACTACGGTACGATGGAGCGGCTGGAGGGCAGCTTCCTGGAATTCGTCAACCGCGTGCCCTTCTATGGGCTCGCCGTGCTCTGCGCCGACGACGAGCGGCTCCGCGCCTTGCTGCCGCGGGTGGTCAAACGCTACCAGACCTATGGGTTGCAGGAGCGGCCGGGGGCGCCGGCGCCGGACTTTCGCGCGAGCGACATTACGGCGAACCAGTGGGAGTCGGAGTTCCGGGCCTACCACCGGGACAAGAATTTGGGGCCGTTCCGGATATCCATTCCGGGGGTCCATAACGTGAGCAATGCGTTGGTCGCCATTGCCATCGGCATCGAGCTGGATGTGCCGGTGGATTTGATCCGCAAGGGGCTGGCCTCCTTCGCCGGGGTCGAGCGGCGCTTCCAGCTGCGCGGCGAAAAAGGCGGGGTGATGGTCGTGGACGACTACGGCCACCATCCGAGCGAGATCAAGGCCACGCTGGCCGCCGCCAAACAGGGGTGGAAGCGCCGGCTGGTCGTGCTCTTCCAGCCCCACCGCTACACGCGCACGCGCGACCTGATGGAGGAGTTTTCCATGGCCTTCGGCCAGTCCGATCTCCTGTTCGTCACCGACATCTATCCGGCCGGCGAGGCGGCGATCCCCGGCATCACCGGCGAGACGCTCGTGGCGGCCATCCGGGCTTCCGGCCATCCGGCCGTGCGTTGGGTGGAGCGGAAGGAGCAATTGACCGAGCAGGTCAGGGCGGAAGTCCAGCCTGGCGATCTGGTGATTACGCTCGGTGCAGGCGACATCTGGAAGGCCGGTCCCGGGTTGCTGGAGCGGCTATGATCGTGGAGGTCGGGATGCGAGACGGCGGCAGGCAGGGGCTGAGTCTTGGGCCCAGGGCGATCGCACCCACGCCGGATCGCAAGGGCTCCCAGGCCAGAGACCTGCATGCGGCCGTGGCCGGTCTGCGCGGAGAGGTTCGATGCAATGCTTCGCTGCGGGACCTGACGTCGTTTCGCATCGGCGGGCCGGCCGATGTCTTGTGCTTTCCCGCCGACGTCGAGGACTTGGGCCGGCTCGTCGGTCAGGCCAAGGCCGCCAAGGTGCCGATCTTCGTGCTGGGGGGCACGAATCTGCTGGTACGTGACCGGGGCATCCGCGGTCTGGTCGTGAGCCTGACGAAGCTCACGGCGATCCGGGACGAGCCGGACTCCGTGATCTATGCGGAAGGCGGGGTGGGCATGCCAACGTTGATGAAACACGCGATCACCCGATCGTTGACCGGGCTCGAATGGGCCGCCGGGATTCCCGGCACCCTGGGCGGGTCGGTCGTGATGAACGCCGGGACCAGGCTGGGGGAGATGCGGCAAGTGCTGAAAGCGGTGCGTTTGGTGGACCTGAAGGGAAAGGTCCGGGACGTGCCGACCTCGGCAATCCGGTTCAGCTACCGGCGCGCCAAGCTGCCGCGCGGCATTGTGGCCGGGGCCTGGTTGCAGCTCCGGCCCGGGAACCGCGAACAGATCGAGACCGTGGTGAAGGACTACTTGCATCATCGGCGGGACACCCAGCCGCTGGCCCAGCCCAGCGCCGGCTGCGTGTTCAAGAATCCCCCGAACGATGCGGCCGGGCGCGTGATCGAAGCCGCGGGCATGAAGGGGGCCCGCGTCGGCGACGCCCAGGTGTCGGAGAAACATGCCAACTTCGTGGTGAATCTCGGTCAGGCCAAGGCCGCCGACGTGATTACCCTGATCAAGCAAGTCGGCCGGGCCGTGCACGAGCAGACGGGCATCACGCTGGAGTTGGAATTAAAGATCGTAGGCCAACCGTGAAGAAGGTAGTGATGGGTGATGAGTGAGGAGTGATGGGCGGTAGAAAAGAAACCAGCGTGAAACTCAGGATGCATCACCCATCACCCATCGCGCCTCACCGTCCCTTGACCAAGGCCCGTATCGGCGTCCTGATGGGGGGCCAGTCCTCCGAACGGGAGGTCTCGCTGCGGACCGGACTGGCGGTACACCGGGCGCTCCTGCGTCTCGGCTACGAGGCCGTAGCCATCGATGTGAGCGAGTCCCTGGTGCAGCAACTGAAGGCCAAACGGGTGGGGCTGGTGTTCCTGGCTCTGCATGGCTCAGGCGGAGAGGATGGGACGATACAGGGTTTGCTGGAATCCATCGGGATGCCCTACACGGGATCGGGCGTGCGGGCGAGCGCGATCGGCATGCACAAGGTGGCGACGAAGGCTCTGCTGGCCTATGCCGGCATCCCCGTGGCGGAGGGAGCGGTGATCCGTCGCGAACAGGGGCGGTCCGCCGGGCTGCCGGCCGGGTTGCGTCTGCCGCTGGTGGTGAAGCCGGCGTCGGAGGGCTCCACGATCGGGGTCTCGATCGTGCGGCGGCTTGCTGACTGGCGTCCGGCGCTGCGCCGCGCCCATGTCTACGACGAGGAAGCGCTCGTGGAAGCCTATATTCCAGGACGCGAGATCGGCGTGTCGGTGCTGGGCGACGCAGGCAAGGCCATGGCGTTGCCCGCGGTCGAGATCGTGGCGCCGGGCGGGTTCTACGATTATGCAGCCAAGTACACGAAGGGACGCACTCAGTACCTCTGTCCGGCTCCGCTCAAGCCGGAGCCAGCCCGGCGCTTGAAGAACTTGGCTGTCCGGACCTATCGGGTCGTCGGCTGCGACGGGGCGGCGCGGGTGGATTTTCGCGTGACGCAACGTGGCAAACCGTATGTGCTCGAAATCAACACGATCCCCGGCATGACCGAGACCAGCCTCCTGCCGATGGCCGCGGCCAAGGCCGGGTTGGACTATGACGCCTTGACCGAGCGGATTCTTCGGTCCGCCCTCGTTCGCGCGGGGGCCGGCCAAGCTGTGCGCCGGGCTGCCTCGCCTGCGCTTCGCGCCATGGCGGGAGGGAGAAAGACACGATGAAACAGTGGAGAGGCGCCAAGCAGCGGGCGCGGGCCTCCCGTCCGATGTGGGCGCCGAGGCGGGCCGGCCGGACGGCATCCCGTTGGCGGCTGCCCGCCAAGCTGGGTAAGTGGATCGGGTGGGCTTGCCTGGGTGTCCTCGTCGCGGGTGCGATCGGGTGGGGCGGGCTGCAGGCCTACCGGCAAGCCCAGCCGATCCTGCACGATTGGCTGGAGGTCCGGGATGTGACGATTGCGGGCATCCAGCACCTGTCGCGGGAGGAAGTTCTGGAGCGGTTGGGGCTGTCGCAGGGGGAGACGCTCTGGTCGGCCCAACCCTCGGTCCTGAGCGAGCGGCTGATGACCCATCCCTGGATCAAACAGGCTTCCGTGACCCGCTCGCTGCCGCACCGGTTGATCGTGAGCTTGGTCGAACGTCAGCCGGTGGTCATGCTGAAGTCCTCGTCCTCGGCGCTGTTGCTGGACAAGGAGGGCCAGGTCTTAACGCCGCTGTCCGCGCTGGAGGGAGCCGAGTTTCCGATCCTGATCGGCGTGGACCAGGATCACGTGATGCAGGGGGACGACCGGGCCCGCCAGTTGGTGCGGAACGGAATCCGGCTGGCCGGTCTGCTGGGCGATGAATTCGACGGGCTGCCGGAAATCGACCTAGGCAATCCGGAGAACGCTGTGGCCTACGTGCAAGGCCTGCGGTTTCAGTTCGGGCCTGCGTCGTTCGAGGAGAAATGGGAACGGTATCGCAAGATCGACCGGACGCTGCACGTCAGCGTCGGCGACGAGCAGGCGAGTCCAAAGCATGAGATCGACCTGCGCTATCCGGGCAAGGTGATCGTTCGCGAAAGGGGGTGAGCGACTGTGGGAAGACGTGATCACGTAGTGGTCGGGCTGGACATCGGCACGACGAAGATTTGCGCGGTCGTCGCGGAAATGACCGAGGACGGGACCGTCAACATCATCGGCGTGGGCTCCAGCCCGTCCCGCGGGCTCAAGAAAGGGGTCGTGGTCGACATCGACCTGACGGTGGACTCCATCAAGAAGGCGGTGGAGGAAGCCGAGTTGATGACCGGCGGCCAGATCAACGCCGTCTACACGGGCATCGCCGGTAGCCACATCTCCGTGGCCCAGGCGCGCGGGGTGCTCGCGCTGAAGCGGCAGGAAGTGACCCGCCAGGACGTGGACCGGGTGATGGAACAGGTCCGCGCCGGCATCATGGTCGAGCCGGGGCGGGAAATCCTGCACGTGATCCCGCGCGAATTCGTGGTGGACGACCAGGACGGGGTGCGGGAACCGTTGGGCATGTCCGGGGCGCGGCTGGCCGTGGAAACCCACATCATCACCGGGGCGGTCACCTCGGTGCAGAACATCAGCAAGAGCGTGAACCGGGCCGGCCTGGACGTGGTGGAGATCGTGCTGCAGCCGCTGGCCTCCAGCGAGGCGGTGCTGAGCAGCGAGGAGCGGGACCTCGGCGTGGTGATGGTGGATCTGGGTGGCGGAACGACCGACCTGGCGATCTTCGTGGACGGCAGCATCCGGCACACGGCGATTCTGCCGATCGGCGGCCAGAATTTGACGAAGGACATCGCGATCGGCCTGCTGACCTCCCAGACCGAGGCGGAAAAGATCAAGATCAAGCACGGGATCGCGCGGGTGGACCTGGTCAACGACGGCGACATGGTCGAGGTGCCGAGCGCGGGGGACCGGCCGGCCAGAAGCATCGCGAGGCGGGAACTGGCGCTGGTCATCGAACCGCGCGTCGAGGAGATGTTCGAGTTGGTCCGTGACGAGATCAACCATGCCGGCTACGACGGAAGGCTGGGGGCTGGGGTGGTCATCACGGGTGGGACCTCGATGTTGGAAGGAATGCCCGACGCGGCGGAGCGGGTGCTGAATCTGCCAGCGCGCCGCGGCGTGCCGACCGGGGTGGACGGGCTGCGGGACATCGCGGGGACGCCGATGCATGCGACGGCGGTCGGGCTCATTTTGCATGCCTGCCATCACATGGGCGATCTGGAATCGGTCGGCCGGGGCGGGCGAGGGTGCAGGCGGCGCTTCGGCCGGATGCGGCAACTGTTGCAGGAGTTTTTCTAAACGAGCCGTCAGCTTGTCGGCCGCCAGCCTGCGGCCGTTGCGGTTCCGAAAGGCTGAACGCCGATAGCTGAGGGCTGAACGCTCCAAGAGGAGGGAAGCACGATGTTCTCATTTGAAGAAGAAGACATCATGCCGGTCCGGATCAAAGTCGTCGGAGTGGGCGGCGCTGGCTGCAACGCCATCAATACGATGATCGGCTCCGGCCTCGGCCGGGTCGAGTTCATCGCGGCCAACACGGATGTGCAGGCGTTGGGGCGCTCCATGGCCACGTTCAAGATCCAACTGGGCCCGGAGAAAACCAGGGGATTGGGGGCCGGCGCCAAGCCGGAGGTGGGCCGGGAGTCGGCGATGGAAAGCAAGGACCGGATCCGGGAAAGTCTGGAAGGGGCCGAGATGGTCTTCGTCACGGCCGGCATGGGCGGCGGCACCGGGACCGGGGCCGCGCCGGTGGTCGCTGGGATCGCGCAGGAACTGGGCATTCTGACCGTGGCGGTCGTGAGCAAACCCTTCACCTACGAGGGCAACCGGCGGATGAGCCATGCCGAGGACGGGCTCCGGGAACTCAAGAAGCACGTGGATACGCTGCTCGTCATTCCGAACCAGCGTCTGCTCCAGATCGTGGACAAGAGCACCTCGATGCTGGAGGCCTTCAAGGTGGCCGACGACGTGTTGTTGCAGGCGATCAAGGGCATCGCGGACGTGATCACCACGACGGGCCACGTGAATGTGGACTTCGCGGACGTCAGGACGGTCATGACCTACACGGGCCGGGCGGTGATGGGCATGGGCGTGTCGCGGGGCGAGACCCGGGCCGTCGAGGCGGCGCAGAAAGCCATCTCCAGCCCCCTGCTGGAGGACGGGAGCATCGCTGGCGCTCGCGGGGTATTGCTCAACATCACGGGCGGGCTGAACATGACTCTCCACGAGGTGGATCAGGCGGCCTCGATCATCCGTGAGACGGCCGATCCCGAGGCCAACATCATCGTCGGACAGGTGATCAACGAAGCGCTGAACGAAGAGCTGGTGGTGACCGTGATCGCCACCGGATTCGACCGGGAGGA
>SYGV01000024.1 GCA_005799365.1 Nitrospiraceae bacterium
GGCGCAGCCCTTCATCAGCGGGGCGATCAGCAAGACCATCAACATGCCGGCGGACGCGACGGTGGAGGAGGTGAAGGCCTCCTATCTCTTGTCCTGGCATTCGATGGTCAAGGCCGTGGCCCTCTATCGGGACGGTTCGAAGCTCAGCCAGCCGCTCAACTCCGCCTCGGATTCCGGCGAGCTGGCCGAGGCGGCGGCCGGCGGGGACGTGCTGGCGACCGCCGAAAAGATCACCGAACGGGTGCTCGTCCGGTACCTGGCGAGGCGGCGGCGGATGCCGGAGCGGCGGCTGGGTTATACGCAGAAGGCGATCGTGGGTGGCCATAAGATCTATCTGCGGACCGGCGAGTACAGCGACGGGACCGTGGGCGAGATATTCCTGGACATGCACAAGGAAGGGGCGGCCTTCCGCAGCCTCATGAACTGCTTCGCGATCGCCATTTCGCTGGGGCTCCAGCACGGGGTGCCGTTGGAGGAGTTCGTCGAGGCTTTCGTGTTCACCCGGTTCGAGCCCAACGGCCCGGTCAAGCTGAACGACCGGATCAAGATGTCCACCTCGATCATCGACTACATCTTCCGCGAGTTGGCCATCACCTACCTGGGCCGCCACGACCTGGCGCAAGTGGTGCCGGAAGACCTGCGCATGGATTCGGTGAAGAAGGACGAGCAGGACCCCGAGTGCAAGGACAGCGAAGAGGCGGACCCGCAGGCCCTCGCCTCCTCTTCGATCAGCACGGAGATCTTTCCGGCCAGGCGCAGAAACGGCAACGGCAGCAACGGGCGCGGCAACGGCGAAAACGGCGCGGTGGCGCACAAGCTGGAGCTGAAACGCGAGACGCTGACCTATACGACCGTTGAACTGGCGCGCTTGAAGGGGTACGAAGGCGATCCCTGTCAGAACTGCAAAGAGTTTACGTTGGTGCGCAACGGGACCTGTCTCAAGTGCATGAACTGCGGCGCGACGAGCGGCTGCTCTTGACGGAGGGCTGACGATGGATGCCTTCACCGGAGATGTCGCAATCCAATCGCTCCATGACCAGGTGGTCAGTCTGGTGGCGCAGCGTTGGGCCAAGTCGTTCCAGTGCAAGGTCGCGATCAACCCCGGTTCGGAAACCACGGAGCCAGATGTGTTCGGCTGGCAGTTCAGCCCGACCGGAAACCGGGTTGAATGGATCGCCGAGATCGAAACCGAGGACTCGCTGACCAAGCTGGACCGCTATAAGCGGTGGCAGACCTTGGCCGAGAAGAGCGTACCGTTCTACCTAGTCGTGCCGAAGGGCTATCGGTCGGAAGTGCGGCAGCTGGCGGTCATGGCCGGCGTGGATCTGAACGGCATCTACGAATATGCGTTTTTGAATGACACGTTTCAGTTGACGTAAAAGGCCTGATTCAGGGTTGAACGGGAGGGAACTCATGGCGCGCCATCGGGTGATCCGATTACGACGGGCCTGCGATACGGTCTGGATGGAGCGGGTATCAGGGCAGGCGCAGGATCGGGACATCAATAAAGCCGGCCGCCCCATGAACGCACGCACCAGGGTCATCCGCCGACGATGGAGATGCCCTCAGTAGCAAGGCGAGCCGCTTTGAGCGCCAGTGGCGCTTGTGTCAGTTACGAAGGGGATGCAGGCCACTCGCCGCATCCCCTTCGTGCTGTATCATCTGGAGTTCTTTCATTGCAATGGCTTTGCGGAGACTAAGTAATGAAGGTGCTGCCTCGACTATTCCTTGTGAGGGGAAGAGTGATCCAATGGCGCAGATCGTAGGCAGGTCAGACGGGACTGGCGCTCCCGCTGCGTCAGTTGCTACCTCTGGGTTGACCAGCCGGGGCAAGTGTGGGAAGACTATATCCATGCGACAGACGAGCTGGTGATGGTTCTGGCAGGGGAGCTAGAGTTGGCGATGCAAGGCGAGGCGTTCACCCACACATTAGAGCGGAGGTCTTCATTCCGGCCCAAGTGCTCCATTCGGTTCGGAACGTGGGCGGGACCACCGCCAAACGGCTCTACGGGCATAAAGAAACGTGAAGCGCGAAGAAGAACGACCTGATTAAAACGGAGCGAACATTATGCCGGCGATAACGCAATTGGTGATCAGCGAGGAAAGCAAGCCTGGCACCCTGGCCCATGTGGCGTCGGTGCTCGGTGCGGCGGGAGTGAACATCAAGGCCTTCTCGGCCCCGGAAGTCACCGGCCACGGGCACCTACGCTTGTTGGTGAACGATGTGGAGAAGGCGAAAGTTGCGCTCACGGGGGGCAAGATCAAGTTTCGAGAAGAGGCGGCCCTGGTCTTGAGTCTGGAAAATAAGCCGGGCGCGCTGAGTGAAGTGGCCGAATTATTGAAACATGCCCAGATCAACATCGAATGCGCTTACCTGACCCCCTCCCGCGAGGGGAAGCGTGCGATCGTGGTGCTGACCGTCTCCGACCAGCAGAAGGCGTTGGCGACGCTGCGGGACAAGTCCTTGGACGAAATCTAATGGGATGCTGAAAGAGACCGACGGCATCGCCCTTCCGCCCCTCCTGATCCATTCCTGTTTCTCATTGTTGCTGTTGATTGGCTTGAACCTATCCGGCTGCGGGGGCGGGCCGAAGAAGGCCCATTCTCCGGCCGACTATCCGGCGGGATACCCAATCGGCTATGTGGAACGGGGGGTGGCTTCCTGGTATGGACCTGGGTTCCACGGACATAAGACCGCCAACGGCGAGCAATACGACATGCACCGGCTCACGGCCGCGCACCGGACGCTTCCACTGGGCTCCGTCCTGCTGGTGAAGTCGTTGAGCAACGGCCGGACGGTGACGGTGCGCGTCAACGACCGGGGACCCTTCGTCAAGAATCGAATCCTGGACCTGTCGCTGGGGGCCGCCCAGAGCCTGGGCATGACCGGCGCGGGCACCGACCAGATCGAGCTGCGTGTCACCGCCTACCAGGGCCGGCCCGGCGCCATGGGCTACCTCCAGGTCCAGGTGGCGTCGTTCGCCGAGCAGGCCAATGCCCAGTCGCTGGCGGGGCGGCTCAAAGCCCAGTACCAAGATGTGCGTGTCACGCGAGTCGAGCTTTCCGCAGGCATCCGGTATCGCGTGCTGGTCGGCCGCTTTACCTCGGAACAGCAGGCAGAGGCCGTGGTGGATAGATTGGCAGATCAATTTTCGGTCGAGCCGTTGGTCCTGCGCGACGACCGGTAGGCCCCTCCCCCTGCCTCTGCAATCCCCTCATTGCTGCACAAGTCCTTGCCTCTATTGACCGTCTTCCGACGTTCTTCCGGCGTTCGTGCTGCCAACGTTCGTTGCCAGGCTCTGCCGGCTGTGCTACGATCATGCCCTCATGGATGACGGTGGCCCCATAGGCATTCAGCCTAGTTTTCTGCGTCTCGCCGCTTCTGCCTCTCTCTCCGCCAGGCTTCGTCTGCGCGTCGGAGTCGGTGACAGGGAAGCGCTCACGGCACTGGTCTTCGCCTGATTCCCCCATGGACTTTCTGATCCTGCTGATTTTGATTTTCCTGTCAGCCGTGATCTCGGCGGCCGAGATCGGGTTTTTTTCCGTGAACGAAACGCGGCTGAAAGCCTTGGCGGAGGCCGGCGGCAAGCGGGCGACGCTGGCGTTGCATTTGCGGGCCCACCCCCAGCGGCTCCTCTCGACCATCATGATCGGGGACAATCTGGTCAACATCGGGGCGGCCTCCTGGACCACGATCCTGACGATCCGCCTGTTCGGATCGGAAGCCGTGGCGGTCGCGACCGGCATCCTGACCTTTCTCTTGCTGATCTTCGGCGACATCGTGCCCAAGACGCTGGCCGCCAAGCATGCGGTGTCCGTCGTGCTGACGATGGCCTATCCGGTCTACTGGATCGAGCAGGGCCTCTCGCCGATCCTGTTCGTGCTGGAGCCGATGATCGCGGCGATCACGGGCGGGAAGGGGCTTGCCGTGCCCTTCGTCACCGAAGAGGAGCTCAAGATCATGCTGGACGTGGGGGGGCGGGCAGGAGTCATCGAGTCCGAAGAGGTCAAGATGATCAAGAACGTTTTCCACTTGAACGACCTCACGGCCGAAGATTCGATGACCCCGCGCCTCTACGTGTTTGCACTCGACGGCAACCTGACGTTGCAGGAGGCGCAGGAACAATTGTTCGCGTCCAAGTACTCCCGCATCCCACTGTTCGAGGGGGGGCTGGACAACATCACCGGCATTCTCTACAAGACCAAGGCGCTAATGGAGCTGGCCAGGGGGCATGACGATACCCGGCTCAAGGCGATCGCGAATCCGGCCCTCTTTGTCCCGGCCGGCAAGCCGGCGGACGATCTGATGAAGCAGTTCCAGCGGGAGAAGCGGCACATGGCCGTCGTCGTGAACGAATTCGGCGGCATGATGGGCCTGATTACGCTGGAGGACCTGCTGGAGGAAGTCGTTGGCGAGATCATGGACGAGACCGATCTGTCCGAAGAACTGATCAAACGGATCGGCAAGAATCAGATCCTGGTGCACGGGCGGACCGAGGTGCGCCGGATCAACGAGTTTCTGAAGGTCACGCTGGACGAGGAAGCGAACACGATCAGCGGCCTGATTCAGGAGCAATTGGGCCGCATCCCGGCGGCCGGCGAGGAAGTACGCGCCGGGTCCTGCCGCCTCATCGTGCACGAAGCGGACCCCAAGTCCATCAAGAGCGTGCAGATCGTCAAGGAAGAAAAGGCCGGGGCGCCGGCCGAGTCAGCGGCGGGCTGATGTTCCCTCTGAGTAGCGGCGCTTGGCCTCGTACATCCGCTTATCGGCCACTCGCAGCAATTCGGCGGCGGAGGTGACCGGGGGAAACCCGGGTACCGTCGCGGCGCCCAGACTGAGCGACACGGGAATGGGGCCAAACTCGGTCTGCAGGCGCAGTTGCCTGATCCTGTCGAACAACTTTTCGATGACGGGCCGGCTGCGCTCGGTGTCGGTGTGGGGGAGCAGGGCCGCAAACTCGTCCCCGCCGACGCGCGCCACCAGGTCACTGGCCCGCAGGGTCGCGCGCAATCCTGTGCCGACTTGCTGCAGGGCCCGGTCGCCGACTTCATGCCCGTACCGGTCGTTGACGTTCTTGAACGCATCCATATCCATGATGATGATGGTGAAGCCCTCGCCGGTCCGCTGAAAACGCCGCCACTCCCTGGCCAGCACCTCGTCGAAAAACCGGCGGTTGTAGAGGCCGGTGAGCGGGTCCCGAATCGCGATCTGGTCGAGGTGCTGGTTTCTGGCTTCCAGCGCGTGCAACCGCTTGTCCTGCTCCAGTTGTTGATGCTTGAGGGCGGTAATGTCCTGGTGGGAGAGGACCACCCAGCCGCCACGCGCAAGCGGAGCGGCCTGCACCAGGACCCAGCGAATGGTTTTCGGAGTGCGGGAAGGATATTCGAGCGAGAACTGCGCCAGCGACCCGTCCCGCACCGCCTGCACGCCGGCGAGGATTTTCTTCGCCGCTTCCGCCGTCTCCCCGGTGACGCGTCGGCAGGCGTTGAAGTAGCTGGTTCCCTGGCTCAGCCGCGGGAAGGGGAGTGACTGGGTGCGGGCCGCGCGTCTCCAGGCGGCATTGGCCGCGATCAGCATCCCCTGCCGGTCCAGCACCGCCACCGGTCCGGCCAGCGCATTCAGAACGGACGAGGGCTCTGGGGCCTTGCCCGGCCCGGTCTTGGGGCTCTGACACGGGGGTTGCTGCTTCCGGCGCGTGACGGCCGTGGGTCTGGTTGTCTTCACGATGGCTCCAGTAGACTGCGAAACTCCGGTTCCGTCAAGATGCGGACGCCGAGCCGCCGGGCTTCATCGAGCTTGGAGCCTGGGTCCCGGCCAGCCACGACATAATGCGTATGCTTGCTGAGGCTGGAGGTGACCCGGCCTCCGCTGTGTTCGACCAGGCGCGTGGCTTCGTCCCGGCTGAGCTGGGTCAGCCCGCCGGTGAAGGCGAAGGTTTTTCCTTCCAGTGGACGTGCTCTGCCCTCCGCCACGCCCGGTTCTTCGAAGCGTATCCCCAGCTCGCGCAGGCGTTGGATCACGCGTCGATTCCGCTCTTCGCGGAAGAACGATTCCAGGCTGGCCGCGATCTCCGGGCCAATCTCGTGGACGCTCTCGAGGGTGTTCCGGTCCGCAGCGGCGAGCCTGTCCAAGGTTCCGAAGCGGCGGGACAGGACCTTGGCGATGTGCTGGCCGACCTGCCTGATGCCCAGCCCCATGAGGAACCGGTCCAACGTCGCCTGCTTGCTCAGCCGGATGGCCTCCAGCAACAGCGAGGCGGACTTGTCGGCAAATCCGTCCAGCGCCAGGAGTTGGTCCTGGGTCAGCTCGTAGAGGTCTGGCAACTCGCGGACCAAGCCTGCCTCCACCAGCTGCGCCACGGTCTTTTTCCCGAGCCCGTCGATGTACAGGGCTTGCTTGGAGGCGAAATGTTCCAGGGCGCCTTTGAGTTGGGCGGGGCAGGCGGCCTGCCCGGAACAGTAATAGTAGGCCCCTTCCCTCGCCACGGCGGCACCGCAGACCGGGCAAGCTTCCGGCATGCGGAAGGGCTCGGCCCGTTGCTCGTCTGGGACCGGCACCCGTTCGGCAATGGCGGGGATCACGTCGCCCGCCCGCTCCACCTTCACCGTGTCGCCCACGCGGATGTCCTTGCGGGCGACCTCGTCGGCATTGTGCAGGGTGGCGCGGCTGATCGTGACGCCGCCCACCTCCACGGGTTTGAGTAGGGCCAGCGGCGTGAGCGTGCCGGTGCGACCCACCGAGACGACGATGTCCTGCACCGTCGTGATTTCTTTCCGCGGCGCAAACTTGAATGCGATGGCCCAGCGCGGGCTCCGGGACTTTTCGCCCAGCGCGACCTGCCAGTCGCGGTGGTTCACTTTGACTACGATGCCGTCGATCTCGAAAGGCAGCTGCTCGCGCGCGGCTTCGATCTCGGCGTGGAAGGCGAGCACCGCGTCGATGCCGTCGCAGCGCCGCCGCTCTTCCGGAACCGGCAAGCCCCAGGCCGCCAGGCTGTCCAGCTCGGCCCAGTGTGTGGGCGGCGGTGCGCCGGACCGGGCCATGGTTTCATAGCAGGTCACGACCAGCGGGCGTTCGGCGGTGATCCGGGAGTCCAACTGGCGCAGGGAGCCGGCTGCCGCATTGCGGGGGTTGGCGAAGGCCTCATCGCCCCGTTCCGTGATGCGGCGGTTGAGGGCTTGAAAGTCGCCCAGCTTCATGTAGACCTCGCCGCGGACGGCCAAGTGGGCCGGCGGGTCGGCTTCTGCGGCCAGGGTGAGCGGCAGGGAGCGGAGGGTCCGGAGGTTGATCGTCACGTCCTCGCCGACGTAGCCGTCGCCGCGGGTCGCGCCGCGCACGAACCGGCCCGACTCGTAGACCAGCTCCACCGACAATCCGTCGTATTTCGGCTCGACCGTGTAGTGGATCGCCTCGGACTCCATCTCGCGGCCCAGTTCCTTGGCCAACTCCCGCCTCACGCGTTTGTCGAACGCCAGGACTTCTTCCCGGTCGGTGATCGAGTCCAGGCTGAGCATGGGCCGCTCGTGCGTGACCTTCGTCAGTTCGTCCAGCGGTGGGGCGCCGACGCGCTGCGTGGGGGAGTCCTGGGTGATCAGGTCCGGGTAGGCCGCCTCCAGGTCGGCCAGTTCTCGGAACAGACGGTCGTAGGCCAGGTCGGAAATCTCCGGCCGGTCCTTGACATAATAGCAGTGGTCGTGTCGACGGATCTCCTTGCGGAGCGTCTCGATGCGATCGTATGCCGCGGCGCGCTTGGCGGTGTTAGGAGGCGTCATGGGTTGATCGCAAGTCTTGAATGGGTTGGGCCGGGTGGAGGGTGACCCAGTCCGGCAGCGCCGACCGGCCGGTTCCGGTCGCGCCACGAGGGCCGTTCTTGCTGTGTTCGGCAGGCTCGCGCATGGCTGCTCCAGGCCGTCCGGTGCGTCAATGTTGGCGCGGGGTTGATCCGGCCCAAACCGTAACATACCCTCGAAAGGGGGTCAAACCGACGGAGCGGGCCTTTCGCTTTGACTTTCAGCCCCTTCAGTTCTATGCTTTGCACGCTTGCATGACGGTTCACGGGAATAAGAAGACGAAGGGGAAGAGGCAACTTATGATGGGTGGACAAGCAGGACGTCTCGTAGCGTTGGCGATCGGCGCTGTGATGCTGACCGGCTGCGTGATGGGGGAGAAATACGAGGCGGAAAAGGCCCGCGCGATGAATTTCCAACGGTTGCTGGCCCAGGAAGAAAAGCGGACCGGCGAAATGGACAGCGAGCTCAAACGGCTCAAGCGCGATGCGTCGGACCTGGAGGCGCGCAATCGCGAATTGATCGCCCAGGTGCAGGCGGTTCGCGAGCAGATGGGCCGGATGCAAGAGGAAGCAGCGGCGATGCGGGATGTGGCGCTCTTGAAAGAGCAGGACCTGTCGGGGCGGACGCGCAAGGCTCCCGCCAAGGGGAAGCGGGCCGACAAGATGGCGCCCGGCGACATGGACCAGGGGGCGATGGGCGGCGCCATGGCTCCGGCTCCGGCATTCGACCCGACGCAGGCCGACAGGCCCAAGCCTCGTTACCATCAGGTCAGGCCCGGCGATACGTTGATGGCGATCAGTCGTCTGTACGGGGTCGACGTCAATACGCTCAAGCTGTTGAACAATCTGAAAGACAATACGATCCACGTCGGCCAGCGCCTGGTGGTCGGGCGCGAATGAATGATTCTCTGATCCCGTCTGTGACCCAGGCCAAGCCGTATTCCCTGGGTGCAGAAATAGTTTTTGAACAGCCTGCTAGACCGTCCCTTGCATGGCAAGGGAATGGCCGGGGCTAGGCGCTCCGCTTTCAACTTCCGCTCGTTGACTTTGCCCAAGGTGCGTGCTAGTTTTCGGGGATGAAAACCCCTTCCTTTTCATTGAGTTTTGAAGCATTCAGTTCCCTTGCCTCGCAGGGGAACCTCATTCCTCTGTATCGCGAGATTTTGGCCGACTTCGAGACTCCCGTCTCCGCCTTCACCAAGATCGATCATGGCCCCTCCGCCTACCTCCTGGAAAGCGTGGAAGGGGGAGAGAACTGGGCTCGGTACTCCTTCCTCGGCAGCGGCTCGCCGATCGTCATCCGCGAGGAACGGGGAACGTTGCTGATCATACGGGGGAAGAAGGTCCAACGCCTGCCGATCTCGGCGAAGCAAGGGGAAACGCCTCTGGACCGGTTGCGCGACATCATGGCCGCGTACCGTCCGGTCACGGTGCCGGGGCTCCCGCGTTTCGTGGGTGGGGCGGTGGGGTATCTGGGCTACGACATCGTCCGGTATTTGGAGGACATTCCCCCGCGCCGCAAGGACGCCCTGGGCCTGCCGGACATGGCCTTCCTGATCACCGATACGCTGCTGATCTTCGACAACGTGGCGCAGAAAATCAAAGTCGTGGCCAACGCCCATGTGCCGTCCGGCAAGGAATCGGACCTGAAACGGGCCTATGCCGACGCGACGGCCCGCATCGAGCGGATGATCGCGCGCCTCAGGCGGCCGCTGCGCCGCACAGGCCCGAAGCGACGCCGCAAGCCCATCGCCTTCACGTCGAACATGAGCCGCGCGGAGTTCGAGAAGATGGTCGTGAAGACCAAGGAGTACATCAAGGCCGGCGATATCTTTCAGAGCGTGCTGTCCCAGCGTTGGGAGACGCGCATTCAAACCGCGCCGTTCGAGATCTACCGGGCGCTGCGGCTGGTCAACCCCTCGCCTTACATGTACTACCTGCGGGTCGGCGGCGTCGAACTCGTGGGCTCCTCGCCGGAGATCCTGGTACATTGCGAAGAGGGCCAGGTGTCGGTGCGGCCGATCGCCGGCACCAGAAAGCGCGGGGAGACCGAGGAACAGGACCGGGCGCTGGAACGGGAGCTGCTGGCGGATGCGAAGGAGCGGGCCGAACATGTGATGCTCGTGGATTTGGGCCGCAACGACATCGGCCGGGTGGCCAAGAAGGGCACCGTCAAGGTGGATGCGCTCATGACGGTGGAGCGCTATTCCCACGTGATGCACCTGGTCTCCAACGTGCAAGGGGAACTGGAGCGGCCCAAGACCGCCTACGACGTCATGCAGGCCTGCTTTCCGGCCGGCACCGTCTCCGGCGCGCCGAAAATCCGCGCGATGCAGATCATCGAGGAGCTGGAACCGGCCAGGCGCGGGCCCTATGCGGGAGCGGTCGGCTACTTCAGCTTCTCCGGCAACATGGATACCTGCATCAACATCCGCACGATCGTGATCAAGGGCAAGCAGGCCTATATCCAGGCCGGGGCCGGCATCGTGGCCGATTCCGATCCGGCCCGCGAGCACGAAGAGACCTGCAACAAGGCCAAGGCGATGATGAAGGCGATCGAGCTGGCGGAGCAGGGACTCGAATAGGAGAGGAGCAAATGGCGTATGGCCAATGGCAAGAAAGGAACGGAGACGAACGGCTCTTTCGCCTTCAGCCATTCGCCATAAGCCATAGGCACTTATTGTTATGCTACTGATGATCGACAATTACGATTCCTTCACCTACCACCTAGTGCAGTATCTGGGCGAGTTGGGGGAGGACGTCCGTGTCTACCGGAACGACAAGATCACGGTGGATGAGATTGCCGCGTTGAAGCCGCAACGGATGGTCATCTCGCCGGGCCCCTGTACGCCCAACGAGGCGGGGGTGTCGGTGGCTGCGATCCAGCGGTTCGCCGGCCATGGCGTAACCGGCGCGGCCGGCACGCTGCTCACTGCCGTGGTGCTCAGCCCCTCGCTGGGCGGCACCGGCTATGGTCCGGGCATGGACCTGGCGCACCAGATGGTGGGCCAGGCGATCGGCGTGGCCGCCGTCGCGGCCTGGAGCGCGATTGCCACCGCGATTGCCGCGCTGATGGTCTCGATGGCCCTGCCGATGCGCGTTACCCGCGAGGATGAACTGGCCGGGCTGGATAGCGCCAGCCACGGCGAAAACGCATTCGAACCGGACTGAGCAAGCGCGCTCAAGCATCGGTATTGCAACAAAAAAGCCCGGA
>SYGV01000025.1 GCA_005799365.1 Nitrospiraceae bacterium
CGCGCAGTTCCTCCGGCGTCACCGAAAGCACGCTGCCGAACAGATAGCCGTAGACTTCCGCGTTGTAGCCTTTCATCAACCCGATGAACAGGATCGCCAGGGCCATCGTGGCCGTGTAGAGGATTCCGATCGAGACATCCAGCTTCATCCGCCCTTGCTCTTCCATGACCCCCGTGATCCACACGGTCGCCAGGCCAAACACGATGGCCAGCGGCAGCGGCGGGACGCCGAGCAGATAGGCCAGCGCCACCCCGGCAAAGGCCGCGTGGGCCGTGCCGGCCCCGATGAACGCCAGCCCCCGCAGCACGACGAACACGCCGATGACCGAACAGACCGCTCCCACCAGCGCCGCCGCCAGCAGTGAGCGCTGCATGAAATCATATGTGAGCATCTCGATCATGAAGAGTACTCGGCAATCAGTTTTCAGTTCCGATCGAAAAACTGAGCACTGATCACTGAAGACTGATAACTCCCGAATTCAGTGATGATGATAATCTTCCACGATGATCAAATCCTTCTCCGTGATCACGAGTTCCTTTCCATAGACCTGCCGCAGCACGTCCGGGCGCAGGACGTCCTCGGGAGGACCGGCCGCATAGAGGCGGGTTTTCAGCAACACCAGCCGGTCCACGCAGGACCGGATCATGTTGATGTCGTGGGTGATCAGGAGAACGGTCAGCTTCAGGTCCCGGTGCAAGTGCCGGATGAGGTCCAGCACCGCGTGCTGCGTGGTGATGTCGATGCCGGTGGTGGGCTCGTCCAGGAGCAACACTTGCGGTTGCTGCGCCAGCGCCCGCGCGATCAGGACCCGCTGCTGCTGCCCGCCCGAGAGGTGTCCCAGCGCGCTGTCCCGGTGATCCTGCATGCCCACCTGTTCCAACGCGCGCAGCGCGATCTCCCGATCCTGCCTGCCGGGCCGCGTGAAGAGGCCCAGCGCGCCGTAGCGGCCCATCATGACCGCTTCCAACACCGTAATGGGAAAGTTCCGGTCCAGCACACCCTTCTGCGGCAAGTACCCGATGCGGGCCCGGTGGTGACAGCGCAGTTCCTGACAGGCACAGTCGAAAATCTGGAGGTGGCCGGAGCGCGGCGGCAACAGCCCCAGGACCGCCCGACAGAGCGTGGTTTTGCCGGAGCCGTTCGGGCCGATCACGCCCACGAATTCCCCGTCGGCAATCTCCAGCGAAATGTCCTCCAGCGCGGTGACGCCGGGGAAGCCGAACGTGGCGTGGGTGAAGCGGATGATCGGAGTCGTCATCATGGGGTCCGCGGGTAAATCCGGCTAGGGCTGGGCCAGCGCGTGGGCCAACTGCCGGCCATTATACCGCAGCATGTCGAGATAGGTCGCCGTGCCGGGCAATCCGCCGGGCAGCGGCGTCAAGACCACCACCCGCACGCCGGTCTCGCGCGCCAGGGCTTCCGGAATCTTTTGGTTCAACTGCGGCTCGGAGACGACGACGCGAATCTTGTCCCTGCGGATCGCCGCGATCAATTCTTGGATGTGATAGGCCGAGGGTTCCGCGCCGGCCTGCGTGACGATCTCACCGACAATCGTGAGTCCGAACCGCCGCGCGAAATAGGGCCAGGCCGGATGGTGCACGATGATCCGCCGCTCGGGCGCCTGCCGGAGCTGTGCGGTCAACTCGGCCCGCAGTTGCTCGATGTGGCGGACGTAGGCGGCTGCATTGCGCCGATACTCGACGGCATGGGCCGGATCCGCCCGGCTGAAGGCGTCGGAGATGTGCCGAATCATGGCCGTGGCATTGTCCGGGTCCAGCCAAACGTGAGGATTCCCGGATGGGTGCCGATCATCATGGGCTTGCCGAACCCCCGTGTGGGTCTCCTCCCCGTCGATCAGCTCGATTCCCTCCGAGGTCGTCACCACCAGCAAGCCGGCGTTGCCGGAATTCTTCACGAGCGAGGACACCCACACTTCCAACCCGATGCCGATCTGGAGGAGCACGCGCGCCTTGCGAAGCGCGATCACGTCGCTCGGCTTCGGCGAATAGCTGTGCTCGCTCTCGAGACCAGAAATCAAGGACAGGACCCGGACGTGAGCGCCCCCGACCTGTTCCGCCCAGTCCTTCAGGACCGGAATGGTGACGACGACCGGCAGCGGCTCCCCCGCCCAGGCCGGCGCGCCCCCCCCCAAGAAAAGGCAGGCCGCGAGCATCCAATCGCGGTTCGTAATTGCAAACGGTTTGCGCATGGGCGGGACCGTAGCATCGCCCGCCGAAGAAAGTCAAACCCGTCTTTGGTACTTGTCTTTGACACTCGCTGGGCGTTCGCTTGACCCCTCCGCCGACTTCGGTTAGCCTGCGTGGATGAGCGTCCCACCAGTCGGACTAGGAAGCAGCGCGGGATGAACGTCGTCGGCCTCATGTCCGGCACATCCGGCGACGGAGTGGACGCCGCGTTGGTGGACATCCGTGGCTCCGGACTCGCCCTCAGCGTCACCGTGCTGGCGTTTGCCCCCACGCCCTATCCGGCGGACTTACAGCGGCGGGTGCTCACCCTCTGCTCCGGCGGATCCGTCGCCGAGGTCTGCCATCTGAACGCCGTCCTGGGCGAATGGTTTGCCAGGGCGGCGCTCCGCGTGATCAAGAAAGCCGGGCTGCGCCCCGCCGAGGTTGCGTTCATCGGATCCCATGGGCAGACGGTCCAGCATCTGCCGCAAGGCATCCGCGAACGGGGGCTGGGATCGGTCCGCTCGACGCTGCAGATCGCCGCACCGACGGTGATCGCCGAACGGACCGGCATTGCGACGGTGGCGGATTTTCGCCCCCGCGACATCGCGGCCGGAGGGCAGGGAGCCCCGCTGGCCCCCTATGTCCACTATCTCCTGTTCAGGCATGCGACGCGGTCGCGCCTCATCGTCAACCTGGGCGGCATCGGCAACGTCACCCACCTGCCGGCCGGCGGGTCCCTGTCCGCCATTCGGGCCTTCGACACGGGTCCGGGGAACATGGTGCTGGACGGGCTGGTTCATCGATTGACCGACGGCCGTCAGACCATGGACCGGGACGGCAGGCTGGCGGCTCAAGGCACCGTGGATACCGGACTGCTGGCGGAGTTGCTGGCCCACCCCTTTCTGAAACAGCCGCCGCCTAAGACCACGGGGCGGGAGGCGTTCGGCGACCCCTTCGTCGCGCGCGTGCTGGCCACCATGCGCAGGCGCCGCCTCGCGGCCGGCGACGTCCTGGCGACTTGTTCGTTGTTCACCGCCGTGACCGTGAGCGGCGCCAGGCGCTGGCTGGGAGAGAATCTTGACGAAGTGATCGTCGGCGGCGGCGGCGCGCGCAACCGCACGTTGATGGGGGACCTGGCGGCGGTGTTCGAACCGACCCCGGTGCGCAGGCTGGACGAGATCGGCTGGGACAGCAAAGCCTTCGAGGCAGTCGCCTTCGCCGTCCTGGCCTACCAGACGCTGCATGGGGACTGCGCCAATGTCCCAGCCGTGACCGGCGCGGCGCATCCCGTCGTTCTGGGAACGGTCGTGCCGGGCAAGCAGGGCTGGCCATCCTTGTTCCGCAAAATCGGCAAGAACCGCTGAGGGTTTGTGCGCGACGCGCTGATCCTGAAACCGCTCGAAGGGATGTTACTCCTGGGCCTCTTTGGCTTGCTCCTGCTACTCTGGGCCAGGGCACGCAGCCGGACAGCCGACCGAGCCGGAAGCCGCATGCAGCCCAACACCTCGCCCGTTCTGTCAGGCCTGACGCTCACGCCGCACCCGCTGCTCTCAGAGACGGAGGCCGCGTTCTACAACCTGCTGCGGCTGGCCGTGCAGGACCAGTTTCTCGTCTTCGCCCAGGTGCCGGTCTGGCGTCTGGTGAACATCCAGACACAAGACCGCCAGGCGCGGTCCGCTTTTCTGAATCAGGTGGCGTTCAAGCGCGTGGACTTCGCGCTGGTGCATCCGGGGAGCCGGGCCGTCGCCAAGGTCGTCGAGTTGCGGGACGCGGCCCCGCCTTCGCCGCAACGGCAGGCGCGGGACCGGCTGCTGGAGGCCGTCTGCGGAGCAACCGGCATCGAGTTGATCCGGCTGGACGGCCAGGCGGCCTATACGGTGCCGGCGCTGGCCGCGTGCCTGGGCCTTGAGCCGGAGGAATGAGCGCCGCTCGGGGAACCTTCCGCGTCGCTTTCGCCACGTCCCCTGACTTCAGATTCGCCAGCCGGTCCTGGATCACCGTGGGACTGGAGCCGTCGCCCACGATCGGGCCCCTTGCACCTCGATCACGATGTCGCCGCCCACCAGGATGGATGGTCCTTCAAGCACCGCAAGGATCGAGCCGGGACGCAAACCGGCTTCGCGGCCGGCAACCGAGCCGGACCGAGGCAGCCGAACCTACTGACTTATGCGTGAGGGGTTAACGGGGGAATGAGGGGGCAATCCGGCACGGAGGCCTCGCAACGCGGTTCGGGACCGAGTGCGAGCAGGGGCGGTTACAAGCGCCCTTCGTCCAACTCGATGGCCTCCACCCAGGTGGCGACCGAAGGCAGCGACCCGGCCGGTGCCCTCCGTTTGGCCGCAATCTCGGCAAGCCGGGCCTGAAACCGCTGTTGCGCCGCCTCGTCCTTGGGCGCGGCTTGGATGAGCCCTTGGTTCCACAGCCGGATATCCGCCTCCGTCAGCGGCTTGCCCTCACGGCGGACCCAGGCCAGCAGCTCGTCGTCCGTGCCGCCGGCCAGCACCTGCCGCTCGAAATCCTCCGCCGTGATGGCCAGCAGATCGAGCAGGTACTTGTCGAAGCCCGCCGTGAGATAGTTGTAGTCCTGGATCTGCCCCGCATGGCGCAGGCGCACCTTGTCGATCATGCGCCCGAGATGCATGATGCTGCCGAGCGTCGCCTTGGGACTGCGGGGATAGGTGCCGGCCATCTTGCGAAGTGACTCCTGTGTATTGGTTCAGGCTGGCCAAACAGGCCGCCTTTCTCACCCGCCCACCCAGCGCGCGCCGAGACGCGCGCTGTTCCCGTGGCAAGGCCGCAGCGAGGGGCTTTAGTGCTCGGTTGTCAGTGTGCCGTCGTCAGTTCCGGAACTGAGAACGGAATACTGATAACTGACAACTCTTGAGGAGCGACGCGAGAACGAAGCCGGCTGCCTGTTTCAACACCCTGCTAGTTGGCCTGCCTGGTCAGCCGGACCACGATCGCCCCCATCACGTCGCCCTTTTTGAAATTGCGCCAGCGGCTTTCCGGGTGGCTGTTGTGGCAATCGGCGCAGGACTGGGACACGGCGAAGTCGGCCGCCATGGCCTTGAACTGCTTGCCTTCCGAGAACGTGACGATTTTCTTGCTGGGATCGGCCATGAGACTTTTCAGGGCTTCCGTCTCGGCCTCCGTCTTGGGCAGATTGCTCTTGTAGATGGGGGTGAGCCCGATGATGCCGATCTCGAACGTGTCCAAGTCTGACCCAGCGGTTTTCACGAACTGGGCCGGCAGCGGGATCGCGTGGGCGTTCTTGACCCAATCTTCCTTGGGCGCGATGCCGACCTCCTTCGTATGCTCGACGACGTGAAGCACATAGGCGGTGCGGAAGGCGCGGACCGTTTCGAGCACATAGCGGGCCACCAGGTCGTAGGTTTCCGCCTGCGCCACGGATCCCCACAGAACCAGGCCGGCCACCCCAGCCCCTATCGCCGTACGCATGGAACGTTTAGTCATGACACCTGCGCCTTCCTCATTTCCCGTGTTTGTTCAAACGGACGATGACGGCCCCCATGATGTCCCCCTTCCTATAGTTCCTCCAGGGACTGTCCGGGTGGACGTTGTGGCAGTCCACGCAGGACTGCACCACCGCGACATCGGCCGCCATGGCCTTGAACTGGTTGCCGTCGGCAAAGGAAACGACCTTCTGGCTGCGATCCGACGTCAGCCGCTGAAGCGCATCGCTCTCGGCCTGGGTGCGGGGCAGATTGCTCTTGTACACCGGGGTCAGGCCGATCAGCCCGATCTCGAAGGATTCCAGGTCCGCGCCCGCGGCTTTCACGAACTGGGCGGGGAGGGGAATGGCATGGGCATCCTTGATCCAGTCTTCTTTCGGGACAATGCCCCCTTCGCGGATATGCTCCACCACGTTCAATACGTAGGCCGTGCGGAACGCCCGAACCGTCTCCAGCACGTACCGGGCCACCAGATCATAATTATCCTCGGCCAGGCCCGGAGAAGCGGCCAGCATGATCGCGGCAACAGCCAGGGCCGTTCCCATCTTGACCCGTGTCCAGCATGACATGACCACCTCCCTTCGCCTCCGTCCATTCCCATCCCGCCCGTCCCGCACGCAACGCGCCTGAGATGATACTGGAAACCCCCAGGCCATACAAGGGTCGCAACGAGCCGTGGAACATGGTACAAGAGGGCCCGGAGGAATCTGGCGGGAGGCGTTCAGTAGGAGGAGGACGATGAATCGCAAAGAGTTTGCGGTCGTGCTGGTCGTGGCCCTCGTGGGCGGGTTCCTAGGCGGCCTGTGTGCAGACCGGCTTCTGAGCGTGGAGCCGGCGTTGGCTCAGCAGCGGATGAAGGTGGTCAACTCGGAAGAATTCCTGTTGGTGGACAAGTTCGGCAGGACGAGAGCCGGCCTCGGCTTGGATGCCAACGGAGAAGTCGGGCTCGTGCTCCTGGGCAAGGACGGCAACCGGAGCTTGCATTTCACGCCGGACGAGCCGCAGGCGTTGAAGCTCAAAGACAAGGCGGGGAAG
>SYGV01000026.1 GCA_005799365.1 Nitrospiraceae bacterium
CCAGGACGAAAACCATACGGTGGTCCGAGCCGCCGGCTTGATCGGCGTCGCCACCCTCTCCAGCCGCATTCTCGGCTTCATCCGCGACATGGTCCTGGCCCGCCTGTTCGGCGCGACGCCGGCGGCCGACGCCTTTTTCGTCGCCTACCGGATTCCGAACCTGCTGCGCGAACTCTTTGCCGAAGGCTCGATGTCGTCCGCCTTCATCCCGGTCTTCACCGAATACCACACCAGGCGCGGCCAACGCGACGCCTGGGAGCTGGCCAGCGCGGTCTTCACGACGCTGCTGACGATCCTGACGGGGATGACGCTGCTCGGCATCCTCGCCTCGCCCGCGATCGTGTGGCTGCTGGCGCCGGGGTTCCACCAGGACCCCCCGCGCCTAGCCATGACCACGCTGCTCACGCAGATCATGTTTCCCTATCTCCTGTTCATCAGCCTAGCGGCCCTGGCCATGGGGGTCCTGAACTCGGTGCGCGCCTTCGCGGCGCCGGCCTTTTCCCCGGTGCTGTTCAACGTCTGCACGATCGCCGCGGCGCTGTTCCTCTCGCCGCGGCTGAGCGAGCCGATCCTGGGCGTGGCCGTCGGGGTGGTGCTGGGAGGCGCCGCCCAGTTCGTGATGCAGCTCCCGGGGCTCCGCCGGCGTGGGTTTCTGTTCGGCTGGCGGTTCGAGCCGGGCCATCCCGGCGTGAAGCGGATCGGCGCCTTGCTGGTGCCGTCGCTGCTGGGCATGTCGGTGACGCAAGTCAACATTACGGTTAGCACAATCCTGGCCTCGTTCTTCGCCGGGGCGCCGACCTATTTATTCTACGGGATGCGGCTCATCCAATTTCCGCTGGGCATCTTCGGCGTGGCTCTGGCCACGGCCATCCTGCCGACGCTCTCCCAGCAGGCGGCGCGCGGCTCGCTTACGGAGCTGCGCGAGACCCTCGGCTTCGGCTTACGCATGATCCTCTTCATCATCCTGCCGGCGATGGCGGGATTGATGCTCCTGCGGCGACCGATCGTCCATCTCTTTTTCGAGCACGGGACCTTCACTGCGGCGGACACGGATGCGACGGCGACGGCGCTCTTGTGTTATGCCGTGGGACTCTGGGCCTTCGCCGGGGTGCGGATCGTCGTTGCGGCCTTCTACTCGATGCAGGATACGCGAACGCCGGCCCTGGCGGCCGTTGCGGGGGTCGTCGGGAACCTGGTCTTGTCGCTGGCACTGATGGGGCCGCTCCACCATGCGGGGCTGGCCCTGGCCACGGCCCTGGCGTCCATGCTGAACGGGGCCATCCTGGTCACGGTCTTGAACCAGCGGTTGGGCGGGATCGACTGGGCCTCCGTGGGCCGGTCGGCAGGGCGCAGTCTGATCGCGCTGGCGCCGGTCGTGCTGGCCTCCGCCTGGGTGGCCGGGGCCTCGGTCTGGACCCATCAGGGGGATTGGATCGCCAAGACGATCATGCTGCTGGTGGGTATCGGCTTGAGTATGACCGGATATTTCGGCATCCATGCGCTGCTGCGCTCGCCGGAACTGGAGGTCGTCTGGAACATTATGAAACGCAAGCTCGGGCGAGGACCGCATGGCCGCTAGAACGTCTTTCTCATCCGCCTCACGCCTGACGCCTCACGCCTCGCGCATTTTTCGGACGAGCTGGGGTTGGATGGGCATCGTTGCGTCTCCGATTGGAGTGGCGAGAATCGTCCTGCCGCAGGCGTCGCGCGCGAGGGCCGAGCGAGAGCTGGGGGGGACGGATGGAGCGCCGCTGCAAGAGGCGAACGCACAGGCCCTGTTGGTTCAGGCGCAGGCGCAGCTGATGGAATTTGTCGCCGGCAAGCGACAGGCGCTGGATTTGCCGGCGGACCTCTCGGCCGGCACGCCGTTCCAACGGAAAGTCTGGCGCGCGGCGCGGCGCATTCCCTACGGGCGAGTCCGTTCTTACCAGTGGATCGCTGGCCGGGTGGGAGGCGATCGCTATGCGCGGGCGGTGGGCCTGGCGCTGGGCGCGAATCCCGTGCCGATCCTGGTGCCCTGCCATCGCGTCGTGGCGCAGGACGGGTCGCTGGGCGGGTTCTCCTGCGGCCTGCCTGCCAAGCGCCGGCTCCTGACGCTGGAAGGCACGCTGAAACAATTGGGTCCCAAAGTCTGAAAAGTCCGTCAAGTGTGAAAGTTGTCGGACCGGGACTTTCGGACTTGTTAACTTTCCAACTTTGCAACTTATGAAAGCCGTCATTCAGCGCGTCTCGCGCGCGTCGGTGCTGGTGGCGGGCGAGACGATCGGGGAGATCGGCGCCGGGTTGCTCGTGCTGCTCGGCGTGGCCAAGGGAGACGGCGAGGCCGACGTCCGCTATATGGTCGAGAAACTCTCCACGCTCCGCATCTTCGGCGACGAGGCGGGCAAGATGAACCGGTCGATCGGCGAAGCGGGCGGGGCGCTGCTGGTCGTCTCGCAGTTCACGTTGCTGGGCGATACGGCCAAGGGCCGCCGCCCCGGCTTCGACCAGGCCGCTCCGCCGGAACTGGCAAGAGCCCTCTACGAGCAAGTGGTCAACGGACTCAAGATATTGGGGCTCCGCGTCGCCACCGGCCGTTTCGGCGCCCATATGGAAGTCGAACTCGTGAATGACGGACCGGTGACGTTGATCCTGGACAGCGGCCAGCGGCGGGCATCCGGGACGGACTAAAGTCTCGGCCCGGCCTGCCGATACAGGAGACAGGCAGGGCAGTCGGGCGCGGAACCGATCGAATCGCTTGCGGAGACAAGGGAGCTTGGTATAAAAGGGGCAGCACAGGGAGGTGGCCATGGCGATGTGCATACCTGAACATCACCCGTTGCGCCGGCTCTTCGGGGCCCTGACCGAGAAGAGCTTCACCGAACACCTCGGCTGGCCCGACCTGAACGTTACCGACTACGTCACCAATCTCCTCGTCGAATTCACCCACATCGACCGTCTCTACCGGGTCCGCAACCAGCAGGGGGAGCAAGTCGAGGCCCTGGTGGGCCTCCTGTATGAATCCGAAGTGCTGCAGGGGGCCCAGTCCCTCGAGCAGGAACGGGACGTCCACCGCCACATCGGCGACTTCACCCTCTTCATGGCCGGGATTTTTCCCGAGTACCTGCGCCGGCTGAAGACCGCCGGCCTGATCTATCACAAAGACTTCCTGGTGGATTACGTGAAGACCGGGAAGCGCTCCTACGGCATCGTGGCGCAGCTGGAAGACCGGCCCGATGCGGACGGTCCTCCCCTCTATCGCAAACTCTCCGAGAACTTCGAACTCTGCGTCACGGGCCTGGGGTTCGTCCGCAGCGACCTCGACCGGATGCAGGACCCTGCGTATCACCAGGCTAAGCGCGTCTTGTTGAATTGAAGCCGCGTCGCACCTCCCGATCCCCTCTCATCCTGATCCATGGCGGCGCCGGGACCAATCCGATGATGGGCCGACAACGGGCCTGCCTCGCGGAAGCCTTGTACACCGGGTACGGACGGCTCCGCGAGGGCGCCGTGGCCCTCGATGCGGTAGAAGCGGCGATCTGCCTGCTAGAAGCCTCGGGACTGTTCAACGCCGGGATCGGCGCCCGTTTGCAGCTGGACGGGAGCCGCCGCATGGACGCCTCGCTCATGGAAGGGCGAGGGCTCGGGGCCGGGGCCGTCGCCGGGATCAAGTCGGTGCGCCATCCCATCAGCGCTGCCCGGCTGGTGATGGAGCGGACGGAACATGTCCTCCTGTCCGGCCCGCCCGCCACTAGGCTGGCCTTGCACTTCCAGCTGGCGAGACAGGCAAGCCCCACTCCCGCGCAACGCAAGGCGCTGCAAACGGATATCCGGAAGATCGGGCCGCAGGCCTCAGCGGCCGGCACCTTGCGTCTGTTCAACACCCTGGCCCGTCGCCGGAAGGCGGGGTTGGAAACAGTGGGCGCAGTGGCGCTCGATCGTGCTGGGACCGTCGCCGCCGGCGCCTCCACCGGAGGCGTCACGCTCATGTTGCCCGGGCGCGTGGGCGACACGCCGTTGATCGGCTGCGGTTGCTATGCCGACGACGAGGCGGGGGCGGTCTCCATGAGCGGCGTCGGCGAGGGCATCATCCGCCTAGCCATGGCCAAGACGATCGTCGACCGGATGGCCTCCGGCGCCACGCCAGTTGCGGCGGGCCGCTGGGCGCTGGGGCTGCTCGGCTCCCGCATTCGGGGACAGGCCGGGGCGTTGGTGCTGGCCCCAAACGGAAAATTCGCCATCCGGCACAACACGCCCTACATGATAGCCGGTTACTGGAACGGGCATGGAGAACCGGTGGTGAAAGACAAGTATGAATGATGAATGCAGAATGATGAATGGGAAGTCCGTTGCAGAGCGGCAAGAGAAGGGCTAGAGTAAACCCATCTTTCGTTCATCGTTCTGCATTCATCATTCGGCGTTGGATCGAGGCATGAGCCGAGCTATCTTCCATCTCGCCTTTCCGGTCACGGATCTCGCCGCCGCGAAGACATTCTACGTGGACGGGCTCGGTTGCACGCTCGGCCGCGAAACGGACTCCGCGGTCATCCTGGGTTTGGCCGGCAACCAGATTGTGGCGCATCTCACGAAAGAACCCTTGACGCAGAAGGGCATTTATCCGCGCCATTTCGGACTGGTCTTCACAAACGAGAAGGACTGGCAGGCGCTGGCGGACCGGGCCAAAACGAAGGGTCTGACATTTTATCAGGAGCCGCGCAGACGCTATGAAGGCAAGCTGACGGAACATCGGACGTTCTTCCTGGAAGATCCCTCCCGCAACCGGCTCGAATTCAAGTGGTACCGACACGAGTCCGCCATCTTCGGCGAACGGGATTCTGCGGAAGTCGGCGACACGGGAGGTAAACCGGGGGACTGACGGGATTCAGGATAGGGTTTGCCCCGCTTGTCCAGCAGTGTGAGGGCGTTGATTTCCTTTTCCCTGAACAGGTCCATGGCATACCCGCTTGCTGACGAGGCGAGAATTTCGCTGACTCCCCACCGCTTGTCAGCTTTGCTCATAAGCACTCCTGCCTTTGCCAGTCCTAAGTTGGCTTACCGCTCCCCATGAAAGTCGATCCGTCGGCGCGGCGCGACCGGCGGGGCCATGAGTTCGCGGATGGCGTCGAAGACGATCTTGAATTGTCGGTCGTATTTCTTTTCCAGATCGTCCAATCGTCTGGCAAGGGCCTTGTTCGAGGCGATCATGTCCCGCAAGCGGACAAAAGCCCGCATGATGCCGATGTTCACCAGTACGGCCCGCTTGCTATTGAGCACACTGGATAGCATCGCGACGCCTTGCTCCGTGAAGGCGTAGGGACGGGCGCGCCGTAGCCCGCCCCAACTTGAAGTCACAAATTGTGACTTCAAGTTGGCAAATTCTTTCTCGCTCAGTTGAAACATGAAATCTTTCGGAAATCGTTCGCGGTTGCGCTTGACTGCCTGGACCAGCGCTCTAGGCTCGACGCCGTACATCTCGGCAAGGTCGGTGCTAAGCATGACCTTATGCCCTCTGATTAGAAGGATGGTTCGCTCGATTCGTTCAATCGGAACCAGGGCGCTCATCGGTGGCTCCTTCCGAGTTTGAAGTTCCAATTTGGAACTTCAAACTCGGAGCGGTGAAGCGGGCCTCATGGTAGCCCAGGCGAAGAAAGGGCGCAACCAGGATCGAGCTGTCAACCCGGCGAGACCAGCTTCAATCAGACGATGCCGCCACGATCAGGCCGATCCGGAGGGACCTGATCGGGTTGGCCGATTCGCCGAACAGCGCCTTTATTGCATCCATCGCAAAATTTTGGTCTGGCGATAGGCCAGGTAGGGCGTGACCTTCAGCGGGTCGTGGCGCAGGGGCGCGGGCAGGATCGCCGCCAGCAGGGCCGCTTCCTCTTCGGTCAGATTCGCCGCCGGCTTGCTGAAGTGGTGCTGCGCCGCGGCCTCCGCGCCGTAGACGTCCTGTCCCCATTCGGCGACGTTCAAATAGATTTCCAGGATCCGTTTCTTGCTCAGGCGCCGTTCCAGCGAGCGGGCGATCAGGGCCTCGTGGACTTTGCGCAAGAGGTTCTTCTCGGACGAGAGATAGAGGTTCTTGGCCAGTTGCTGGGTGATGGTGCTGCCCCCGCGGGCGAGCTTGCCCGCTTTGATGTTGCGGAGGGTCGCGTCCTGGATGCCGCCCCAGTCGAACCCTTCGTGCTGGAAGAACGAGGCGTCTTCGGACACGATGACGGCTTTCTGCAAATGGGGCGAGATGTGGGACAGGGGAGTCCAGCTCCAGCGGGGCGTGACGGGCCGGTCCTGCCGCCGCGCGTCGGCGGCGCGGGCCTCCATCAGGGCGGTGGTGGTCGGATTGACCTTGGCCAGGGCGGCAATGTCGGGAAAGGTGCGCCACCACCAACCGGCGATCCCGCTCAGCGCCAGCGCCGTGAGCAGCAGTAATCGAAACAGGAGTCGCGCGAGCCGGTGGCGCAGATTTGACTTCACCATGGGCGGATGATACAGGAGTAGCCGTCGGCTTTCAGCCATCAGTCCTCGGCGATCGAACCATGAAAATCCTCACCGCGGAGTTTCTCCGGAGTTGCGTGAAGCCGGAGGACTTTCCCAAGGATCGGCTGCCCGAGATCGCCTTCGTCGGCCGGTCGAACGTGGGCAAGTCGTCCCTGATCAATTCCCTGCTCAACCGCAAAAAATTGGTGAAGGTGAGCCGGACGCCGGGCAAGACCCGCGCCGTGAACTTCTTCCATGTGGCCACGGCCGACCCCCGGCTGAAAAACTTTTATCTGGTGGATTTGCCGGGCTACGGCTACGCGAAAGCCTCCAAATCGGTGCTGGCGGAGTGGGGACCGATGATCGAGCAATATCTCAAGGCCCGGCCGGAACTCCGCGCCGTGTTTCTGCTCCTGGATGCGCGGGGCACCGAGGATCACGACGCGTCCACCTACGCCTGGCTCTGTGACCACGTGCAGCGGCCGGTGCTGGTGCTGACGAAGAGCGACAAGCTGTCGCGCAGCGAGCGCGGCGCCAGCCTGGCGGCCGTCCGCGCATCGTTCCGGTTGTCGGAGGCGGATCGGTGCGCGCCCTATTCCTCGGTCACGCATGAAGGGCGGGACGAGCTCTGGCAGGCGATCCGCGATCTCGTGAAACGTGATCAGTAGTCAGTTCTCAGTTTCCGGAACCGACCACTGAAAACCGTTCACGGAACACCCCGTTCCCGCGTTTCTCCTGCGACACTAGAATTTCACTTCAATATAGGCCTTGTTTTTCAGCTCCTTGAGCCAGGCCTGGAACCCATCCTCGTTCTTCTGCCGGTACACGAGCCCCTGGATCTCGGTCCGGACTTCGGCGAAGGGCCGGAAGCCGGTCGGACTCTTCTCGTCCAGACGGAGGATGTGCAGCCCCTGGGGCGTCTCGACCGGCTTGCTGAGCTGCCCGACTTCCAGGGGCGCGAGGGCCTGCTCGATCGGGGGGAGGAGTTCCCCCTGACGGACGAAGCCGAGGCCCCCGCCCTTCGTCGCTTCCGGGCCGTCCGAATAGCGCATGACCATGTCGGAAAACTGCGCCCCTTGTTTGAGCTCGGCATAGGCGGCCTGGGCCCTGGCGCGGACCTGAGCCCGGTCCTCGCCGGCTCGCGGGACGAGCAGGATCTGGCTGATCCGGTATTCGTCGGGCAGCAAAAACCGGCTCTGGTGCTGCATGTAGTACCGCTGCAATTCGATTTCCGCCACCATCAGGTTGCTGCGGACTTCCCGGTCCACGATTTTCAACAGGACGATCTGCTCCCGGATCCCGCGCAGGACGGTCGGATCGGACTCGTCGATTTTTTCCCCCTGGCGCCTCATTTCCTTGACGGCGGCCTTCAGTTCCTCCTCCGCCACGTCCACGCCGCGGGTCTTGGCGATCTGCAGTTGGAGCTTCGTCTCGATCATCCTGGTCAGGGCTTCCAGCTCGGTCTGCCGGATGCGGCGCTCCAAGTCGGCGCCCCGGTACTGTGCGCGGAGGCGCATCTCGGTGGATTCCGTTTCCGCCTTGAGTTCCGACAGCATGATGAGCTCGGTGTTGACGACCGCCACGATGCGGTCCGCGAGAACGGCGGCGTGGGCCGGGGACTCGGCGAGCGCGACGCCCAGGAGAGCGCACAGTGCCACGATCGCCGTCCGTAGGACGCGGCGGAGCAGAGAGCGTGGAGGCCTGTGTGTTGACGCGATGCCTGGCAACATGGAGCGAGAACGGTCCGTCCGGCCCACCGGCCGTCCCTGCGCTGAGTCGGATCGGTCAGGGAGCCGGGTCGGCGGGAAGCGGCCCGGCATCCTCGGTGACGAAGCGGGAGGCGTCGGCCATTCGAATCGCCGCCGTTCCCCGCAGCTTCGAGAGCAGGGCTTCAAACTGCCGGCGTTCCTTTTCCGCATGGAGTTCTTGCCTCAGCCGCTCCCGCACCGCGGCGGCGGCCGGCGCGCCCTCCGGTTCGCGGCCGGTCAGCTTGACCAGATGGAATCCCGACGCGGTTTCCACCGGTTCGCTGACCACCCCGGGCTTCAGCGCCAACAGCGCGGTATTCACGGCCGGCTCCACCAATCCCGGGCGGTAGGATCCCAGATCGCCACCCCTGTATTTCGTGGCTTGATCCAGCGAGAAGCGCAGCGCGAGCATGGCGAAGTCCATTCCGAGGTCCAACTGCCGTTTCAAATCCCTGGCCTGTTCCTCGGACTTGACCAGGATGTGCGCCGCCCGGATCTGGTCCGCCGCGTACAATTCGGCCTGGTGGATCTCGTAGTAGCCTTCCAGCTCCTCCTTGGTGAGAGCCACCTGCGCCGTGACCGCCGCTTTCATGAGCTCGTCCAGCGCCAGCTGCTCCTTGACCCGCTCCAGCCGCTCAATCGCGCGCGGGGTCCGGTCCAGCCCGAGCTTGCGTGTCTCCTGCAGCAGCAACTCCCGCGAGATCAAATCGTCGAGAAACTTGCGCCGGCCCCCTGCGCTCTTGTAGCGGGCCTGCACGGAGGCCGGCAGCTCCGACCAGCGGTACTCGAATTCGTTTTGGGTGACGGGCTTGCCGTTGACGATCACCAGGACGGGGGACTCATCCGCCCCCGGGGTGCAGCCGGCGAGCCAGATGAGGGCCGCCAGGCAGGGGAGCATCGCCCGGCGCAGGACCAGTCCTCTCGGCGCGACCTTGCTCCGTTTTCCAGTTGGATGACCGCTGCTCCGCCGTGCGTCCATGCCCCTCTGCGCAGATCCCTTGTCCAGAGCCTCAATCGGCCGGTAGCTAGGTATCACAGACGTACAGGGTTTGCAAGGCTCTGTTCAACTCGGGAAATTGCGCGAGCCAGTCTCCCGACGGCAGCTGCAACTCGAAGGCCTGGGGGGAGAGCAGCCGGAACCGCCGCTGGTACCGGTCCATCACCCGCCGGATGCCGGCCTCCGGCAGCGGGGCCTTCGGGTCGAAGGTCAGCACCGCCACCGCCGTCTTCACCTCCACCGAGGCTAGGCGCAGGGCCTTGGCTTGCAGGCGGATCTGCATGACCTCGAACAGGCGTTCGACCGGGTCGGGCAGCGGTCCGTACCGGTCCTGGACTTCCCCGTGGAGCAGGGCGAGATCGCCCACCTGCGTCGTGGTCGAGAGCCGCTTGTACAGCGAGAGTCGCTGGTGGGCGTCCGCCACATACTCGTCCGGAATGAAAGCCGACACGTGCAGGTGCAGGGTCGGGTCGAACTCCTCCTCGACCACCGTGCCCTTCAGGCGTTGCACGGCCTGCTCGACCATTTGCAGGTACAGGTCCAGCCCTATGGCGGCGATGTGTCCCGATTGTTGCCTGCCGAGCAGGTTGCCGGCGCCGCGAATCTCCAGGTCGGCCGCCGCGATGCGGAACCCCGCGCCGAGTTCCGTGAACTCCTGGATCGCCACGAGACGCTTCTGCGCATCGCCGCTCAGGGTCCCTTCGTCCGGCACGAAGAAGTAGGCGTAGGCCTGGTGGCCGGCTCGGCCCACCCGTCCCCGCAACTGGTAGAGCTGCGCGAGTCCGAAGGTGTCCGCCCGGTTCACGAGGATCGTGTTCGCGTTGGGCACGTCCAGGCCCGACTGGATGATGGCCGAGGCGATGAGCACGTCCGCATCCCGCTTGATGAACTTCAGCATAACCGATTCCAGCAGCCGCTCGTCCATCTGCCCGTGGGCCATGACGATCCGGGCCTCCGGCACCAGTTGCTGCAGCCAGGCGCCGATCTTCTCCATGGTCTGGACGCGGTTGTGGACGAAGAAGGCCTGGCCGCCACGGCCCAGCTCGCGGACGATCGCTTCCCGGATCGTCGCCTCGTTGAAGCGCAGGACCTGGCTTTTGATCGAGAGACGGCCCATCGGCGGTGTTTCGATGACCGAGAGGTCGCGGACGCCGGACATGGCCATTTGCAAGGTCCGGGGGATCGGCGTGGCGGTCAGGGTCAACACGTCCACCTGCGTCCGCATCTGCTTGAGCCGCTCCTTGTGGCGCACCCCGAACCACTGTTCCTCGTCGATGATGACCAGGCCAAGGTCCCGGAACTGCACGTCTTTCTGGAGCAGGCGGTGCGTGCCGATCACGACGTCCACGGTGCCGGCCGCCACCTCCTTCAGCACCGCCTTGATCTCCTTGGGGCTCTGAAACCGGGAGAGCATGGCGACTTTCGCCGGAAACGGCGCGAAACGTTGCGAGAAGTTCTCGTAATGTTGCTGGGCCAGGAGGGTCGTGGGGACGAGCACGGCGACCTGCTTGTTGTGCTCCACCGCCTTGAAGGCCGCGCGCATGGCGACCTCCGTCTTGCCGTAGCCGACATCCCCGCAGACCAGCCGGTCCATGGGCTTGGGCGCTTCCAGGTCGCGCTTGATGTCCTCGATGGCGCGGAGCTGGTCCTGCGTCTCCTCGAACTCGAAGGCCGCTTCGAACTCGTGGGTCAACGTGCTGTCGCCGCCGTATTCGCGGCGATGGACCACCTCGCGGTTCGCGTACAGGTCCACTAGCTCGTGGGCCATCTCTTCGATGTCCTTCTTGACCTTGGCCGTGGTCTTTGCCCAGCTGGTCCCGCCCAATCGGTCCATCCGCGGGCCCTGGCCCTCCGCCCCGCGGTACCGCTGGACCTGGTTGAGCCGGTCCAGCGGGACGTAGAGCGTATCGCCGCCCGCGAACTCCAGGATCAGATAATCGCTCTCGAAATCCCGCACGGACAGCCGCTTCAATCCCTGGTACCGGCCGATGCCGTGCTGGACATGCACGACGTAGTCGCCGACGCTCAGGTCCTCTAGCGAGGAGAGGAACGTGGCGGTCTTGCTTTTGGGCGCCGGTCGGTGGCGCAGGCCCTTGGCGAATAGTTCTTCTTCGGTGATGACGGCGCAGCGGCCTTCGGCGGATACGAAGCCGCTGGAGAGGTCTCCCTGCAGCAGATAGAAGGGCTGCTTCTTCAGCGCGCCCTGGGACCAGCATTGCGGTTTCCAGGGCACCGCGGGTAGGTCGTGCTCCCCGAAGAGGGCCAGCAGGCGATCCACCTGGCCGCGGCTGCGCGCCACGATCAACACGATTCCCTGGATCCGGAGCCGGTCCAGCGTCGCCAGGGTTTCGGAGAAGGGCGTGCCTCGCTGGGCCAGTCCCACGCCGGCCGGGGACTGGGCGGGAAAGGGCAGGGCCGGCTTCCAGGAGGCGTCGGGAGCCGCCAGCGGTTCCGTGGCGAGACAGGGCCAGGGCCCCATCCGCTGCTGCAGCTCCTCCCACCGGTGGTAGAGCCGGTCCGGGGGCTGGTAGGGATGCGGGCCGTTCTGGCCTCCATGGCGGCCGTAGGCCTCCGCGATCTCCTGGTGAAACAACGCGGCTTTTTCGCTCAGGCTCTTCAGCTGATCCAGGACCACCAGCGGCTGGCCGTGAAAATAATCCAGCAGCGAGGCCATGCGTGGGTAGACCTCCGGGCCGCGCCACTCCGCGTCTGGCGGCAGGGCCTCCAGGGCCTCGGGCTGTCCCTCGGCATGGATCAACTCCCGCGCCGGGAGCAGCCAGGCCTGGTCCATCTTGGCCGTGGATTTCTGCGTAGCCGTGTCGAAGCAGCGGATGGACTCCACCGTGTCTCCCAGGAACTCGACCCGCAGCGGGTCGGGGTAGGCGGTGGAAAAAATATCCACGATGCCGCCGCGGACACTGAACTCGCCGGGAATTTCCACGACCGAGGCCCGGCGGTACCCGAGCCGCAGCAGGCGCGAGGTCAGCGCCTCGCGCTCGACGCTGTCCCCGGGCCTCAGCGGCAGGCAGGCCGAGCGGAAGACCTCCGGCGGGAGCAGGCGTTGCAGGAGCGCCGGCACAGAGGTGACGAGCAGCGTCGGGGCCCGGTCCGTCAGGCGGCGGAGGGTGCGCATCCGGCGTCCGATCAACTCCACGTGCGGCGGCGTGGCCTCGTACGGCAACGTTTCCCATTCGGGAAAGAGGGTCAGCGGCTCGGGGGACCGACCGAGCAGGGCGAAGAAGAATCGGAGGTCCTCGTGGAACCGCTCGGCCGAATCGTCCGTGGCGGCGACAATCAGCCAGGATGCGCCCTCGTTGGCTTGCGTGAGCAGGGTGAGGGCCAGGGCCGGCGTCGAGCCGTGCAGCCCGGTCAGGCAGGGCCGGCCCTCGATGCGTTGAAGCGCCTCGAGCACAGGCTTGAGCGTCTGATCCCAGCCGGTGGTGGTCGATGATGGGGCGGCGGGCACGTTATTCGTGATGCGTCGTGCGGGACGCGCAGACGGTCAGGAGATTTTTCCCATGGACCGCTTCACGCCTCACGTTTCACGCCCTTTCGGATGGTTTCGATGAGGCTCGTGGTGGACGCGCCGGGGACGAGGGGAATCGTCCGGACCGTCCCGCCCCGAGCCTCCACGGTCTCGCGGCCGACGATCTGTTCCGGCGCCCAGTCGCCGCCTTTCACGAGGACGTCGGGCTGGAGTTCGGCGATGAGGCGGCCCGGGTCCGGCTCGCCGAACTGGACGACATAGTCGACGCAGGCCAGGGCGGCAAGGACCTCGGCCCGCTGGTCTTGCGGCACGATGGGGCGGTCCGGACCTTTCTGCAAGGTCCGGACGGACGCGTCGCTGTTCACCCCGACCACCAACAGGTCGCCCAGCGCCCGCGCCGCCTCCAGGTACCGGACGTGGCCCACGTGCATCAAGTCGAAGCAGCCGTTGGTGAACACGATCCGCTCGCCTTGCGCCCGCCGGATCGCCAACTCCGCCGCCAAGTCGGCGCGACTCTTGATCTTCTCCCGCATGGGGACATCTTACTCAAACCCCCGGTGAAAATCCTAGCAGGATGTTGCAAACGGTCCCGGCTTGTCCTCGGCGCGGGGATTGACTACACTGGCGGCATGAGTGGAGGGATCTGGGTCGGCGCGGCGCTCCTCGTCGGCCTAGCGGGCGTCGCCGGGTATCGGTGGCATCGTCACCGCCGCGCGGGGCGGCTCGCCGATGAGTTGCTGGCCGCCGCCCTCACAGCCAAAGACTCGTTTCGACGATGACGCAGGAGCGACAAAGGAACCGCTATGGCCGACATGGGAAATGAACAGGGGGGCAAAGCGTACGCGCTCTACTCGTCGCTGCGGCGCTTCTTCGAGCCCTTACGGGAACATTGGGAGAAGCTGACGCCCCAGGAGCGCGACGTCGTCATCAAGGAAGTGGAGGGGTTTCTGAACTCCGTCCGTCCGCCG
>SYGV01000027.1 GCA_005799365.1 Nitrospiraceae bacterium
ATGCGGCTCGTCGGCAAACGCTTCATCCACCCCTTGCGTGTGCATCCAACGCCCGCAGCCACAGACCAGCATAGGACTATCCGATTTTCCCTGGATAGAGGATGTACAGCATCGTATAGGTCACGCTGCCGGTCACGAACAGGACGCAATAGATGATCATCGTGAACCGGCCGAGCACCCGGTGACGCCGCTCCGCATTCGGCCAGATTCGCTGAATCGTGATCTCTACGGAGAACACGATCGCAATCAGCAGCAACAGGCCCAGATACACCATCAGCTTGCGCGAGGAAAAGCCGGCGCTGGCGACACGGGAGGCAAATAGGAGCAGGATTACCGCCGTGATGCCGCCGAAAATCTTACCGATCTTGCCCCACGACGTCAGCAAGGTGACGTCGCCGAGCCTGCGCTTCCCCTGCTCAAACGCTTGCGCGCGGAACCCCAGAACAATCATGTACACGGCCATCACCAGACCGATGATGACAAGAAGAATGTGCAAGGTCAGCAACGGAATGAACACGTGGTCATAGAGCGCTTGCGAGCCGCCGAACCCTTCCTTCCCCTCCACCGCCAGAACGCCGAGTTGCCGAAAGAGATAGTAGTTCGTGAAGAACACCAACATCGTCACCATCCCCCCCAGCATCAGCCAATGATGTGCATCGGCCTGCCGCCGTCTGGCCTGCATCCATCCGATGATGAAGAGGCCGGTGAAGAGGGTCGCCATGAGCTGGCTAATGTCCGCGCCCAAGGTCGCATGGGTCCCGAAAAAACCTGGCTGTTTAAGCCACTCCAGCATTGGTCTTAGGCTCCCTTCGTTCCCTGTACCACCGCGGTCCGCTCCAACTCAACGACCGACGCGAACCCGGCCCTCTCCATCCAGCCCGCCGCTTCAGCCGCCGTGTAACAGCGGCCTCGCTCCGTGTTCACCAGAATGTGCACGGCAAAGGCCGTCACCCAGGCAGGACCTGTCCGTGACTCCTCCAGAAACCGATCCTTGATGATCAACCGCCCGCCCGCCGTCAAATGCGCGAAGGTCTTTCTGACGAGCGCTTCATTAGCGTCGGGGCCCTGATAGTGCAGAATATCGGACATCAGAATGGCATCGTAGGGACCGCCAAGAGGGTCCTCGTTGAAGTTGCCGGGCTGCACACTGATGCGTTCCTCCAAGCCTGCCTCTTTGATCGCCCGCTCGGCGACCCGCAGGGTCTGGGGCAAATCGAAGACCACCGCCCGCATCTGCGGGTACACGGCGCAAAAGGCAATGGCATTGGTGCCGGCGCCCCCACCCAGGTCCAGCAAGGTCTTCGCCCCCTCCAGCGCAAGACGCTTGGCCAAGCCTGGGCCGCTTTGCTGTCCGATCCGGTCCAAGACGGACAGGACATTGGCCCCCAGTTCCGGGTTGGTTTCGAAGACATGCCGGCTGACCGGCGAACGACCGGTCTTGATCGTCTCTTCCAGCTTCCCCCAGTTGTTCCATTCGGCATCGTGCAACAACAGCAAGTGGCCGATGTAGTTGGGCTGACTCTTCACCAGGTGGGCACGCGCTGTATCGGTGTTGGCAAAGCGAAGCCCCTCCTTGGTCAGCACCTTCATCGCCGCCAACGCGTTGAGCAGCAGCTCCAAGGCCCGGGAGTCCGCCCCGATCTGCTCCGCAATTTCAGACAGGGTCAGCTCTTTGTCGCCCAATGCCGAAAACACATCCACCCTGACCGCAGTCAGGAGGATCTTCGTTTCCCAATAGTAGCCAAGCTGGAAAATTTCGGCGAGCGACAACTCTCGACGCACAAGGCCTCGCTGTAGCGGCGATCTCCGCGCCATTCGGTTGAAAAGCGGTCAATCTTACCCAGTTCAGTCACAGAAAGGCAAGGCGAGGGAAACCGAGAAACCGGGCATTCGGCGAGGTTACAGAGCCGGCGCCGCAAACAAAACGGGCGGCGACCAGAAAGGCCGCCGCCCGTCTCACAGGCAACGAAGACTGAACAGTGCGAAGCTTACTTCTTGAGCTGGAGCTTGGCCTCGGCCTTGCCCCCTTCGGGCACATCCACATCCATCTCCACCCGCATACCCTTACCGTCGCCGGGGTGCCAAGCCACGATCTTGTGCTTGCCGGCCGGAACATCCTTCAACTCGAAGCTCCCGTCTTCCTTCACCACCGCATAGAAGGGGTTGGACACGGGCAGATAGAACCCCTGCATGAACTCATGCTGGTCGCACTGCAACCGCATCATGGATCCCTGCTTGTCCTTACGCAGCACTGCCGGCTTATCCAGCTTGGAATCCTTCTCGGCCAGACCGATGTTGAAAATCGTCGTAGAACTTGGGCCCATCACTTCAAAGGAGTGCGGGTTATGCAGCACGCCCTTCACGGACTTGGGGTCGTCCGGATCGGAATCGTGGTTCTCCACGTGGAAATTCTTCTGCTTCACGACCACGCCCGTGTAGGGCAGAAACTCGCAGAATTCCGCGACCACCTCGGTGCCCTTGTAGCCGTCCATGAAGGCCTTGTCTTCGATGTCGAGGATGGCCACGACTGCGCCGGCCAACCCGCCGTCCTTACCGACGGTAATGGTCGGCAGGATGCGCTTGTCGCCTTTGACCATTTCCTTGTGCGGGTTCTTCGGACAGAACTTGGGATTGGGGAACTTGGAGAACAGGAATTCCTTCTCTTCGCTCTTGCCGGCATAGCTCACCTTGCCGGTCACCGTCCCGCCGGCATACGAGGTAAGGGGCGCCGCCACAAGGGCCGCAACCGCCAGACCGAACACAACTGTCATTACACCCTTCTTCATGTCACCGCCTCCTTGTGAGTAAAACCGTAAGATCAAACCGATACCGCCTGACTGCTACGTTCGAATGAGTCCCCTGGAACTACCGTGCGCCCTTGCCCGACCGCATGACGTTTGGCAATGGGAGAAACGATCATCCTCAAGCCACGCCTGGGCAGCACGCAATACGGGCATGTGCTGGATGGCCATCAAGGCTTTCGAACAGCCATGTATAGCCCACCGGTCAAGAGCCTGTCAAGCGCCTATCTACGATCCCCCTTGGTCAGCGGCCCTTGACCGGCTGGTCCTGTCTGGCTGCGCCGAGCGCCCTGATGAGGGCGCCTCCGACCGTAGCCCGGACCGCCTCGTCTTTATCATTGAGGCTATTCTTCAATAGCGCAATTATTTCGCGACGTTGCTCCTGACTGAGTTCTGGACTGACAAGGTGCCCAAGGCTTCTCGCTGCGGCGATACGAGGCCTCGGAAGGGGGTCTTCAAGCAATGCCTGCAAGAGACTGACCGCTTCCACACGGTCTTTTCCGTGAGCCTGGGAAAGGGCTCTTCCGACTGAGGCCCTGATGCCCGGATCTGTGTTTCTGGTCAGGGCCATGATCGTTTCCACTACTTCTGCAAAGGGAGTCCCGAGGTGCAGTAGGGCGGAAACCGACGCGGCCCGGACAGCCTGGTTCGGATCCAGCAGCGATTCCTTGAGCGCAGCGGATGATTCGGAAGCCGCGACCTCTCCCAGACTGACCGCCACGGAAGTCCGTACGCCTGGAATCGAATCGCGAAGCGCTTTGACCAGGGCCGGCCCTGCCGCCGGGTCCTTCAAGCTTCCCAACGCCGTGGCTGCCGCCCCCCGCACCGAGGGCTGCGTATGGGTCAAGGCTTGTTGCAACAACGGCAAGGCACGCCGATCTTCCAGTTCGCCCAACATCCGAAGCGCGGACGCACGATCCTCCGGATTTTGCGCCTCCGCCGCCGCTCGCACCTGAGTCCAGGCTTCGGCCCGCCCGAGCATGACCAGAGCGCCGGAAGCGGCAATACGGACCGTCACCTGCTCGTCCTTGAGCGCTGCCTCGACGACAGAAATCTGCGACCGGTCATGCGACCGGCCCAGAGATTTCAACACCGCCACCCTCACGATCGAGGCCTGATCCTCAAGGGCTTTCTTGAGCCTCGCCGTATGGGATCCCGGATGCAGCCGCCCCAATCCCTCCGCCGCCAGCGCGCGCACCAGCCCCGATCCATCGCTGAGCCCGTCGAGAAAATAGGGAATGGTTTCGTCGGAGGACACTTCTTTGAGCGCGGTATAGCCGGCCCCACGCATCTGCTCCCGCATGTCCTTGAGCACGACCACGACGAATCCGAAGGCCACATCATGGAGCAGCGCCCTGTCATCTGTACCCAACTTGACAGCGACCTGATCGTAGGCCGACAGAGCATCCGCAGGCCTGCCAAGATGAACCAGACTCCTGGCCTTGATTCGAAGCGCGTCGAGTCCGTGCCCTCCATCGTGAATGAAGGGCTCGGCCAAGGTCAGCGCCCGGTCATATTGCCGTTGTTCGTAAGCCGCCTGGGCTTCCTTGATCGAACCCGGCTGTTTCTCCCCCGTCGCCAGAACCGAGTCGGGGGCAAACATCGGAAGCAGCATCAGGAGCAGCGATAGGGAAACCGGCAAGAAACGTGTGGCAGTCGGACCGTGGTTCGCCATCAATCTTCTTTACTGCTGACGCTCCACGAGGGGAACAATGTCAAGCGGATAGCCGAGCACACCCGGACCGAAGCGAGGGTTTTCGACCACTTCATGAGCCGTACGACGACCGACGGGGGCCTTCATGGACAAAGACATATGCACAGCCCCGTTCGGCCCTACCGTCACCAGTTGAGCGGACGTGAGGCCTGCCTGGGGATGCCAGGCCACAAGCCGGTACGTGCCTGGCGGAACGTTGGTCATTGCGAACGCCCCGGACGCGTCGGTAACCGCATAGTAAGGATTGTCGATGGCGACGGCCCAGCTTTCCATGTAGGGATGGAAGCCGCACTGCATGACGAACATCCGCCGCCCTTTGCTGAGCGAGATGGGCCCCAGCAGGGACTTGCCGAGTTCGTGCTGATGCGACGCGTGCAAGTCGCCGCGCTGGTGATGGAAATTCATCGGCAACGGCTGATTGAACAGCACCCGCGCACCTTGGAGCGGCGAGTTTTCGTAAGCCTGGATATCGTGCATGACCGGATCCATATTCACGACTTCGACGGCATGGCCGTCGCGCACGACCGTCACAAAGGGCGCGAATCGGCAATCCCGCGCCTCGACATGGGGCACCGAGACATCGAACGCCTTCCCGGCTGAAATCCCTTCCAACATGACCACGATGTCTTTCAGCCCGCGAGAGCCATCCACCGAAAAATCGTAGAGCAGACGCCAGCCGTTCCCGTTCGAAATCCGGCCGCAATACTGGGGATCAGGGTAAATGACGAGATTGTAGCCCTTGGGGGCCGGGACCCGCCCATCCAACGTCACTCGGCCCTCGACCGTCCCTCCCTCTTTGACCTCGATGACATCGTAGGCCAAGACAGGCGCCGCAGCGAGCGCAAGCCAAACGGCACCCGCCACAAGGGGTGCGTGCCATGCCCCCATTGCACTTGTTGTTTTTAATTGTTCACGTCTCACGGCTTCTGTGATTCCAACATAGCACACCGGTGCATCCTACCACCGCATAACTTTATGAAGACGAGATGCAATGATTGCCGGACAGGCGGCTCATCCTAACCGAAGACTCGGACAAAAAAAAGGGGGAGCCTCGTCGGCTCCCCCTCGGACTCAGCTGTCCCAACGAACGCGTGGGGCCGGTTACTTCGCCGCCACGGGAATAGCCTGCGCCTGGGCCGGCTCTTCCGTCTGCGCGCTCTTCACGCCCGCCGCCACGCCGGCCAACGGAAGGATCCGTTGATCGCCGACCGGGAGCACCCGCAGGTACCCCCACTGGCCGGACTGCGAGTACGGCAGCCGCTGGTTGCTATACACATAGTCACCGGCCATCCGGGCGGGCCCGCCGGCCGATGAGATGTAGGCATCGATCACTTCCGAGCCGGAGAACTCGACCACGCTGATCTGGTCGGCCCCGCGCATGAAGGGCTCGATCGGCCACTCATGCTTCTCGACGCTGAACATCCCGTTCTGCTCGTTGTTGGCGCCCAGGATGTGAATCCGAACCGGGTCGCCCGCGTGCGCCTGGATAATCGGCGTCACGGGATCCTCGGGCTTGTCCACCTTGCAAGGCTGGAAGACCTTGCCCAACGAACAGCCCTGCTCTTCACGATACTTGTACGGCTCGGACCGGTAGTTGACACCGGTCAAACCGGCCACGTTCTGCACATAGGGCATGAAGCTGGTGCCGATGATGTTGTCCTCGTCCTGGAAGAACAGCGCAACGTCCCGGTAATTATGCCGGACTTCGTTGCCGGGGATCGTGCGGTCCACGATCACGTCGGCCGCCCAGCTGTTCTTGGTGGAGATATCGGCGCCGGTCTTGGGATCCCGATACTTAGACCCCTTCGGCCCGATCACCACTGCGCCAAACAGCCCGTTGCGCGGGTTCACCATCACGTTGCCCCAGTCCCACACTAGCGAAGCGATCTCGCCGTTGAACGGATCGGCATAGTAGGTGTACGTCCGGCTCTCCCCTGATGCGATCGTTTGATCGCCCTGGTTGTTGCCGACATTCGCGCCCAGCGAATCCTTGGGATCAAACGCCAGCGAGATGGCCGAGAAGGACGCCCGGCTCGCCTTCATGTTGTTCTTCAGATTCACCTTGATACAGTCGCCGACGTTCGCACGGATGGTCAGGGGCATGGGCTGCATGCCGCCCGCCACCTTCGCGACGTCCTCCTCCAACGCATAAATCTTGGCGTCGGGGTTCGAGATTTGGATCTTCCGCTCGAAGTCCACCTCGATCGCCTCGGGCGCGTTCTGGTTGAACTTCATGGACGGATAGTCCATGGCCACGACGTTGAAGCTCTTCACCGGCGCATCGGCCGGGCAGACCGGCTTCGCCTCCGGGATTTCGTTCCGATGCGAATAGCCGGCCGGGAGCTTCTGCAAGTCCTTCTGCTCCTTGCCGAAGACCCGAATAATACCCCAACCGCCTTCCGAGAACTTCGAAGACCGGCCGTTGAAGTGGATGTAATCGCCGGCCTGCAACCGAGAGCCGCCCGCCTGCGGCACGACTAGGTCATACCGCTCGGCGATCCCGATGTGCATCGAGTTCTTCCGATTGGCATCGCCCGCATACCGCTCCGACAAGAACGTATGGCCGGAGATCGTCCAGGTCATCGTCTCGTTCATGAGGGTGTGCAGCAACCGGAACACCATCGTGTCCCCCGTATAGGCCCGCAACAGCGGCGTATAGGGATCGCCGTGGATGGCGCTGTTGAAAATCTGCGACGACTCGGGATTGGTCGCCAGCCGCTGCGCGATCGGGCCGGCCCTGAAGTTCAGGCCGCTCCCAGTCGTGTGCGTGCCGCCGTTCAAGAACGGCATCGGCGTCATGTAGATCTTGTCCGGCATCATGAACGACACGGTCTTGCCCGCTTCCAGCGCCACTTCAATCGGCTGGCCCGGCGGGTTGCCCGCGGTCACGATGTTCACCGTGTGCGGCACCGTATCGTGCACTTGCACCATCAACTCGCGGAAGCTGCCGTTCACGCCGTAGCCCACCGGCTCGACGGTTCGGATATCCGCGACCGGCCCGCTCCGAATCTGCTTGCCGGTGGACGGATCGTAATAGGTGGACCCCACCGGCTCGGCGATGAAGGTTCCGAATCCGCCGTGCGGCCAAGTCGTGGCGCCGAAGGCATGGTCGTGCCAAAAGACCGTCCCCACGTCCGCGTCCACCCAGAAGCGCTGCCGGACGAACTCGACCGTCACAATGTCGTTCGCCGGATGGTCGTTCCGCAGGCCCTTGGTCAGGGTGATCGTGTTGCCGCTAATCGCCTTGATCCGGGACACTTCGTTCCCCTTCACATTATCGGCCCCGACCAAAATGTCGGTGCCCACATGATACTGAGCCGCGTTCTTGACCGACAGGCTGGTGGCGCCCTTCTTGGCCGCCGCAGTCAGCACCGTGTTCATCGGCGCCGGCAGGCCCTTCTGGAGTTTCTTCTCCAACATCGTGAACGGCCGCACCGACTGTTCGTAGGAGAAGCCGGTGATCACGCCGTCCGACGACTGGTTGTCGAATTGCAGGAAGTGCCAGTGGGTATTGATCTTGGACGACTGGAAGTTCGTATAGTCGTCGTCATCCCACTCGCTGGTCAGCATCCAATCCACGCAATCGTAGATGTTGCCGCGGACGACCAGCGGATACTTCAGGTCGTCGTTCTTGCGGATAGCCGCCTCTTCTTCATGCAGCACATAGATCAAGCCGTTGGGATCAACCACCGGCGGCTCCTTGCCCTGGGCCTTGGCGATCTTGATCGGCAGTTTGATGAAATGGACATTGTAGTCCTTGCGGCCCGCATTCTCCGGGCAGAGGCTCCAGACTCCGTTCTCGCCCGGCTTGGCCTGCTCCGTGCTCTCCTCGCCGTCGGCGTCCCGCCGGATCATCTCCAGCCACGGCGCGCCCACGTGGTTCGGCGAGAACATCACCCGGCGGCCGAAGTGCGGCGTGAGATGCGGCCAGGCGACTTTCCCGGTCGTCGCCTCGAAGGTGATCGGGTGCCGCTTGCCCGGATGCGTGGACTTGTACTTGGGATTGTCGACCGCGCTCTCGCGCTCACTCATCGCACGATTGCCGTCCCAGGCCCAATCCAACACCGTGGCATCGTACGATTGGGTCTGGCCCTTTTCGTCGTCCTTGTGGCCCGGCTTCCCCCGCGTCGGCAACTGCATCTCCACCCAATCCTTGATGGTGATCACAGCCGGGGTGGATTTCCAGTTGCTCTTGCCCTTCTCCACGATTTGGAAGGTCTTGCCGAACCAATCCACCGTCTGCCCGACCAGCTTATCGGACGTGACCGGCAGCCTCATCCGGCCCTTGCGGTCCGGCAGCTCGCGCAGGTCCGGCATCGTGTCGTTCCGATATTCGCCCACCTGCATCGTGTTGTATACGCGCCAGTACCCCCACATGCCGGCCACATAGTGGTGCGCCACATGGCAGTGGAACAGGAAGTCGCCGGCCAGCTGCTGGCAGAGCCCGGAGCCGCACTCGGTCTCCAGGTCCAGCGCCTCGGACGGCCCGATCACTTCCACGTCCACCCGGTCCGTCTTGGCCCGGATCACGGGATACTTCACCGGCCCGTTGGTGGCCGTGGCCCAGAGGTTCATGTCGTCGATGGCCCGCGGGCTGCGCGGCCAACGGATGGTGCCCCCGTGAGGATGGTGCGAGTGGAACACCTCGGACCCGCCGTGGACCAGGCGGAACTTGGCCGGATCCCCCATGTAGGACCGGGGAATCGTCGGGGACGGATCGCCGAAGGTGTAGGAGCTGTAGCCCATCGACTCGTCCTCGAACCCGAAATACTCGTGCTGCACGTGCATGTTGTTGATGCCGAACGGC
>SYGV01000028.1 GCA_005799365.1 Nitrospiraceae bacterium
AAGAACGTCGAAGGCGATCGCTACCAGTTCACCGAGTACGTGACCGATGAAGCCAAGCAATTCCTCGCCGAACGCTACGGGTACAAGGAGTTCCTGCCGAAGCCGGCTCCGGCGGTGACCAAGGCGTAAGCGGGCGGTTCGAGCAAGTTGGGAGCATTTGAGCCTACTGGAGGCAAGGGAACTATCCGCCGCGATGTGATCGAGCGCGGCGGCTCAACCGAAGGTTGGTACGGAGGGCGCGATGGCGAAACGCTTTAACATTCGGATGGCCGGCGTCGGGGGACAGGGGGTCGTCACCGGCTCGCACATTCTGAGCACGGCGGTCATCAACGCGGGCGGGGAAAGCACGATCGTCCCGTTCTACGGCTCCGAAAAGCGGATGGCGCCGGTGGAGAGCTATGTGCGGGTGTCCGACGAGCCGATCTATGAGATCGGGGAGATCACGTTCCCGCACATCATCATCATTTTCCACCCGCAGGTCATCACGCACGGCAAGTCTTACACGATGCCCTTCTACTTCGGGCTGAAAGAGGACGGGGTCGCGTTGATCAATAACGATGGGCCGATGAAGCTGCACAAGGATCAGGCCCGCGAGTTGGAGGAGCGCCGCGCGAAACTCTACTACCTGCCGGCGACGAAGCTCTCGCTGGAGGTGGCCGGGATGGATCTGGCGACCAATATGGCGCTGATGGGCGCGATCGGCTGCATCACCGGCCTGACCACCATCGCCGCGTTGGAGCAGGCGGTGAAGGACCGGTTTCTCGGCAAGGGGTTTGTCGTGTCGGGCGGCACCGCGGCCCTGGACAGCGTGGTCGAGCGGAAGTTCAAGAAGAAGCAGGAACTGATCGATAAGAACGTGGCGGTGATCAAGGCCGGCTGGGATTTTGCGGCTGAGCACGGCTGGGATGAAATCAGCAAGGCCGCCAAGAAGGCGGAAGCCGCCGCGGCGCGAGTCTGACCACCCTAGAAAAGAGGAAGCTCCATGTATCTTGTGGCCGATATCAACGTCGACATCTGCGCCCAGACGAGCTGTAAGCTCTGCACCCAGTTCTGTCCCGAGGCAAACACGATCCTCTACAACGACCAGGCCGGGAAAGACAAAGGATACAAGTACGGCGCGGCCTACGTGGCGGTGGACCGGTGCAAGGGCTGTGCGCAATGCGTCTGGGTCTGCGACAACATGGCCAAGCACAACGCGATCAAGATGATCATGATCGACCAACTTCCCAACGCCGCCATCACCGACAACGTGGTGTACGGCGAGAAGAGCACCATCGCCGTGCTGGCCAGCCCGGTTGTCGGCTAAAGGGAGACAGAACGAGTGAAGACGACGGAACAGAAACCAGAACGGATCATCGTGCCCGGCCCGGCCGGGTTTCATCCCCCTTCCGCCGCGCAGTTGGGCGTGATGCTACCCGATCCCGGCCAGGGGCTCATGTACGGACTCCTTGAGCCTCGCGAAGACGCGGTCATCGAAGAGATCGCCATGAAAATGCTGACAAACCCCAACGCGACGCTCTTCCCAGGCCCGATGGTGCTCTGGGCCTGGAACGATCATGCGGTAGAGAAGGCCAAGGCGGTGCTGGAGATCGCGGCGCAGATCCCCAACGTGCTGATCATCCCCATGCCGGACTACCGGCCCAAGTACCCCAAGATCGACCATGAGGAAGTGATCAACCCGAACCATCCGAATCTGACGATCTGGGGCAACAAGATCGAAGCCTGCATCTTCATCGGCGTCCATTGCCACTATGCCAACCTGACCTTGAAGATGATCCGCGCCGGCACAAACTGCTGCACCAGCGCGATCTGTGCAGAGCAGGGCCATGAAGACGCCATGCTCACGATCCGGGATGCGGACGCGGCCAAACTCCGAAAAGTCGCTCAGATCTTCAAGCGGGTGCGCGAGAGCATGGGGCTCAAGCTGCCGGAGAACGGCGAAAACGTCCGCTTCACGGGCACTCAGTCGAAGGTGCACGGGGGCAAGACCCACACGAATCCGCTGGTCTTCATGCCCACGCCTGGCGGTGCGGCCGGGGCGGCGGCGTTCGGCCACAAGCCGGAACAGATGAAGCGCGAAGGGTAAGGTCGCACGACCTCACCGATACACAGAGAGGTGCAACGATGAGCGAGTCCCTGGATACCGAAGTTAAAACCAATCCGCAGGGCGACCCGATCACCAGCGTGGCGGCTCCCAAGCCGACCGAGGTGAAGAAAGATCCGCATGCGGATGCCAAGAAGCAGCGGGTGGTCACGCCCGAGCACATGTTCTTCGAGGCGAAGCGAACCAAGGAATTCATCACGGGGAGCGAAGCGGCCAAGGAGGCCGTGCGGCGCTCGAACGTGGACCTGTCGATCGCCTATCCGATCACGCCGCAGAGCGAAACCATGCAGCTCATCGGCGTGCTCTACGGCGAAGGGTACGTCAAGGAGTACTACCGCGGCGAAGAGGAATACGGCGTGATGTCCGCGATCGCCGGCGCTTCCCGCGCGGGCGTGCGCTGCTTCACGGCCACGGCGGGACCGGGCACGCTGCGGGGGATCGAGCCGATCGCCTCCTGGCCCGGCCACCGGCTGCCGGCCGTCTGCATGTTCACCTGCCGCGTGGTCAACGCGCCTCTGGCCATCCAGCCGGACAACATCGAGGTCTCCTACCTGCTGAACTGCGGGATGATCGTGTTCCATGCCGAGAACCAACAGGATATGTTCGACTTCATCATGAAGGCGTTCATCATCAGCGAGATGAACGACGTGACCCTGCCAGTCGGCGTCTGCTGCGACGGCTTCTTCGTGACCCACGCCCGCGGCTACGTGCACATGCAGGAAAAGGGCATCAAGCTGCCGCCCAGGGAAGCCTGGCGGGGCGCGGTGCCGGTGCTGGACGCGGAGAACCCTCCGGCCAGGCTGTCTCGCGACGCGCCGGTTCAGAAGTCCAACTTCATGGCCTACAACATCCACGCGGTCTGGCAGCAGGAAGTCTGGGCGGCGGTGGAACGGTCTAGGAAGTACATCAACAAGTTCATGGGCGGCCTTTGCTCGGCGGAGAACATGGACAAGGCCGACGCCGTGATCATTGCCTCGGGCAGTGCGGCGGCTCAGTCCCGCGAAGCGGTGCGGCTCTGCGCCGACAAGGGCATCAAGGTCGGTCTCATCAAGGTCCGGTCGCTACGGCCCTTCCCGACGGAAGAACTGCGGCAGCTCTGCAAGAACACCAAGCTGATCGTGATCCCCGAATTCAACTATGTCGGGTGGCTGGCCCGGGAAGTGGCGACGGCGATTTACGGCCACTCCAAGGCGAAAATCATTGCCGGCCCGCACGTGTACGGAGGCCAGTCCATGCCGGTGGAGCTGATCGTGGACGAAGTCGAGTCCGGGTTGACCGGTAAGAAGTCCACCAACGTGCCGCTGTCGGCCATCATGGGCACGGACGTGGATCAGGGTGCCGTGTCCCACTTCATGCAGAACATCTGATCGAGCTGTTCGCGTGAGAAACACAAGAGCCCGATCCCCTCAGGGGTCGGGCTCTTTGTTTTCCGGCGGTCAGCTCTCAGCATTCAGCTGCCAATCAACCGACAACTGATCACTGCTTACTGCTTCAACTCTGGATATCGTCCTGGATCATCTCTTCGCTGTCCGGCATGCCGTAGGCGATGAACTTGGCGTAGGAGAGATAGATCGAGCTGCTGTCGCGCATGGCCCTGGCTCCGTGGGTCATCCGTTCCAGCTTGGTGGCATCGGCGGATTCGGCCGCCCGGAGGATTTTGACATGGTCTTCGAGCGCCTGGTTATATTGGTCCATGGCCCGTTCGACCGCCAGATAGGCTTGCATGATCGGGTCTGTCATCGTCGCGGCTCCCTAGTAGGTCAAGGGTAGTTCAAGATACACTAGGACCTTTCTAACGGTCAACCGGCTGCATGACTCGAATCCTCTCAGCATCTCTTGTGAACGTCCTGGCGACAGTGTCCGGGGTGACCGATCCGGAATCCCTGGAAGCCCGATTGCCGCAATTGTGCCAGGGCGTGGAATCGCTCTCGCAGCTCTTCACCAGGGACCGGCAAGACCTCCGGAATTCCTATCTGGATCGGGACCAGCTCCGGGCTGCCTACCTGGCCTATTACCTCCCGGTGAACCTCGCTAAAGTCCAGGCCTTGCTGCAAGAAATGCCCCTGCCCAAGGCGGCTGGCCAAGGGAGCGGCGGACGATTCAGGGTCCTGGATCTCGGCGGCGGGCCTGGCACCACGGGGCTCGCGGTGCTGGACTGGCTGCACTCCACCGAGGCCCTGCGCGATGTTGAGGGCGAGATTGTGACCGTAGAACGGTCGGTCCAGGCCCTGGCCCTATGCGAGAGGCTATGGAGCGTCTATCAGTCCATCGAGCCAAGGCCTGGCCTGCGTCTGGTCCCGGTCAAGGGAGACATAGGCAGGTGGAGTGCAGGCAGGTTTCCGGCGAGCGTGGCCAAGGGGACCTACGATCTGATCGTCATGGGGAATGTCGTGAACGAACTGTTCGCAGACGCCTGCGATCCGATCACGCGGCGGGCCCAATTGCTCCGCGACCTGCTCGGCCTTCTGCATCCGCAGGGCACCATGATGATCGTGGAACCGGCCCTACGCGACACCTCCAGGCACTTGCTCCAGCTCCGGGACCAGTTGGTGGCGGACGGGGCCTGCAACCTCTACAGTCCCTGTCTGCACGAGCATCCCTGCCCGGCTTTGGTGAAGGAAGACGACTGGTGCCATGAAGAGAGACCCTGGGAGCCGCCTCCGGTCGTCGCGGCCATTGACCAGAGGGTGGGGTTCATCAAGGACGCGCTGAAGTTTTCCTATCTCCTGCTCAGAAAAGACGGGCAGACTATCGTGCCGCGCAGTCCGGACGTCTATCGGGTGGTGAGCGAGCTGCGTAGCATGAAGGGGGAGAAGAGGGCCTGGCTGTGCAATGAGACGGGGCGGCCGGAAGTGGGAAGGCAGGACCGGCTGAAGTCGGAGTCGAATGCATTCGTGGACGACTGGCACCGGGGCGCGATCGTCCGGATCGATCAGATTGTCCGGAAACATCAGGCAGGCGGCCTCGGGAGGATTCCGGTCGAAGCGACGGTGCAGATCGTCCGGCCTGTATAGCAAATAACGGAAGGGGCAGCCTGGTTAATCCCCTGTGCTCGCGCAATGCGCGGCCTGAGGAGGCTCTCGTTGGACGCGCGCAGTGGGGGGCAACCAGGCCACCCTTTATCAAAGAGAGTGGGCGGGGACAGACCGCTGATTGGTTTGTCCCCATAGGGGGAGCCAGACTACTTTGCCTGCCTTCAGGTTTCCGCTATACTGCTACGCAGATGAGTCAAACGCTTGAGAGGACTCGAGATCTGGTTGCTGGCCAGGAGATTCAGATTTCTGGCCATGGGTATGATGAACTGGCGGAAGACGGTCTTTTCGTCGAGGATATTCTGGCCGGACTTGCCGCTGCTGTGGTTGTGGAAGATTATCCGGCCTACCACAAGGGGCCATGTGTACTCGTGCTCCAACGGGACGAGCAAGGTCAGCCAGTTCACGTAGTATGGGGAATTCCCAAGAATGCGACTTTGCCAGCTGTCATTGTGACAGCATATCGGCCTGATCCTGCGCGTTGGAGCGAAGACTTTCTAAGGAGGAAATCATGAGCGGTCGCCGCCATACCAAACTCGTTCATGAAGGGCAGTATGCCGCGGAGGTCGACGTCGACTTGATTGATGCTGACACCGGATGGTCGCCCTACCTGTCGTTGCCGGATGCACAGAAGCTTGATCGGGTGCGCAAAGCTCTGCGAAACGGAGACGTGCAACGGGCCAGCCAGCTAGGGCGCGTGTTTCAGCTTCTGCCTGTCAAAGTCTGAGCGCCGTCGTGCTCGAACAGCAAGTGTTCGGTTATGCCGTGATGCTTGCCTCGACCGACGAGGGGCTGGCAACGCCGGTTCAGTCAAGAGCATTGCCGCGGCTGACGAGCGGTGGCCCCGTTGCGGCCGGCCTCGCGGGATCTCCGCCCAATTCACAAGATAAGAACACTCTTTCTGAACGAAGGCATGCACATTCGCTCCCGTGCCTCCCGCTTGGCACCCCTTCCACGCCGTTTGAGCCGGAAGGGCCTTCCGGTATGCTCGCCGCCATGGATTGAGCTGATAGCGGAAGGCTGATCGCTGAGGGCTTCCGGGGGCTAATCCGCTTCGGGCTCGGACGAGCCGTGCTTGTGGGTCACCTTGTCTTCGTCGAAGAGCTCTTCCATTTCAGACGCGATCATGTCCCGGTCGTTGGGGACGGAAATCAGCGGAATCTCTTTGCGGGATTTCTGCTCTGCTTCCGGTGGCTGCTGTGAGGGCTTGAGCTTCTCCATGGGTACAGTATACTCCAATCGGCCGGCACACGTTTGGTTATTCGAAGGCTTCCAGGGAGGACTGTTCCGGGAACTTGTGTCCGCAGGCCTTGCAGGTGACGAAGTAGATGGCTTCCCGGACCGACATGACGATGCGGAAGTCCAGGCCGACGTCCCGGTGTTCGCAGGCGGGGCAGGTGATCTCTTTGAGCCGGTAGGGCACGTCCGGCTGGGTCCGCAGGTAGAACTCCATGTCGGTATAGACGGGAAAGCTGTAACGGCACTTGAGGCAGGCGCCCTTCCAGTCTCCGTCGGCCTGCATCGTCCGGCGGTCGATCGTGAACCCACTGGTCTTGCAGATCGCGCAACGGACCGAGCTCAATCTGGATTCAACCTGTTCGACTGTGAGGGCCATGGTTCCTGGTTTCCGTTTGTGCCGTTGCGAGCGTCGAGGCAGTATACCGGGCCGGTTCCCCGTTGCGCAACGAGGCTTTGACGGTTTCCGGCCATTTCGGCTATAGTTTTTCCCCATGCATTTCGTGAACGAACAACTGATGGTCGGCAACATCGACGACGCCCAGAAGCAGCCGCCCTTCGTGGGGAGCCTGCTGTTTGTGTCCGGGGAACATGCGACCCCGCGACCCAAAGGCGTGGCGTACAACTACATCCCGCTCAAGGAATTTGGTCAGGCCGATCCGGAGGACGTGAAGGCCGCCGTGGATTGGCTGGCGCAGCAGCCGCAGACCAACAAGCTGTTGGTCTGCGGCCGGGCCGGGATGGGACGTTCGGTGTCGATGGTCATTGCCTATCTGCTCTGCGTGAAGGGAATGACCTACGCCGACGCGGAAAAGCTTCTGAAGGCGCGGCGGCCCGGCGCCACCCCGATCCCCCATCTGAAGGAGACGATCGATCAGGTCAGGTTGCTGAGGCAATCCGGTTCAGGATCTGGGCCGGCGCCAGGCTCCAATGTCCTCCGCCGGTTCTAGCCCGCGAATCAAGGCGCCGGGGGATGCTTCCAGCCCGGCACTGTCCATTCTTCAGCAAGAGATTGCCAACTGCGCCATCTGTGATTCCATGAAGCCCTGGCGACGGTTCGGTCCCGCCGCCTCCGGCACGGCGGACACAGGCTATCTGCTCGTCGGGGAGGCGCCAGGGCATGTCAGTTGGAAGCAGGGTCGGCGGTTCACCGGTCCGGCCGGTCTGTTGATCCGCCGTTCTCTCGCCCGGCTTGCCCACCCGCGTTTCCGAGATTTGGAGGACCTCTTCTACATGACCGATACGGTCAAGTGCCATCCGGCCGCGCGCGCCAATCCCGCCGCCAACCGGTCGCCGAGACGGGCGGAGATTCGCGCCTGTGCCGGCCATTTGCGACGGGAGCTGGCCATCCTGAAACCCTCCGTCGTCGTGACGTTCGGAAAAGCCGCCGAGCAGGCCGTGGCTGAGGCGATCGGGCAGGAGGCCGGCTTGCAGGGCTTGGTCCGACTCGTGACCTTTCCCCACCCATCCCCGCGCAACCGGCGGACGATCCTTCAGGCCTATCCGTCGATGGATGCCTTCGAGCTGGCCATTGCCGGCACGTTTCGCCGGCTCATCACAAGGCTTGAGCGAGGACGTCACGATGCCTGAGCTGCCGGAAGCAGAGGTGGTCGCTCGCCGGCTCCGGGAGCGGATCATGGGGGCTACCCTGAAGGATTGCTGGGTGGGGCGTCGGGACATCATCCGCGAAGGGTTCCCGACGCTGGCCTGGCATCGGGGCGCCGCGATCACGGGGGTCGAGCGGAAGGGCAAGAGCGTCATCCTCACTTGTACGAAAGCAGGCGAGAGCCGCTATCTCGTGGCGGAGCTCGGCATGACCGGCCTCCTGTTGTTTCGTCTTCACGCTCCGTCGTTTGCGAAGCACATTCACGTGCGGTTGACGTTGGAGGGAGGGAAGGAGCAGGAACTGCTCTACTGGAATCCGCGCCGGTTCGGGCGGATGTCGTTCTTGGATCGAGCCGGGCTGGACCGGTACCTCACCCGCCGGTTCGGATGCGATCCCCTGACGGTGACGTGGGAGGAATTTCGCGACCTGTTGCAGACCCGCCGCGGCCGGCTCAAAGCATTGCTCATGCACCAGCAGGTGATCGCGGGGATCGGGAACATCTACGCGAACGAAATCCTCTACCGGGCCAGGCTGCACCCGGCCAGGCAGGCCAACCGGGTGAGCGTGTCGGCGATCCGGCGCCTCTATGACGTGATGAAGCTGGTGCTGGACGAGGCGATCCGAGCTGGCGGCTCCAGCGTCCGTGATTTTTTCGCGCCGGATGGGAGCGAGGGGCGGTACAAGCGACAACATCTTGTGTATGGGAAGGAAGGTCAACCCTGTCCTTCCGGCTGCGGCAAGATCATCAGGCGTATGGTGGAAGCCAGCCAGCGCAGCTCATTTTACTGTCCTGCTTGCCAACGGAAATAGGCATGAGGTCTTCTGTGAAACGGTTCTTGCTCGGCGCAACTGCCGGTGCGACCGGCGTTGTCTTGCTGGCCCTGCTGGTCGGGCAGATTCCAACCACCGGGTTGGAGGGGGTGGACGGTCGGATGGTCGTTCACCGGATGCCCCTCTGGGAGAAGGCAGCCAAGTTTTACATTCGACATCGGGAGTTCCGGCAGCGGGCGGAGGAGGCGGCCGGCGGAGAGGCAGATCCGCAACGGCGGGTCCTGCGGCTGATGGAATGGACTCGAAATGTAGTGAAGCCGATCTCGTAGGGGCTTCCCCTCGTAGACGACCATATCTCGCACATCGTGCTGCGCCACTATGGAAACGACGGCCAATTGTCCGAAGTCTTCACGGCCCTGACTACCTATACGGGGAACGAGGGCCGCTGGGAAGCCTACTCGCCTTCCGGAACCTCGGCCAGGGTTGCCCTCTGTTTCATCGAATCGGAGGGCAAGTGGTGGGTCTTTGATGTCTGGCACGGCGGTTGGTTCGAAACTCCGTCCGGACAGATCGCCACGATCGAGGATTTCAAGTATCCGGAACAGTTGAGACAACGCGGACAGGCTCCGGAACTGCTCGGTGGAGTTCCCTATATCAGCTACTTCCAGGATGTCCATGGAGTCTTCATGCGTAGCTTTTCACGGGCCAGAGGGCAGATGCCATGGCCCCGGTTGTTGATGCTGTTGGGCCTGGAGCCTGATGACGGGGATTGGCGCCCGGCAGGCTCATCCAACCCTTGACACCATTGCCCGTCTTTCCCTATAGTTAGCCCTTCCCGTCCAGGCTGTGGAACTTGGCCAATCCCCTCGTGACCAGCTGCGATAGGGCCATTGTCCTGAAAAAATGGGCCTTTTGGTTGATTGCCAGGAGACTGGAATCTCTCTAGAATCCAGCGCTTCTAGCATGAATCAGTCGCCGCCTCGGCGCGGTCGGCTTCGATTGTTTATTTGAAGGAGAAGACACCCCATGGCGAAGGTGCTTGAAGGGCCAGGAATGGGCCTGATGAAGAAGTGGGGCATCACGGTTCCCAATTATGTGGTCGTGACCTCGGTCGAGCAGTTCAATGAACTTGCCACGGTCAACGACTGGATTCAAAAGGGCAAGCTGGTCGCCAAGGCCCACGAGGCGCTGGGCTCCCGCTTCAAGCTTGGTCTGGTCAAGGTGGATCTGGACCGGAAGGGCGCAGAGGCGGCGGTCAAGGAGATGCTCGGGAAGCAGGTGGGCAGCATCACTGTGACCCAGGTCATCGTGTCGGAAATGATTCCGCACAAAGAGGAACACTATGCCTCCGTCAAGTCCACCAGGACCGGCTGCGAAATTTTCCTGGCCAATTGCGGCGGCATCGAAGTGGAATCCAACTGGGGCCGGGTCAAGAAGCTGACGGTGGAGATCGGCGACAAGCCCGCCGCTGCGGATCTGGACAAATTGGCCAAGGATGCCGGGTTCGCCGGCCCGGTGGCCAAGAAGATAGCCGAATTTGCGAACAAGCTCTTTGCCGCTTTCGACAACGAAGACGCCCAATATCTGGAAGTGAACCCGGTGGTCGTCAGGGCGAGCGACGGGGAGTTGATTGCGCTGGACGCGGTGACGCTCCTCGACGGGGACGCCAAGTTTCGCCACCCGGATTGGAACTTCCAGTTCGCCGCGGAGTTCGGCCGGGCCTATACCAAGGACGAGGTCGAGGTCATGGCGGTGGACTCCAAGATCAAGGGGTCCGTCAAGTTCATCCAGATTCCTGGCGGCAACATTGCGATGCTGCCGGCCGGCGGCGGCGCCAGCGTCTATTATTCGGACGCCGTGGTCGCCCGTGGCGGCAAGCTCGCCAACTACGCCGAATATTCCGGCGATCCGCCGGACTGGGCCGTGGAAGTCCTCACCGAGAAAGTGGCGTCCCTGCCCGACATCAAGCACATCATCGTCGGTGGCGCGATCGCCAACTTCACCGACGTCAAGAAGACGTTCGGCGGCATCATCGCCGGGTTCCGCAAGGCCAAAAGCGAGGGCAGACTCAGGGGCGTGAAAATTTGGGTGCGCCGGGGCGGGCCCAACGAGAAGGAAGGCCTGGAACTCATGCGGAAGCTGAAGGACGAGGGCTTCGACATCACGGTCTTCGACCGCAGCACACCGCTCACCGACATCGTCGACATGGCGCTGCAGAATAAGTAACGCTGAACGCAGCACGATGCATGATGAACGAACGCGCTCTTCTTCGGAACATTCAACATTCATCACGCATCATTCATCATTGAGGGACCGACAATGAGCATTCTGGCGAACAAGGACACGCGTGTGGTCATCCAGGGCGGAGCCGCGGGGGTGAACGCCGCGCGCCGCATGGCGGAGTTCTGCTACCTCAACAAGAAATCGCTCTACGTCGAGGCCTTCGTGTATCCGCCTGACGCGGGCAAGACAAACGAAGTCCCCTACGGCAGCGGCCTGTTGACCATTCCCGTGTACAAAACCGTCGCTGAGGCGACCAAGAACCACCCTGGCATCAACACGAGCCTAGTCTACATCGGCGCGGATCGGGCCTGCGCCGGCACGTTGGAGGCGCTGAACGATCCGCACATCAAGCTCGTGTCCATGATCACCGAGGGCGTGCCGGAGAAGGACGCCAAGCTGTTGGCCAAGCAGGCCACCAAGCTCGGCAAGGTCTTCAACGGGCCTTCCTCCATCGGCATCATCTCCGCCGGGTCCTGCCGGCTGGGCGTGATCGGCGGCGCGTTCGACAATCTGGTGGCCTGCAAGCTCTACCGGGAAGGCTCGTTCGGGGTCATCACCAAGTCCGGCGGACTGTCCAACGAGATCATCTGGATCTGCTCCCAGTTCGCGGACGGGATCACCACGGCGATCGGCATCGGCGGCGACGCCTATCCGGGCACGGACTACGTCAGCTACCTGGAAATGTTCGAGAACGATCCGAAGACCAAGGCCGTGGTCATCGTCGGCGAGATGGGCGGCGATTTGGAAGAACGGGCGGCCGAGTGGTATGGGGCCAAGAAGCGGCGGATCAAGCTGCTGGCCGTGGTTTCAGGCTTCTGCCAGGAGAGCCTCCCCAAGGGCATGAAGTTCGGCCATGCCGGCGCCAAGGAAGGGATGAAGGGCGAGGGCTCGGCCCGCTCCAAGTCCGATGCGCTCAAGAAGGCCGGGGCCATCGTCCCGCCCACGTTCGGCGCGCTTGGGCCGGCCATCAAGGAGACCTACGACGAGTTTGTGAAGAGCGGGCAGATCGTGCCGGTAGCCGACGTGCCGGCCTCGGAAGTGCCCAAGCTGCCGAAGACCGTCGAACAGGCGATGCGGGACAACGAAGTCACCGTCGTGCCGCTGATCCGCACCACGATCAGCGACGACCGGGGCGACGAACCCTGTTATGACGGCTATCCCGCCTCCGAACTGATCAACAAGGGCTATGAAATTCCGCACATTATCGGGCTGCTGTGGGACAAGCGGCTGATCTCCAAGCAGGAAGCCGAGATCGTCAAGCGCATCCTCATGCTTTCGGCCGACCACGGTCCCTGCGTGAGCGGCGCCTACGCGACGATCCTCGCGGCCTGCGCGGGTATCGGCCTGTCCCAGGCGGTGGCGGCCGGCATGATCATGATCGGTCCCCGGTTCGGCGGCGCGGTCACCGACGCGGGGCGCTGGTTCAAGTACGCGGTGGACAATAAAATGACCGTGGACGAGTTCCTGGCCTACATGAAGAAGAACGTCGGGCCGGTCCCCGGCATCGGCCATCGGGTCAAGAGCCTCCGCAACCCGGACAAGCGGGTCAAGGAACTGGTCGGCTACGTGAAGAGCCTGAACATCAAGACGCCCTACCTGGACTTTGCCCTGCAGGTGGAGCAGGTGACGGCGGCGAAGAAGGATAATCTGATTCTGAACGTGGACGGGACCATGGCCGCCGTGCTGGTGGACATCGGTTTCCCGGTGGACAGTTTGAACGGGTTCTTCATCCTGGCCCGGACGATCGGCTTGATCGGCCATTGGGTGGACCAGAAGCGCCAGGACAGCCGGTTGATCCGCCTCTTCGATTACCTGGTCAACTATGCGGCGCCCAAACGGCGGGAAGTGCCGCCATTGAAGTAGTCGCGGGAGGTCCCGCCGCTGAAATAGGCGCGGGAAGTTCCGCCGTTGAAATAGCTGTCAGGGACAGTCGTCAGTTCTCGTTTCAAACTGATCACTGAAATCTGATAACGCTTTGAGGGAGAACGCTATGTCGGTCGAGATGGTCAAAAATCTGTACGCCAAGATGCCCGGGATTGTGGGCAAGGCCCGCAAGAAATTCGGCCGGCCTCTGACCCTGGCCGAGAAGATATTGGTCTCGCACGCGGACAACTTCGAGGCTCAGGTTTGGGAACGGGGCAAAGCCATGTTGGCGCTCCGGCCGGACCGCGTGGCCATGCAGGACGCGACGGCGCAGATGGCCATGCTCCAGTTCATGCAGGCCAACAAGAAGAAGGCCGCCGTACCCAGCACGATCCACTGCGATCATTTGATCCGCGCCGAGATGGGCTCCGAAAAGGACCTGCTCCGTGCCATGGACGAGAACAAGGAAGTCTATAACTTCCTGGCCTCCGCGGCAAAGAAGTACGGCATCGGATTTTGGAAGCCGGGCGCTGGCATCATCCACCAGGTTGTGCTGGAGAACTACGCGTTCCCGGGCGGCCTCATCATCGGGACCGACTCGCATACGCCGAACGGCGGCGGCCTCGGCATGCTGGCCATCGGGGTCGGCGGGGCGGACGCGGGCGAAGTGATGGCGGGCCTGCCCTGGGAAGTGTTGCATCCGAAGCTCATCGGCGTGAAGTTGACCGGCAAGCTGAGCGGCTGGGCCTCGCCGAAGGACGTGATCCTCTACCTCTGTGGCCTGCTTACCGTGAAGGGCGGGACCAACAAGATCGTCGAATACTTCGGCCCAGGCGCGGAGACCATCAGTGCGACCGGCAAGGGCACGATCACGAACATGGGCGCCGAATTGGGCGCGACGACCTCCCTGTTCCAGTTCGACCAGAAGATGGTGGCGTATCTCAAGATCACCGACCGGGACGACATCGCCAAGCTGGCCGAAGCGAACAAGGCCCTGCTGACGGCCGATCCCGAGGTGCTCCAGTCGCCGGAAAAGTACTACGACCAGGTCGTCGAAGTGGACCTCTCCAAGCTGGAGCCGCACGTCGTCGGGCCGCACACGCCGGATCTGGCCCGGCCCATCTCCAAGATGGCGGCCGAAGCCAAAGAAAAGGGCTACCCGGTCGAGGTCAAGGCGGCGCTCATCGGGAGCTGCACCAATTCCTCCTACGAAGATATCAGCCGGTCGGCGCACATTGCGCGCCAGGGGTTGAAGGCCGGGCTCAAGGCCAAGGCCGCGTTTCTCGTCAGCCCCGGCTCGGAGCGCATCTACCATACGATGAAGCGGGACGGGTTCATGGCCGATTTCGAGAAGATGGGCGCCACGGTCCTGTCCAACTCCTGCGGCCCCTGCATCGGCCAGTGGAAGCGGGCCGACGGGGTCAAGGGGAAGGCCGACTCGATCGTCAGCTCGTTCAACCGGAACTTCCCAGGCCGCAACGACGGGATCAGCGAAACCCTCTCGTTCCTCGCCAGTCCGGAGATCGTGACCGCCTACGCCTTCACCGGCGATTTGACCTTCGATCCGGTGAACCAGAAGCTCACGGGCGCGGACGGCAAGGAATTCAAGCTCGAACCGCCGCAGGGCGAGGAGCTGCCGGCCAAGGGTTTTGCCAAGGGCGAAGAGGGCCTGGTGCCTCCCGCCGAGAACGGCGAGGGCCTCACCGTGGACATTCCGCCGACCAGCGAGCGGCTGCAACTGCTCCAGCCCTTCCCCCGCTGGGACGGGAAGGATTTCGAGAAGTTCCCGCTTCTGCTCAAGACCAAGGGCAAGACCACGACCGACCATATTTCCCCGGCCGGTCCCTGGCTCAAGTTCCGCGGCCATCTGGACAAGATCAGCGACAACATGTTCCTGGGCGCAGCCAACGCCTTCTCCGCCGAGCCGGGCAAGGGCAGCGACGTGCTGGCCGGCGAATCGGGCCTGACCATCGCGCAGATTGCCCGCCGCTACAAGGCCAAGGGCATCGGCTCCGTCGTGGTGGGCGACGAGAACTACGGGGAGGGGAGCAGCCGCGAACATGCGGCCATGTCGCCCCGCTTCCTGAACGTGAAGGCGGTGCTGGTTAAGAGCTTTGCGCGCATCCACGAGACCAATCTGAAGAAGCAGGGGATCTTGGCGTTGACCTTCTCTGACCCGAAGGACTACGAGAAGATCGAGCAGCAAGACCGCATCAGTGTGACGGGGCTGGCGAATCTGGCTCCGGGCAAGCCGGTGGAGGTGACGATCCATAAAGCGGATGGCCACGCGCTCACCATCCGGGCGAACCACAGCATGACGGAACCGCAGCTTGCGTGGTTCAAGGCTGGTTCGGCGTTGAACGCGCTGAACTGACAAGATACGGGAAAAAGGAGCGACCATGACGACACAGGCATCCAAGATCATTTATACAAAAACCGATGAAGCGCCCATGCTGGCGACCTATTCGTTTCTGCCGATCATCAACGCCTTCAGCAAGGCAGCCGGTGTGTCGGTTGAATTGCGGGACATTTCGTTGGCGGGGCGCATGCTCGCCTTGTTCCCCGAATACCTGACGCCCGATCAAAAGCAGCCGGACGCCCTGTCCGAATTGGGCGAACTGGCCAAGACGCCGGAAGCCAATATCATCAAGTTGCCCAACATCAGCGCGTCGCTTCCCCAGTTGCAAGCGGCCATCAAGGAATTGCAGAGCCAGGGCTACAAGCTGCCCGAGTACCCGGAAAATCCGAAAGACGACAAAGAGAAGGACATCAAGGCCCGTTACGACAAAGTCAAAGGCAGCGCCGTCAACCCGGTCTTGCGCGAAGGCAACTCCGATCGCCGCGCGCCGCTCTCCGTGAAGGCCCATACCAGGAAGCATCCGCATAAGATGGGCGCCTGGAGTCCGGACTCCAAGACGCATGTCGCCTATATGAAGGGCGGGGATTTCCGATCCAACGAAAAGTCGATGACGACGGCCGCGGCGACCGATGCGCGGATCGAGTTCGCCGGCCGGGACGGCAAGCCCACCATGCTCAAGCCGAAAGTGGCGCTGCAGGCCGGGGAAGTCATCGATGCCACCTTCATGAGCCAGCGGGCGCTGCGCCAGTTCCTCGAGGAGCAGATCGAAGACGCCAAGAAGCAAGGCGTCTTGTTCTCGCTGCATATGAAAGCCACCATGATGAAGGTCTCGGATCCCAAGATCTTCGGGCATGCCGTCACGGTCTATTACAAGGACGTGTTCGAGAAGCACGGCGAGACGCTCAAAAAGCTGGGCGTCGATCCCGACAACGGCCTCGGCGACCTCTACGCCAAGATCAAGTCTCTGCCGGACGACCAGCGCAAGGCCATCGAAGCCAATATCCAAGAGGTTTACAAAAAGCGGCCTCCGATGGCGATGGTGAATTCCGACAAGGGCATCACCAACCTGCATGTGCCCAGCGACATCATCATCGACGCCTCCATGCCGCCGGTCATCCGCGATTCCGGCAAGATGTGGG
>SYGV01000029.1 GCA_005799365.1 Nitrospiraceae bacterium
CGGCGTCGAGGATCATATCCGGAAGAACCTCGATTCGTCCGTCACCCTCGTCAACACCGTCTCGGCCCACATTCTCAGCAGCGGAGGCAAGCGCATCCGCCCCCTCCTGCTGCTGCTCTGCGCCCGGCTGTGCGGGAACACCTCGTCCGATCCGCAGAGTCTCGGCAGTCTCGTCGAATTCATTCATACCGCCACGCTCCTGCATGACGACGTGGTGGACGACGCCGACCTGCGCCGCGGCCGGCAGACCGCCCGCAAAGTCTGGAGCAATCAGATCAGCATCCTCGTCGGCGACTATCTCTATTCCCATGCCATGCGGCAGATCGTGACCTTCAAAAACCAGGCCGTCAACGAAACGCTGGCGGAAGCCTGCAGCAAGATGGCGGAAGGCGAAGTACTGCAACTCTACCATCACGGCAACATTGCCATGACCGAAGGCGATTATATCCGGATCGTGGAGCATAAAACGGCGAGCCTGATCGCCACGTCCTGCCGCATCGGCGCCATCATCGGCCTCGCTTCCGAAGAACAACAAACGGCGCTGTTCCGATTCGGCGAGTACATCGGCATCGCCTTTCAAATGGCGGACGACACGCTCGACTACACGGCCAACGGAGCGCGCTTGGGCAAAACGCTGGGGCAGGACCTGCGGGAGGGCAAGATCACGCTCCCGCTGCTCCACTTGCTGCAACATTGCCCGGAGCCGGACCGGCAGATGATCAAGGATCGTCTGGAGACCCGGACGCTGTCGGACACCGACCTGCAACGGATCATCACGCTGATGCAGGACTATGGCTCCATCGCCTACGCGATGGAGCGGGCGCGCACCTACGTCGCGGCAGCCACCCGGAGCCTGGCCCTGTTCAACGATTCGTCGGCCATGCGCGCGCTGGTCATCGTCGCCGACTACATGGTCAACCGCGACCGGTAATCCGTCATTCGCTCTGCTGTGGCGCGCTTCGCATGGTCATCGTAACGACTCCTCCTCGGCCCCTGCGAGCCGGCTCCCGGCGTTGAGGCAATGGACCAGGCCCGGTATGGGATCGGCGGGCGGGCGAGAAACGAAGCCTGCTCCTGCCCGTCATCGAGGGCATCCGTTCCGTTTCGGAAATAAGTGGCGGCGGCGCGGCTCAAGGCCGGCCTGGGGGCGGACGATCCGATCGAACTCTTGCGCTTTGAAGTCCAACATTTTCATTGAACGAAAGGTGACACATTCGTGGCGAATCTGATTCCGTTCCGTGGCGTCCTGTACGATCCGGCACCCGTGGGCGATATCGCCAAGGTGGTGGCCCCTCCGTATGACATCATCGACGCGGCCGGCCAGGCCGCCCTGCACGAGCGCCATCCCAACAACGTGATCCGCATCGAACTGGGCCTGGACGAGCCGGGCGACGGCCCCGGACGGAACCGGTATACCCGCGCGGCGGGCCTGTTGCGCGACTGGCTGGCCGAAGGCGCGCTCACACGCGACCCGGCGCCGGCGATCTATCCCTATCAGATCGACTACCAGACGCCCGGCGCGGGTCACGGGGAAGGGCGGCGGGTGCTGAAGGGCTTCCTCTCCACGGTGGAACTGGCGGAGTTCGGCACCGGGCACATCTACCCACATGAGAACACGCGCTCCGCGGCCAAGGCCGACCGGATGGAACTGCTCTCGGCCTGCCGCGCCAACGTGAGCCCGATCTTCTCCCTGTTTTCCGATCCGGACGGCGGGGTGCTGGCCCTGATCGACAAGTCCATCGACGCGGATCGCCCACGGTTCGATTTTCAGGACGACACCGGGTGCCGGCAGCGGCTCTGGACCATCAACGACCCGTCGGTCCTGAAAACGCTGACCGACGCACTCACGCCCAAGCCGCTCTTCATCGCCGACGGACACCATCGTTATGAGACCGCCCTCGCCTACCGGCGACACCGGCGCCAGGAGGCGGGGCTCCCGGCCGCCGGCGGACGGCATCCGTTCGACAGCGTGCTCATGCTGTTTTCCAGCTTGGAAGATCCCGGGCTGACCGTGCTGCCGACCCATCGGGTGCTCACCACGCCCGTGCAGCCGCTCGCCGACATCGAGCGGCTGCTTGGGGAGACCTGCGACATCGAGAAGATTCCCCGGCAACAGTTTTTGCGCACGCTCCGGACCCGCGGCCAGGCCGCGCCGGTGTTCGGCCTAGCGCTCCGCAGCGAGGCGGCCCTGCTGCTGCTCTCGGTCAAGCCGAGCCACCGGCCGCAAGCCGGCGCCTCGGAACGGGACAAGCTCGATGTGTCGCTCCTGCAAACCCTGGTCATCAACCGGCTCTGCCCCAACGAGTCCGATCAGCATGCCGTGATCTATACCAAGGACGACCAGGAGGCGCTCGACCTCGTCGCCCAGGGCAAGGCCACCGCCTCGCTGCTGCTCAATCCGACGAAGGTCGCGGAAGTGCGCGCCGTCGCCCAAGCCGGCGAACGGATGCCCCACAAGTCCACCTACTTCTTCCCGAAACCTTTGACCGGGCTGGTGATAAACGTGATGCAAGAGTAACCGCCGAACCATCTGTCCGTCCGGAGGCTCCGAGCAGGCTGCTTCGAGCAGGCTGCTTATGGTAGCCCTCTGCTTGTCCGTCAACCGTGCCGTCGTGTCCGCATCTCCCCCGCTTCCATCGCATATCCGCGCAAATAGGTACAACCCACCGGGCAGGGAGGGTGTCCCATGAAACCGAAGATCCTGATCGTGGACGATGACCCGGACATCGTGACGATTCTGCGCGACCGTCTGGACTCGCTGGGCTATGAAACCTGCACTGCGTCCGACGGCTTGCAGGGGCTAGAGCGGATCGAGCGGGACCAGCCGGATCTGATCTTGCTGGATCTGGAAATGCCGCGCCTCTCCGGCCTGGAACTGCTCAAACGGCTCTCCCAAATCCGGCAGCAAGGCCATGACGGCGCCGATGCGCCGGTCATCGTCATGACCGCCTACGGCACTATCACGAAAGCCGTCGAGGCCATGAAAGAGGGGGCCTACAACTTTCTCGCCAAACCCATCAAAATGGACCACTTGTCCATCGTGCTCCGAAAAGTCCTGGAGCGGGAATCGCTCACGCGGCAGGTGGCCTGCCTCAGGACCGAAGTGGACAGCCGCTACGCCAGCATCGTCGGCGCCAGCGGGGCGACCAAGGAGGTCATGGAACTTGCCCGGCGGGCCGCCAACTCGGACGCCAGCGTCCTGCTGCTCGGCGAGAGCGGCACCGGCAAAGAACTCTTCGCCCGCTCCATCCGCCAGTGGAGCCCGCGTCGCGCCACGCCGTTCGTTGTCATCAACTGCGTGGCCCTGACCGAGACCCTGCTGGAAAACGAATTGCTCGGCCACGAGCGGGGCGCCTTCACCGGGGCCGACCGCCGACAGAAGGGCAAAATCGAGATGGCCGACGGGGGCACGGTCTTCCTGGACGAAATCGGCGACATGCCCCTCCCCCTCCAGGCCAAGCTGTTGCGTATTCTGCAGGACCACGAATTCCACCGGGTCGGGGGCGCCCGCCTCGTCCGCGTCAACATCCGGGTGATCGCCGCCACCAACAAGGACCTCAAGCAAGCCGTCCGGGCCAGCACGTTCCGTGAAGACCTCTACTTCCGCCTCAACGTCATCACGCTCACCCTGCCCCCGCTGCGGAACCGGCCCGAGGATATTCCGTTGCTGGTCGACTTCTTCCTGGCGCGGCACGCGCGCGAAGCCAAGCGGCCGCACCTGCGGCTTTCGGCCGACGCCCTGGACGCCATCGCACGGTACGCCTGGCCGGGCAACATCCGCGAACTGGACAATGCCGTGGCGCGGGCCGTGGTGCTGAGCCAGCAGGAGGTGATTCCACCCCACGACCTGGGCCTCTCCTTGTCCGACGGGTCGCCAGCATCGGACGGAGCGGGCCGGCCGTCCGACGACGACAACCTCCCCTACCACAAGTCCATGGAGCAGCACAGCCGAGACCTCATCCTCCGGGCCCTCCGACAGACCAACGGCAGCCAAACCAAGGCGGCGGAGCGGTTGCAGCTGCAGCGCACCTACCTGGCGCGTCTGATCAAACAGAAGGGCCTCTCGGCACCCAAGCTGTCAGCGAGTTCATTACCCCCTCCCGCCCCCTTGCCTGATCTGCTAGGATAGCCTGCCGTGCGAGGGTCCGGAGCTGACGGCTGATTGCCGACCGCTGGTTACTGGAGTGTATGATGGCCATTGATCCCGTCTGCGGCATGACCGTGGATGAACGGACAGCGCCGGCAAAGGCCGTCCACAAGAGCACGACCTATTATTTTTGCGCGCCCGGCTGCCAGCGGACGTTCGAAGCCGATCCGGAGGCGGTGCTCGCGCTGGGCCACCAACCCATGGTTCCCGGCCAACCGGTCCGGCTGGTCACCGTGACGCCGCGGCGCCCCAAGCCGGAATCGGCTTCTGCCAATCAGCGCGAGCCTGCCAAGACGGACGCCCGGACCCTGACGATTCCCATCGAGGGCATGTCCTGCGCGTCCTGCGTCACCAAGATCGAACAGGGGCTCGGCGCCATACAGGGCGTCACCAGGGCATCGGTCAACCTGGCCACAGAGCAGGCCACCGTGGAGTACCGGCCGGCCGTCGTTAGCCCGGCCGGCCTCTACCAGACGATCCGCAGCCTCGGCTACAAGCCGGTCCCGCCGCCGGCGGCGGGACCGGAGCAGGCGGTTCCATTCAAGCGGACCGATCCGGCAAAACAGCGCAGGCAGGCGGTCGACCGGACGCTCAAACGTCGCTGCGTCATCGCCGCCTCATTGGCCGCGCCGGTCATGCTGCTGGGCATGTCGGAACATCTAAGCCTGCCCCTGTCCCGCTCCGCGTCCTTTTGGCTCCAACTGTTGCTGGCCACGCCGGTACAGTTCTGGGCCGGGTGGCAGTTCTACCGGGGGGCCTTTGCAGCGGCGCGGCACGGGTCCACCAACATGAATACCTTGATCGCAGGGGGCACCTCGGCGGCCTACCTGTATAGCGTCGCCGCCACGCTGGCGCCGGAATTCTTCGCCGCAAACGGCCTGACGCCCGACGTCTACTTCGATACCTCGGCCACGATCATCGTGTTGATCCTGTTCGGACGTCTGCTGGAGATGCGGGCCAAAGGCCGCGCCTCGGAAGCCATCCGCAAGCTCGCCGGCCTGCAGCCCAGGCGGGCTCGGATCATCCGAGACGGACGCGAAGACGACATTGCCATCGAGGACGTGCAGGTCGGCGACCTGGTCGTCGTGCGGCCGGGCGAGAAGATTCCGGTGGACGGGATTGTGTGCCAGGGAGCCTCGGCCGTCGACGAATCCATGATCACCGGGGAAAGCCTGCCGGTGGACAAACAGCCGGGCGACCATGTCATCGGCGCCACGGTCAACCGGAGCGGCAGCCTGAGGGTCGAGGCCGTCAACGTCGGCCGGGACGCGACGCTGGGCCAGATCATCCGGATCGTAGAAGAGGCCCAGGCGGCCAAACCCCCGCTGGCCAAGCTGGCCGACCAGATCGCCGCCTTCTTCGTGCCGGCGGTGCTCCTCCTGGCAGGCATCACCTTCATGCTCTGGCTCATCAACGGGCCGCCGCCCGCCCTCGCCCATGCGCTCGTCAACTGTGTCGCGGTCCTGATCGTGGCCTGTCCCTGCGCGTTGGGGCTCGCCACGCCGACCTCCATCATGGTGGGCCTTGGCAAAGGCGCTGAGTTCGGCATCCTGCTGCGCGGCGGCGACGCCTTGGAGCGGGCGCATCAACTCACCACGGTGGTGCTGGACAAGACGGGAACGCTGACACGGGGAGAGCCGTCCGTCACGGCCGTGGTCCCTCTGAGCGACGGCTGCCCCCCCGCACAGATCATTGCCCTGGCGGCGACGGTGGAGCGCGACTCCGAGCATCCGGTCGGACAGGCCATCGTGCGGCATGCGCACACCAAGGGACTGCCCCTGGCAGAAGCCCGGGACTTCACCGCCGTGCCCGGGCACGGGGTTCGCGCCACCGTGGACGGGCCGGACCGTCACCGGGCCCTGTCGCTCGGCAATCTACGCCTGATGGAAACGGATGGGATTGCCGTCGACGCTGAAGCGGAGAAGGCCTTCGATCAGTTGGCCGCCGCGGGATTGACCCCCATGTATCTGGCCGCCAGGGGCGCGCACCGCCAGGGCCGTCCATCCGACTCGGCCGATGACGCCCGCACGAACGAGGCCGGCCAGGTCCTCGGACTCATCGCCGTGTCCGACACGCTCAAAGCCGATGCCCGGCAGACCGTAGACGCCTTGCTCCGGATGGGTCTGGAAGTCATCATGCTGACCGGAGACAATCAGGCGACCGCTCAATCCATCGCCGACCAGGCCGGCATCAACCGGGTGCTGGCGGAAGTCCTGCCAGACCAAAAGGCCCGCGAGATCCAGCGGCTTCAATCGGCCGGCAAGGTGGTCGCGATGGTCGGCGACGGGATCAACGACGCGCCGGCCCTGGCGCAAGCCGACGTCGGGATCGCGCTCGGAACCGGCACGGACGTGGCCATGGCGGCGGCCGACGTCACCCTCGTGCGGGGAGACCTGCGGGGCATCGTCACGGCCATTGCCCTGTCTCGCGCCACGACCCGGAACATCAAACAGAACCTGTTCGCCGCGTTCATCTACAATGTCCTGCTGATTCCCGCCGCCGCCCTGGGCCTGCTGAGCCCCATCTGGGCTGCCGCCGCCATGGGACTCTCCTCCGTCAGCGTCGTCAGCAACGCCCTGCGGCTGCGCAAGTTCACGCCGGAGCCGGGCCCCTGACGGACCCGCATCCGGGGCCGCGCCGGACGCATCCAAGACGCCAGAGCCCGATCCCCCTCAGCCGGCCCCAGGATCGGACCGAGCCGCCAACGAGATGCGGCCCGCCTCCGCGTCCCTCTGCGCCTGCGCATACCGCTCCGGCGTGCCGACATCCGACCAATAGCCGGCCATGCGGTAGCCCAGGATGCGCTCGCCCCCGGCGATCGCCCGGATGTAGGCCTCGATGATGGAGGAGGCACGGCCGACCGGCACCTCGTGCAGCAAGCGGGGATGCATGACGTGCACGCCCGCAAACATCAGCCTCCGCGTCGGCCCGCTCCCCGCCCGGCCCCGGCCGTTGATCGAAAGGACCTGCTTGGCCTGATCCACTTCCACCGGCCCCCACCGCTCCGCCTCCGGGTCTTCTCGCAGCACCATGGTCGCCAAGGCGTCTCCGTCGCGATGGGCCTGCATCAGCGCGCCCAGGTCCAACTCCGACAGCGTATCCCCGTTCAACACCAGGAAGGGGCTGCCTGCGAAGAAGGGCTCCGCCTGTTTGATGCCGCCGCCCGTGCCCAGGATGACCGGCTCGCGCGAATAAGTCAGGCTGAGACCGTAGCTGGCCCCGTCGCCCAGAGCCTGCTCGATCATGGGCCCCAGGTGGTGGAGATTGATGAGCACCTCCGTCACGCCGTACCGGCGCAACAGCAGTAAGTTCCAGACGATCAACGGCGTGCCGGCGACCGGCAGGAGCGGCTTGGGCAGGGTCTCGGTCAGCGGCCGCAGGCGCGTCCCGAGCCCGGCCGCGAGGATCATCGCTTTCATAGAATCGCAGCAGGCAGCAGGCAAGATGCAGAAAGCAGCCGCATGGACTCCTGCCTTCTGCTCGCTGCCTTGTGCCTACTGATATCCATCACTGCAGTTCAGGGACATACAACGCCAGCTTCTTGCGGAGCGCCGCCGTTTCCGTATACTGGGCCAGATTGCGGCGCACGTAGCCGAGCGTGCGGGGGATGTCGGCAAGGAACTTCGGATTGCCCTTCACCTGGTCGATGTAGACGAAACGGCCGGCGGCTTTGAGGTTGCGCTGGATGCTGGTCAGGTCGAACAGGCGCATGAAGGTCAGCCGGTCCAACGGGGCGCCGGCCTTGGCCCGCCCCTCCAGATAACGGATCACTAGCTCGGCGATCAGCTCCTCGTCCAAGGCCACATACGAGTCGCGCAACAGCGACGCCAGATCGTAGGTGGCCGGCCCCATGAGCGCGTCCTGGAAATCGATCACCCGGAGACGCCCCTCCCGCACCATCAAGTTCCGGCTGTGGTAGTCCCGGTGCGTGAAGACCTGCGGCAAGCCGGCCAACAGCTCGGCCACCTTCTGCATCTCGCGGCGGATGGCCTGACGATCGGCTTCGGGAATAAGCCGCCCGTTCCGCTTTTCGATCCCATACTCGATGAAATGATCGAACTCCCACATGAGCAAAGGCACATCGAAGGCGCGTCCGAACACCACGCAGTCTGGACTGGGGGGAAAGGTCGCCTTGAGATGCAGGCTCACCAGCACGTCCACCGCATAGCGATAGAACCCTGGCGCCTGGGCGCCGGCCCCGTTCTCGCACGCCTGCGCCAGCGTAACGTCGCCCAGATCCTCGAGATACAAGAGCCCCACCTCTTTGTCGTAATGGTACAACTGAGGAACCGGCACTTGGGCCTGGATCAAATGCCGGTGCACGTTCACGAACGGCAGTTCGGCCGGGGGCGCGGCGCCGCTCACGGCTTCTTCCGATTGCTTAAAGGCTTCCGGCGCGGCCAGTTGCATCAGGATCAAAGAGGGAAACGAACCGGCGCCGAGCCGGATGCGGAAATAGCGCCGGTTCGAGGCATCCCCGGCCAGCGGCGTCAGAGTCGTAAACGAGGCGTGGAAGGGCAAACGGGTGCGGACGGTCTCGGCGACCAGTTTTTCGTCCGGCAGCGCCTGGGATTGCTTGGGTGGCGAAGGATCGGCGACCATGTCGAGCGCGAGCTTCCCCCTAGCCGGATGCGGCGAGTTCGCGCACAATCGCGGGCAACTGCTCATACGCTTTGTAGTCTTCCGCCGCCTGGTACGCCCGCACTCGGTCCATGTCCCAGCCGATGAGGACGGTGTACCAATCCCGCTGCTTTCCGTCCTGCTCAATCAGGATCGTGGTCTGGTAGCCTCTCACTTCCAACTGTTTCCGCAACGTTTCGGCGTTGGTCTCCGATAAGAAGGCGCCCACCTGCACGGCGAACATGTTCTCCGGCGCGACCGAGAGCATCGCCACCGTCACGGCCCGGGACCGGTCCGGCAGCGGCGCGGCGGCCGGCGCCACCGCCCAGCTCGCGGAAGCGGCATCAGGCGGCGCAACCGGCAAGGCGGCGGCCGTATGCATCCCCCCCTTGGGAAAGCCGTTGCCCGGTTGATCCCAACAGGCGGCGATCCGGGCCGGCACGGAGACTTTGAACTGGGGCTTCTGGCGGAGTTCCTTCTGTTTTTCCTTCGCCTCCTGCGCGAGCATCTGGTCCTGCTGGCCTTCCAGGAGGAGCCGGAGTTGTTGTCGGCGCCGCTCCTGCTGCGCCAGCCGATCCGTCTGCCGGATCTGCTCCAGGATCGTTTCCTGGCCGGAGATCTCGTAGCGCACACGCAGGGTTTTCATCCCCAGCAGTTCCAGCCGCTGCTTCTGCTGTGGGAAATCGGTCGGCGTGAACAGGTGGTCGCCGGAATAGAAGTCTTGCAGGAACCGCGCGAACCCCTCGGGCCCGGGATATTTCCTGGTCAGCGTGAGGCCGTCGAGGACCACCAGCAAGGTCGTGTCACCGCAGGTATTGGGCGACCATTGGAAACTGCCGATGACAGGGAAATTGTAATTGGGAATCGTAGTGATCCCGGCGGCGCACTGCACGGTCAGGGTGGTGGCGGAGGGATTGCCCCTGGCGTCCGGGTTGACGCTGGTGGGCAGTCCGCTGATCGTGACCTGGGTGACACGGTCCTTCAACGACTCCAGCGACCCCTTCAAGTCGGCCAGCGACTGGTCCAGGTCCTTGATCATGGCGGTGATGGTCGCGCTGGTGAGCTGCCCGTTGACCGCGGCCCTGGTCACTTCCTCCAGATTCTGCTCCTCCAGCTTGTCCTGCTGGGCTTGCAGGGCCCGCTTCGCCTCCTGCCGGCGTTTTTCCTCCTGCTCGAGTTGATCGAGCTTCTTGGCCTGGGCCAGGATCGCCTCCTGCCCGGTGATCTCGTAACGCACCCGAATGGTCGTGATCCCCAGCAGCTCCAGTCGCTGCTGCTGCTGCGGGAACTCGACCGGCGCGAAGCTGCGCTCCCCGTCATAGAAATCCTGGAGAAACCGCGCGAATCCCCTGCCGCCCGGATACCGTTTCACGAGCGTAAAGTCCTCCAGCTTGATCTGGATCGTCACGTCTCCGCAGGTCATCGGCGACCACTTGAACGTATCGGAGACGGGGAAGTTGTAATTGGGGATGGCGCGGGCGCCGCCCGCACATTCGATCGTGAGCACGGTCGCATAGGGCGCCGCCTTCGCGTCCGGACTGACGCCGGTCGGCAGCCCCTTGATCGTCACGTCGGTGACGGCCTGTTTCAATTGCTCCATCGACCCCTTGAGATCGCCTAGCGCCGCCTCGGCGCCGGCCATTTTTTTCTGGGACTCGATCTTGAGCTGTTTCTGCTCGATCTCCACCGCCTTGGTCTCGACTTTCTGCTCCACCACCCGGTTCAAGGCCTCGTTCATGAAGGGCAGGAACAGGTCGGTGAAGGGCACCCGGAGGCCCAGCGTCTCAATGAAATGATAGGCCCGCGCATCGCGCAGAATGAAGGGCTTGGCGGACCCGTCCGCAAAGGCCCAGACCGCGCCCTTCTGCCCGTACAACACATCGTGCAGGTCGCTCGTGCTGGCCGCGCCCTGCGTCGGGTAGAGCACCTTTGCTTCCCATTCTTTCTGCAGCGTGCAGGCCGCCTCTTCCTCCACGAACTCCGCGGAGAAGCGGAGCGGCCCCTCGATCAGCTCCCAGACGGTGCGGTTTTCGAAATCGTCCCGCGCCCCCAGCAGTTGCTTGACGGTCGCCAGGGCGTCGTGGGCGGCATGGAGGGGCGAGACCTTGACCGTAGGGTCCAAGGAGAAGGAGTGGAAATCCGAGGCAATCTTGTAGGCGCGGCCCTGGCCCAACACCGCCTCCTTCCAGATGCCCTCCAATTCCGCTTGATAGGTCCGGAACATCTTGGCCGCGTTCAGCTGGTTCTCGAACAGCGCCTTCCCCTTCCCCGGCCCGCCGGACAGGGCTTGGCGGATCATCTCTCCGCCGGTCCGGTTGATAACCCCGGTCACCACCCCGGCTTTTTCCACCATCCCGGGCTTGGTGGTGTCGGGGCGAATGGCATCGAGGCGGCGGGCCAGTCGGACCCAATCGGGCAGTTGCTGTTCGTTGCGGGAGTCGCCGAACTCCTGCTCCAGCCTGGTGAGCAACGCATAGTAGGGACTGTGATCGCCGGTGATCTTCTCCATGAAGACCTTCCACTCGAGCTCGCCGGCCAGCATATTCTTGCCCAGGTCGAAGTTGCGGAGGAAGACATACCAGGCCTTGATCTTCTCGCTCAGATACCAGGTCTCCAGCACCGCCTTCGCCTCGGCTAGGTCCGCCGGGTCGGCCACGGCGCCTTCCAATTCCACGACAAACCGGTCGATGGCCGCCTTGCCCGGTTTCGTGAACGCCGGCTCCACGGCCACCTGCTCCGCCACCGGCCGGCTCCCGTACCAGAAGTCTTTCAGCGTGACCGGCGCCAGGCCGGTCCGCTGGTTGGCCCAGCCCCGCAGCCAACCCAGCCCGCTGACGTTCAGCGTGTACTGATTCAGCCAGCCCCGCAGCGTATCCAGCTCGAACCGGAGTTGTTCCGGATGCCCCTCCCAGGCCACATAGGCGGCGTAGAGGTAGCCGAACCGTTGCATCGCTTCGGGGGACCCCTCCGCATTCGGATCGATCGCTCTGGCCAAGGTCAGCCCCTCGGTGAACGGATTGGGCATCGTCTCCAGCTTGTCCATCCCTTCGCCCGCCTGACGGGCCTTGATCAAATTGATGCGCCGGACGATCAGCTGCAACAACAGCGGGCGGACATTCTGCGGATCCTGGATAGCCAGCACTTCGAGCCACTTGGCGAGCCTGGTGTCGACATCTGCGAGGAGGAGCTTGCGGAAATCGTCGGCATAGGCCTGCTGCAGTTTGTCCTCTATTCTGACGATCTGTCCGTTGAACGGCACCAGTTGCACGAACCAGGCCCGGTTCCGCTGTTCCATCTGCAGGAGCAGTGGAACGTACTGCCCCATGGCCGGCAAGTCGTCTTTCAGCTTCCCGGTCAACTGCGCCTGCTTGCCCGGATATCCGTTGCGCAGATGGCTCATCGTGCCGAAGCTGTAGGCGAAAGAAATGGTCAGCCCGACGACGGCCACCAGTCCGACTGCCAGCCATGTCGTCAGGCCCACGTTCCGCACCGTGCGCTCCCACCGCGGCACGTAGCCTAGGGGCTTGAAGTAACCCCGGTCCTCCGGCAACGTGACGCGGAAAAAGTCGCGCAGGAACAACCCACGCGAGGCGCCGGCCTCAGGGCCGGGCTGAGCGGTCAGCCCCAGGTCCCTGAGCACGAGGGACGCGCCCGCCTCCTGCTGCCGGCTGCTGCAGAAGAACAGCCCGCGGAGCAGCGGCAAGTCGAGGTAGGGGTCGCTCGCGAACCCGCCGTCACAGAAAGCGTCCAGCCCCGGCCGCAACCGCTCGAACTCCTGCGGAAAGAGCAACAGCCGCACATCCATCCCACCGAGGCGATGGGCCACCACCAGCCGCAGGTCTTTCAGCCGCTCGGCGATATGCGGGAAGGCCTTCTCCAGAAACGCCTTCCCGTCGGCGGCCTCGTTCCCGTCGAGATACCCCATGGCCTGTTCCAGCGCCTTGTCGGGTAGGTGCCGGCTCCACTCGCTCAAGCCGTACAGCGCATCACACTTGGTGACAACGACGTAGACGGGAAATTTCACGTCGAGCAGCCGCATCAACTGGTCGATGCGCTTTCTGATGAAGCGGCCTTCCTCAGCCAGCACCTCCACCCCGGCCGTGAGCAGCCGGTCGGCCGGCAGCGTCACGATGAGGCCGTTCAGGGGTTCCTTCTTGCGGTACTTGCCCAGGAGGGCCAGCAGCTGCTCCCACTCCTCACGATCCCGCCCTTCCTGAGCGGGAACCGCGTAGCTCCCGGCCGCCTCAATCACGATGCCGCTATTCAGGTACCACCATTCGCCGCGGTTGGATCCGAATGTCTCGCCGGTTCCGGCGATGTCTTTGAGCGGGGAGACGGACCGGGCCTGGCTCAGGACGGCGGACTTGCCCGAGTCGGGCGCGCCGAGCACCAAATACCAGGGCAGAACGTAGAGCGGGTCTCCCAATCGGCGCAGATTGGATTGCCGGAGCGTCGCGACGGCCTCCTCCCACTGCTCCCGCAACGTCATCGCCTGGCTGGGAGCCTGCGGCAGGACTTCGCTCTGGGCCATGGATTGCGCGATCTGCCGCTTGGCCCGATAGGCGATGACGCGCCGCTTGAGAAAACGGGCCATCCACAGAACAGCCAGGGCGCCGAAGAAGAGGACAAAGGCGGACGGAGGGGACCAGCCGAAGTAGAGCGTCGCCCCCCAGCACACGAGGGCCAGCAGAATCAACGCGAGGACGTAGAGGATGACTGTGAGGAGTTTGTTCATGCCCGGAATTGTGCGTCCCGCGCCCCGGCGGCGCAACCTGTCAGGCCAATCGTCACGACGCGCTTCCTATTTCAAGAGGACGGAAAAGTCCTGCACCATACGGCTCAAGACCGCGTGATAGACGAGATACAGGACGAGCACCACCAGGGCCGGCGTCACCACCAGATTGATCGTCAGCGCGGACCACCGCTTGCCGACGCCCTTGGACACGCCCTCCGCGCGCGCGCCCGGATAGGCGCTCGGGAACAACTGGCCTCCCTCCTCCAGCCTGAGCAGCGCCGGATCGTTCATCAGCAGCGCCAACTGCTTCTGCTGGGCGGCGATCCGCATGCCGCGGTCGGTCTGGTAGACATACCGTCCCTTGAAGCCCAGGAGCAGGCAGAGGACATAGACCTCCCGGATCTCCCGTTGCTGCGGCGGCAACGCATCGAGGCGCGTAAAGAATTCCAGGCCCGCGCGGGTCGTCCTGAAATAGATCGCCTGCAGCGGCTCCTTCTGCCAGCGCCCGACCTCGCTCCAGGCGGAGCTCAACACCGCCTCATCCAGCCAGGCCGCCACGGCGAACAGGGCCGCGTCGCACGCGTCGTTTGAAAAGCCGTATTTCCGGCCCAGGGAGCCGGCCTCGTCGATCAACTGGACGATGCGCGCGCGGAATGCCGGATAGTCCCGGGTGGGCTGCTGAAGATACTGCTTGGCAAAGGCGAAGATCGCGGTGTAGCAGTCAACCAGCCGCATGCCTATCTCCGCAATGCTACGAGTTCGACCCGCAAGTCGGCCGGGGCCTCGCCCCAATAGAGGGCGATGGCGCCGCTACGCTCCACGAAATCCCATTGCTCGCTGAGCTGCTCGATCCGGAAGTAGAGCGAGTTGGCGCGGCGCGGCAACCCTTGTGGCACCACCGGCATCTGAATGAGTTCGACGCCCGGCAGGGCCCGGCTGATCAGCACCGGCACCTGATCGCGCGCGCCCAGTTTCGCCTGGGCTTCAAAGGACTGGAGCATGCCCTCCGGCGCGCTTTCCGCCCGCATCACCAGATAGAACCGGTTGCGCTGCGCGAAAAAATTCTTGGGCAGATCGGCGACGTAATAGTCATCCTGCCTTTCAAGTCGCACCAGGAATTCCGGCCCGATGGTGATCTCGTTCAGCAACTGGGCGATCAGATTCCGCACCGCCGTCATGCACGCGCCCAAGTCCTCGTGGGCATAGGCCGGCACGGCTCCGCCGTCGGCCGCCGGGCCGCCCTGCGATTCCCCCAACATGTTGAACCGCTCCGAGAACGAACTCAGCTCCCCCACCAGCTGCCGCAGGGCACCGTAGATCACCCAGGGATGCACCTGCTTGGTTTCCATGTAATGGACCAGCAGCGGCACGGAGCGGTTCAGCGAGCGCAACGCCAGCAGATAGATCATGTGGCCGGCGTCGAACTCCACCTTCTGCGTCTCGCGCGGACTCTTGTACTCCTCCAGCTGACGCCCCCGGCCCGCAATTTCGTCGCGGATGTCTTTGATGACGTTCATCAGCACGCCGGAGGCGGAGGCGGCCACGCAGGGCGGAATGAACGTGCCGGAGAGCTTGACGGTGTCCCCCTCCCGCGTCAGTTGCGCCACCGGGATCGTCTCGTAGTCGTCCAGACGGGCCAACTCGGTCTCCCAGAAGACTTTCACTACGTAGTGCAGGGTCTGGACCATGGCGGTGGCCCCGCCCTGATAGAGATCCCGCACTTCCTCCGGATCCGCCGTTGTCGCAAAGCGGGTCGTCACCCCGGACAGGTCGTCGTAGGATTTCACCACTGACACGTTCGGTTCGGTCTGGCTGAGCTTCTTCACGCCCAGGTAGACGGTAAAGGGTTTGTCCCCCTCGACCCAGTCCGTCTTGAACGAGCGGAGCTTGATGAGGGCGTTGCCGGGATATTCCACGTAAGTCCCATCGCGGAACAGCAGCCGCGCAGCGGCGATCTCGACCGACCGGTTCCCGATGGCGGCGCCGGACAGGTCCAGGGCCCCGACCCCCCAGAAGTGCGGCAGTCCCAGGTCGGACAGGGGCCGCTGAAGAAATCCCGCATAGAGGTCGGAAAGTTGAAAGTGCTGAGGCTGGAGAAACAGGCCTTGGTGCCAGAAAATCGGCTTCTTACTTTCCACGCGTTAACCCTTACTGCGTCCGCGCTTCAAGGACGCCGGCGCGAGCGGGTATTCAGACCAAGGACGGAAACGGAGAGAAGCGGCGATGGCGCAATGCCGACCGGGGTGCGACTTCGGCAGAGGGACTGGTCCGGCCGACCCGAATTGGAGCACCGACCTCCCCCCAAACACGGCTCCCGTCACTATGGCCTTCCCGGCTCAGCCACAGGCTCACCAGGTGCTGAGCTATAGCAAATCACCCCCTTGAAGTCAAGCTGAATTACCATATATGGGGTTCAGTTCTTGTTTATCTATCAATATCTTGGGGAGTTGACAATTGACTAATCAGCCTGTGGACAAGGTGTACCGAAAGCCACGGGACAGGAGAGCGCTCATGCGCGGGAAGCAATGAACAGGGGAGATCGGGGATCGTTACTTGCTGCCCTCGGCCGGCGTGAGAAGATTGACCTGGCCCGTCTCGACCTCCGATTCGCCTTCCTTGGGCTTGCCTTCCTCAGGCTGGCGGATCCGGAGCGTGTTGACCAGTTGCTCGGTGCCGAGCAACAGATTGATCACCACGTTGCCGGGGCCGGCGACACGGGTGTGGATGATCCACCCGCTGGTCTTGACCACAACCGGGATCTGGAACAGGCGGGCCGTGTTCTGGGGATCCATCTTGAAATAGCCGGCGACGATGCCGACATACTTCGCGTTCTGCGCCCGATCCACCGTGATCGTTTTCGGTTTGCCCGGCTCGATGATGTACCGGGTGAAGCCCAGGGTCCCGGCACTCGCATAGCCGGTGGCAAAGAGCTTGCCGATGGCGGCCGGATCGTTCAGCAGGGCAATGAAGGTGTTCGGGTCGGCGGTCTGATAGACCCCCAAGGCCAGCGTATGCGGCTGGCTTCCGAACAGGTTCAGGTTGGGATCCGGCTTGATCTCGACGGTAATCGCGTTGGCCCCGTAGGTCCACTGCATCAGCTTGCGGGCATCTTCTTCGGAGTTCCCGCCGAACCACGCGTTCATGGTGGAGCAAGCGGGAAGAACGGAGACGAGAAGGCACGCGAGCAACAGGCTGAAGGGTCGGCGCATGCGGCCCATTATTTCAAATGGCCCGCATTATTGCAATTGCAGGGCAAAGACGTCGGCCTCCTGGCCTTCTGCATACTGGCTGAACAGAATGGATTCCGGCTGGCCCTTCACACGGATAAAGTAGGACTGGCTTGCATCCACGACGTTCTTGACCGCCCAGGCGGTGAACGTCCTGTCTCCCAGGACCATTTCAAAACCTTTTTGTTCGTACTCGAGCACGGTCCGTTCCGGCAGCTTCCCCTTGGCCCCCACCGCATGGAAGGTGATCTCCGCGCCGGCCACGCCGAACAGAGCTCCGGTCCAGGCGCCCTGCGACGGCCCCACCTCAAACCACTGTCCCAGGTTCGGGTCGCCGTAGACATCCAGCCGACAGTCCTGGTTCACCTGCGCCTGAGGCTTGTTCACCTGGGCCACCAGTTTGGCCTGCCAGGCCGGAGTCGCGTCCAACAAAACCGTCGCGCCGCGCAGCGGCGTCGGCAAGGTTGTCGGCGCCACGGTTTCCTTCCCGCCGGACAGGAGCACCACCGGAAACCCGGTCCCGTTGGCTGCATAGATGGAGAGGGCCATCAGCGAGAGTCCGTAGCGGACCGAGGGCTTGACCAGCTCCTGCTCCGACGCCAACACCAGCCACAGAGCCGCCTTGCTGTTCTTCATTTCATCACGCGCGCCCATCCAGGCCATCTTCTCCAGATTGTCGATCCAGAAATGGCCGTTGGGAGAAAGCCCGTAGGTCTTGAGCTGTCCCATGACCTGCTGGACTCGGGCCTCGTCTTTCGCCAATGCGGTGACCCAGACGGTTTTCATGTATCCTTGCCTCCCCTCCTCTGTCGTTCTACGCGAGCACAATGATACCGCTTTGATTCAAATGCGCGGGCGCAAGGGCGACGCCCGCCTTCTGGATGTGCACACCGGTGTCGTCAATGTCCGCTCCCGCGTCCTTCAGAGAGACTCCGGCCTCCGACCGCAACACCCCGACCCGCGACTCGGTCAGCCGAGCGCCAACACCGTCACCTGACTGGGCGCCAGGGTCACGCCGGGACAGTTCATCGCCATGCCGTTGTGGCCGGTCATCGTCGTGAGATGCTGGACTGGCGTGCCTTCGAACAGGACGGTCGGGGCGCCCAGCAGGTGCTCCGTCGGCCCCATGACCATCTCGGACACTAGGCCCATCAACACGCCGGCGTCGTCACCCTGACTCAGCATGACTTCCGTGATCTGCGTCACCGAGGGCATGGCGGAGGTCAGGACCGTCATCGCGCAAGTCCCGGGATTCGCCATCACGCCGGTGGAGATGTTGGGATAGGGAATCGGCACGATGACCGGCCCGACCGGCGTCTTGCAGACGTCCGGCATGCCCATGTTCATGCCGCCTTCCATCGTCGAGACAAACATCTTTCAACCTCCTAGGAGCTTATGGCCTATTGCTAATGGCAGGAGAGTCTCTGGGACTCTTTTCATTTTTTCAAGCCGTACGCCATAGGCTATTTGCTCTCATCCGAGATGGATCTGCTCCGCGTCCACCTTCACATGCTCTTCGGCGATCAGGTTGGTGTTCTTCGCATGAATCGTCATGGTCCCGTCCACGAGCTGCCGCAGGCTGGCTGCCTGCACCTCCTCCGCCTCCGACACGTAGCGGGTGTTGACCTTCAGCTTCTGCGTCATCCGGTCGATGACCGCATCCCAGGCCTCGGCCACGACGCTGATCTGTTCGGCCTGCGTCTGCAGATAGCGGCCGATCGTCGCGAACATGCCGACCCGCGCCTCCCCTTCTTGCGCGGCGACGGCCAAGCGCTCGACCGCCACGGTCAAGTCCTGGTCGGAAGAGAGCGACAGCCCTTCCGCCGACGTCAGATGCAGCCGGCCCTCCCGCGCCGCCAGGGTGAGGGACCCCTCGTAGGAGAGGGTCCCGGCTTGGTCGCCCCGCCGCTCCAGCACGGACAGGATATAGGCCCACCCCTTCGACCCGTAGGACAGCAGGACGAGGTCGGACGGGGCCGGCTCCAGCAGGCAGCCGGTGGCCCGTGTGGCCTCCACCAACCCTCCGTCCGTCCGCACGAGCCACAGGCTCCCCTCGGCCTTCTCGACCAGGCCGAGCTCCATATAGGCTTCACCGAACTTGGGTTTCTTCGCCAGATTCGTCTTCATGATCCCCCCTCCGTTGCATCGTTCGTCTCTCGTCTCTGGAAAGCGTTTCCCGTCGCGCGTCAGTACGGCGGCCGCCAGGCCTCCGCCAGCGACAGCTCCGCGTCCTCTCCCAGAGCTGCTGCCTTGCCGGTCGCATCCCAGATCGTCTGGTCCTCTGTGACCTTGTGCAGCTTCGTCCGGAACAGCTTCGCGCCGGTGAAATTCGCTTTGGTCAGGTCCGCATGGGACAAGTCGCTGTAGGTCACGTCGGCCTCGTTCAGCTTCGCTTCCACGGCCTTGAGGCCGGTCAGGGTGCTGCGGCTCAGATCGGCGCCGCTCAAATCGGCCTTGGTCAGGTCCGCGTCCGCAAAACAGGATTGCGTGAGCAAGGCCCCTTTGAAGCTGGCCCCGGCCAGCTTGGCCTCCATGAAGACCGCCCCCAGCCCCTTGACCTGGTCGAATTTCACGCCGGCCAGGTCGCCTTGCATGAAATTCGACTGGGTGATCTCGGCGCCGGTAAAGTCCGACCCCTTGAAATCCGACCCGCCCGCCTGCACCTTGACGAAGGAGGCGTTTTTGAAATCCTGGTTCGTCAAGACACAGTCCCGCAGAAACACCTTGTGGATCTTGGCCCCGGCCAGCGCCGCCCCGCTCAGGTCGGCCTTGTAGAACACCGTCCCGTCCAGGTTGCACTGGGCCAGCGTGGCCCTGTTCAGCTTGGCCTTCACCAGGACGGTCTTGAGCAGGTTCGCCCCGGAGAGATCGGCCTGACTCAGGTCCGCATCCGGCAGCACGGTCTTGGTCAGATCGGCCCCGGCGAACGTGGCGCCTTTCAGGTTCGCCTTGTTCATCACCGCCTGGGTCAGATCGGCTCCGGCAAAGTCCGCGCCGGCCAGGTCCGCCTCCGTCAGGACCGCCTTGACGAGCTTCGCCTGCTTGAAACCGGCCCCAGTCAGTTTCAGCTTCACCCAGATGACTTTCTCCAGGTCGCAGCCGTCGAATCGGGCCCCGGACAGGTCGCAGTCGCGGAAGACCGTCTTCTTGACCATGGCGCCGGACAAGTTGACCTGCTTCAGGCTGGTCTTCTGGAAAAATCCCTTGGAGAGGTCGGCCCGGGAAAGGTCCATGCCGGTCAGGTCGGCCCCGACGATGCGCTCGTGCTTGTTGACCTTGGCCAGCAGCTCGTCGCGCGTCATGGCCGGCCCTCCCGTTGCTGCTGTTTGAGCTTCGTCAGGGTCAGGATCGCATCGTTCAGTTTCGTGTCCTTGACCTCCGCCCGCAGGGTCTCGGCTGCATAGAGGTTCGCCCCGCGCAGGTCGGTGTTCACCAGCTTGGCCTTGCGCAGGGACGCCTTGAACAGGTTGGCGCCCACCATGTTCGCCCCGCTCAGGTCGGACTTGGTGAACTGGGCGCTCACGGCCTTGATGTGATAGAGGTTCGCCCGGCCGAGCCGGCAACTGTCCACCATCGCCCGATGCATCGTGCAATCCTGGAAGTTCCCGCCGGTGAAATCGGTCTTCATCAGGCTGGCCTTGGACATGGTGGACTCCTTGAAGTCCGCGCCGGGCAGCGTCGAGTTGCCGATCCGGAGGTTCGTGAGGTCCGACCGGCCGAACTTGACCTGCTCGCCGGAGACTTCCCAGAAGATGGCGCCCTTAGCCCGTGTCTGGCTGAAATCCGCCTTGTCCACGTGGCTCTTCATGAAGACCGCCTTTTCCAGATTCGCCTCGGCGAAGGTGGCCCCGCTCACGTCGGCAGTGAGGAAGTAGCCCTTGGAGGCCGCCGCCTTCGACAGATCGGCCCCCGTGAGCGTCGCCTTTTCAAACAGCGTTCCTTCGTAGGTCCCACCGGCCATCTTGGCGCCGGTAAAATCCGCCTGGCTGCAGACCCCCTTCGACAAATCCACGCCGGTCAGGTCGGCTTGCGGGAGCTTAGCCTTCATGAGGAGGGCCTTCGGCAGCTTGGCCCCTTTCAAGTTGGCGCGGGAGAAGTCCGCTTCGCCGGCAATGGCCCTCGTCAGATTGGCCCCGGAGAGATTGGCCCCGGAGAGATTGGTCTTCGACAGGGTCGCGCCGGTCAGATCGGCCCCCTGCAGATCCAGGCCGGAGAGGTCCAGGTCGGCCAATTTCTTTCCCGCCAGGCTCTTCCCCGCCCGGTAGCGGGCCACCACCTCCTCCCGCGTGAGGGGCGCCATGTCGTCCACGTCAATCCCGGCCTTCTTGAGCTGTGCTCTGGCCCAGTCAGGAATCGGGTTGGCCTGGAGCTGCTCCACCTTGCCCATGGTGGCCTCGTACTGGACCTTGGCGTCGGCCAGCGCGGCCTTGGCCTTGGCCTCCTGCGCCAGTACGTTCTGAAGCTGGTCCGGCGGCAGCTTGGCCTTGACGTCGTCCGGAATGCCGGGAAAGTCGAAGCTGGGAGGGCCGGTCGGAACCGGCGCGTTCAAGGCGTCCAGCAAGAGCTTGGGGTCCTGCCCGGCTTGCTGCATGGCCTCGGTTGCCTTGGCCATGGCCTGCTGCTTGGCCGCTTCGACCTGGGCCAGGATCTCGTCCTTGGTCGGAATCTTGTCCCGCGGCGGGGGGGGCGGCGGATTGAAGAGCTGTTCGACGTCTACGTTCTTGGCCGCCTCGGGATTCTTGGCCAGCGCATCCATGACCCGCTGCTTGGCCTGGGCCTTGGCCGCGTCCACCTGGACCATGGCGTCCGCGATCTGGCCCTTCGCCTCGGCCATCTTGGCCTGCGCCTCGCGCATCGGCGCCGTGTCCACATAGGCCATCGGGCCAAGCTTGTCCTGCAAGCCGGCGAGCTTGTCCGCGGCCACCCCGAGTTGCGCGCTACCCGCATCCAACGCCGCAGCTGGATCGCCTGGCGGAGCATTCTTGACGAGGTCGGGCACTTCACCCTTGGCCAGTTGTTCCTTCATCTTGGCCACGTCGGCCTTGGCCTGCGCGATCTTGCCCTTGGCCTCCGCCATCTTGGCGTCCGCGTCGGCCTTGATCGCCGCGATGTCGGCCGGCACCTTTCGGTCCAATCGCTTTTGGAACTCTTCCTTGTAGAACTCAAAGCTCTTGGGCCGGTCGGTCATCTTCTCCGTGACCAGGAAGAGCTTGGTCACATCCGAGGCCTCGTCATCCGCCGCCGGCGCGCTATTGCGGTAGAGCACCAACCCTGTCTCGCTGGAGGGGAACAACCAGACCGTATCCAGGTCGAGCGTGAACTCGCTGAAGACCTCCCTGTCCTGCTTCTGATGTACGAGGAAGAGGCGCGGGCGGAGCCCGGGGAGGCGCGACCGGAGCGCCGGCTTCTCCGGATGCATCCCGTCGATTTCCAGCCCCTCGTCGCCCTTGAAAAATTTCTGCGTCCCTGTCAGCCACTGGTCCTTGGGCGCCACGTTGAAGAAACTGTAATCCATGTCGTCCGGGAAGTAGGGCCAGCGCTCCTTCAACCACCGCTCGTCGTAGGTCCCCGTCTTTTTCATCCGCTGGGGCCACATGACGTCGTAGCCGAGAAAGCCGGCCGGCTCGCGCCGATCCGCTGGGCTGCCGATCAAACTATTCGGCAACTCGATGTTCGGCAGAGGCAGTCGCTGCTCCGACGCCCGATCCGGGTCCGCGAGGAACCCCTTGCCGATCGGATTCTGGTCGTAGCCCTGGCCGCCGAAGGCCTGCGTATAGGTCAGGTCCATCTCGGCGAAGGGCTCCGGCTCGGACGGGACCTGGATGCCGCCCCGCTTCACCCATGTCCGGTTGCCGAACAGGGCCAGACTTTTCGAAAGGGAGCCGACTTTCGCCGTCACTGTGGCGGCGGGGATGGTTTTGCCCTTGGGCGCATAACATTTGCCGCGGAGCAGGACTTCGCCTGTGACTTTCGGCATGCCCGCATCCAGGATCGCGTCCTTCCCCAGCTCCTTGGTGACGAGCGGCCAGAGTTGCTGTTCGGTGAGGGGCTTGCCCGGATCGTTGAAGTCGAAGCAATACATGACCGTGGTGGCGAAGGCGAAGTGGCCGGCCTTGGCGTACCGGTACAGGAGCAACCCCTGGTCGAGACCTTTAATGACTTTCATGATCCCCCATATCCGCTGCCGCGCCGCTACGCACCATCCCGGCGCAGCGGGGACCGGCTCAACAGAACAGTGCTCCCCATCGGCGTGGAAGCGCGCCGCGACTATCCCAGCATCGTCACGCCAAAATCGCTCATCTCGATGCCGCCGCTCTTGATACCCGTGGCCGTCTCGGTCACCTGCACATCCGAAGAGCCCACCGCCGTGGCCGTCTCTTCCACGTCGACGCCGGTGTTCGCCACCCGCATCCCCCGCTCGACCATCTCGATCCCCTCGTCCACGACTGATGACCCGCTCGACCGGATGGAGGAGGCCGCCGCCACGATTTTTTCCCCAGCCGCCTGGATCTTCGACCCCAGGGTTTCCAGCTTGGAGCCGATGCTCTTGATCGTGCTGGCGGCGGTCTGAATTTTGGAGACGGCGAATTCCGTGACGTTGGCGAACCGCATGACATTCTCCGTGCCGACGATAATCTTGGTATAGCTGCCGATGTACGTGTCCTCCCACACCCCGATGCACATATGACCTGACAGCGGAGGGGCCAAGTATATATTCCCCGCCAATCCTACGTATATATCACCAGCCATGCCGACTACCGTCTTGCTGTCCTTGCCGATTACCACCTCACTGGACACGCCGATGATGGTTGCTTCCTGCGAGCCGGTCACCTTGAGCGTGTTCTTCTTCAGCGTCGTGCTGGCATCCTGCGCACTGACGGTCCAGTTGGCGCCCGTGGTGAACGTGAAGCCGTCCGTGCTCGCGCCAGCCACCTGAGCACCCACCGTGGAGGACAGGCCGGTACCCATCCGCAAAGTTGTCTGGTCCTTGGGCGTCTGTAGGTGAATGTGCTCCGATCCTGCCTGATCCTCAAAGGTCAGGCGGTTGCTTCCCGCCGTGTGGATAGCGACTTGCGTCTGGTTCTGGCTCGTGACCGGGCTCAGATTGGCGGAGTTCGGCACCGCCGATGTGATCAGCGGCCGGTTCAGATCCCCGTCCTGGAACGACAGGAGCACCTCCGCGCCTTTGTGCAAGGGGAAATGCATGCCATGGCCTGAGCCCATATAGGGCGTCCCCTTCCGAACCCAGGCAGAGGCCTTCGCCGCCTGCTTGTCCGTCCTGTCGAACGGCAGCTGCACCTTGTACCGACCCTGGTCATCCAGCTCAGCATACTGGCCGCTGCCTTCCGCATCCACAAAGGCTGTCATGGCCCCGGGGATCAGCGGCTTGGGCGTCAGCCGTTCGGGGCGAAACTGGACGTCTGCTGGAATCGCAGCACATTCGCTCCGGTAGAAGTCCTCCCGCACAGTCCCAGCCGCGCCACCCCCTGCCTCCAGCCCGGCCAGCAACGTCCCGGCCTGCGCCCCCTCATGCCGCACCTCGGTCACCAGGTAACGTCCGTTGTAGTCCACCCGATAATGGCCCTGGACCGCTATGACGAAGCCCGCGCGCAGCCCCGTCACCGTCCCCTCGCCCTGAAACGTCTTC
>SYGV01000030.1 GCA_005799365.1 Nitrospiraceae bacterium
CCAGGCCGAGAATCCGTTCCCCGTCAGTCACCACGATCACGTCCACGCCCCGGTAGGGCCGGTTGTCGAGAATGCGCTCGATGTCCGTCTGTTCGGGAACCGAAATAAACAGGCCGCGGGGCCGCCGGTAAATGTGGCTGAACTGCTGGCAGGCGGCGCCGACGACCGGGGTGTACACGATCGGCATCATCTCGGCCACGTGCTCCAGCAGCAGGGCATAAAAGAGCGTTTCGTTCTCGTCCTGCGGGGCCCGCAGAAAGATGTGCCGCTCCAGATCCGTGACCTTTTGTCGGTAGGCCTGGCTGGCCCGCTCCAGTTGGACCTCCAGCGTTTCTTCATGGGGCGGCAGCAGCCCTTGCAGTCCCAGCTCACGCCGTTCCGCGAACGTAAAGGCCAGACCCTTGTTCAGGAACGGTTGCTCCTCAATCGCCTAGCCGGTGAGGGAAGAGGCCAGGACCTCTTCGCCGGTCTTCGGATCGCGCATCGGTTGGATCTCGATCATCGCATTCCTCCACGCAACCTCAGCATACCGCATGCATACCGCAAGGGCTGCTTCGAATCCATGAACTCCGGCGCTCGTTGCTTTTCACGCTGGGTTTCCGATAAGAGAACGGGGGCTCTTTCAACATCCTGCTACGAGGAGCGACGCAACCGGTGCGGTGCCTGTGAGTCAACTCCATTCCTACAGCTCGCCCTGGCGGGCCCTCTCCCATCGCAACTTCGCCCTGTTTCTGGCCGGACACGGCATCTCCGTCTGCGGCACCTGGATGCAAAGCCTGGCCCAGGCCTGGCTGGTCTGGCGGCTGACCCATTCCCCCTTTCTGCTGGGACTCGTGGAATTCCTGAACCGAGCGCCGATCTTGTGCCTTGGCCTGTTCGCTGGACTCGCGGCAGACCGCTGGCCCCGCTACCGCCTGATGGTCCTTGCCCAGACGCTGCTCATGGTCCTGGCCGGCATCCTGGCGGCGCTCACGCTCAGCGGAACCGTCACGGTCGGCTGGATCATGGTGCTGGCGTTTCTCCAGGGGCTGGTCTATGCGCTGGAAACGCCGGTGCGGCAGACCTTTATGACCGACCTGATCCCGCGCCCCGACATGCCTTCGGCCATCGGCTTGAACTCGTCCATGTTCAATTCGGCGCGGGTCATCGGCCCCTCGATCGCCGGGCTCCTGGTCAGCCAGGTCGGCGAAGGCATCTGCTTCCTGATCAATACGGCCAGCTTCCTTGTGATCCTCGGCTGCATGGCGGCGATGCGCCTGCCTCCACCGCAGCCGGGCACCACCGCCGGGTCGCTCGGATTACTCCACGAAGCCTTGCGTTATGCCTGGCGGACGCCGCATGCCCGCGCCTTGCTGCTCCTCGCCCTGGTGCTGAGCATCGCCGCCATGCCCTATACCACGCTCTTGCCGGTCTTTGCCGCGGATGTGCTCGGCAGCGGGCCGAACGGACTCGGACTGCTGATGGCCGCGACGGGGGTCGGCGCCCTGGCCGCGGCGCTCCGGCTGGCCAGACGCAGTACCTTGCTGGGGCTCAAGACCTCCATCGCCAAGGCCGTGACCCTGTTCGGAACCGGCCTGCTGGCCCTGGCCCTGAGCCAGACCCTGTGGCTCTCCATGCTGATCCTGGTCATCGTCGGATTCAGCATGGTCAGCAGCCTGGCGGGAACCAATACGGTGCTGCAAAGTCTGGCGCCTGAGGGCATGCGCGGACGGGTGGTCAGCCTGTATACAACGGCATCGTTGGGCTGCACGATCTTCGGCAGCCTGCTGGCCGGCTCCAGCGCCAGCTATTTCAGCGCCCAGGCCACGGTGGCGGCGGGCGGAGCCCTGACGCTGATCGCTGCCCTCGTCTTTTGGCGCGCGCTGCCGGCGATCGCCAAACACTTGCAGGAACAGCAATTGCTGCCGCCGGAGAACATACCCGCTGGCTGATGCGAAGTGCGAAGCCGGTTATTCCTGGCTGGCCTGGCGGGACCGGGACCAGACCATGCCGGTCTGTTCCTTGGCGCTGAAGCCCAGCTTTTCGTAGAAGGCTTGCTTGTCGCGGGTGCAGAGCCAGAACAACTCCACGCGCTTCAGGGCTGGATGCTGCAGAATGCGCTGCATGATCTGGGTGCCGATGTCCTGACCCTGGTAGTCCTTGTCCACGATCACGTCCCAGATCGACGCGCGGTAGACATAGTCGGTGAGGATACGGCCGAAGCCGACGAGCGTCGAGCCGTCCCAGGCTGAGAGGACCAGGTCCGAATGCGCCAGCATGTCCCGCGCGTCGTCCGCCGTCCGCCCGGCCGCCCAGGGCGCCTGGGCATAGAGCCGCGCCAGTTGCGCCGGATCGAGGTCTTTTCGTTCCGAGAAGGTCACCATGGGCTTGAGCCGGAGGGCTCCCTTGTATTACAGTAGGGCCATTCGCGTTCACTGTCGTTGAGGGTGATGATGGCTCAACTCGTCAAAACTTGTCCTCGGTGCAGCCTGCTCATGTGGGTCCAGGAAGGCCAGATCGAGCATCTGGATGAACATACCGTGCGCACCACCTGTCCCCACTGCAAGCGATTGGTCCGGGTCACGCTCGTGTCGCGGGGGGCCAATGCAGCCGGCCCGAAAATGGGCCACTGAAACCCAATGATGAATGCTGAATGATAAGTGATGAACGGAAAATCCGACCGTTCATCGTTCTGCATTCATCATTCATCGTTTCTTCTCGCCTGCGTCACAAGAGCCCCTTGCCCGCACCGTCCAATTCTGGTTGATTGCCCGGCATGATCTTGTAGAGAGCTTGGCGATAGTCGCCGAAGCGTTTCTCCTCGGACACCGTGACCTGGATCTCCTTGTCCCGCTGCATCCGCTCCAGATGATCCAAGAGGGCGAGCAGCGGTTGCACCGCGGCCAGCACCTTGCCCGCTTCGAACGCCTCCAACGACTCGATGCACAGATCCGTCAGTTTGCGAAACGGCGTCGGCGCGCTCTGCGTCCGGAAGCGATAGACGGTCTGTTCGTAGGCCTCGATCGCCTCCGGGGTCGGCTTGACCCCGCCGGGGATCATCGACAGGTGCACCACCGTCGGCAGTTTAGCGCAATAGGTTTTCAATGCCGAAACCAGACTGCCGAAAATTTCAAGCACCTCGCCGGTGGTCATGATGAAGCCTTTCGAGTGGCTGAGACATACCGCGCCGGGACCTAGGTGTCAAGCGACTCGTTCGGCTGCCTATTTGCGGGAAGACACGGCCCGGAGCGCCTCGAAGACCCCTTCAAAATCCGCGGGCGCCGAAGCCGAGAATTCCCGGTACTCGCCGCTGAGGGGATGCGTAAATCCCAGCGTTCGCGCATGGAGCATCACACGAATGATCATGACGCCTTCCAGGGCCTTCACCTTGCTGCCGCCATAGGTGGGGTCGCCCAGCAGCGGATGCCCGAGCGAGGTCAGGTGCACACGGATCTGATGGGTGCGGCCGGTGCGCGGACGCAACTCCACGCGGGTCGCCAGCTTGCCAAGCCGGGACAACACCTTGTAGCCGGTGGCGGAGGCTTTCGGGTTGCTGGTGCGGGCGGAAAACTTCTTCCGCTCTTTCGTATCCCGCCCGATCGCCAGCTCGATGATCCCTTCGGACTTCTTGATCGCGCCCCAGGCCAGGGCTTCGTAGGCCCGCGTGATGCTGTGGTGCTTGAACTGCCCGGCCAGCGACCGATGCGCCTGGTCGGTCTTGGCCACCACCATCACGCCGGAGGTCTCCTTGTCCAGCCGGTGCACGAGCCCCGGCCGCTCCTTGCCGCCGATGGTCGAGAGCGATCCGCCCGGCCGCTCAAAATGATGGAGCAGCGCGTTGACCAGGGTGCCCGACCAGTGACCTGGAGCCGGATGCACCACCAGCCCGACCGGTTTGTTCAAGACGACCAGGACCTCGTCTTCATACAGGATATCCAGGGGGATCGGCTCGCCATGCAGCGTCAGCGGCTCGGCCTTGGGCGTGTCCATGGTGATCCGGTCGCCGGGCTTGATCTTCAGGCTCGGTTTGACCGGGAGGCCGTTCACCAGGATGCGTTGCTTTTCAATGAACCGCTGGATGGCCGATCGGGACAGGTCCGGCTGCCGGTGGGTCAGAAACACGTCCAGGCGTTTGGGTGTTTCCCCGGCCGTGACAATCAGTTCCGTGTGCATCGGCTAAGACTACTCAATCGGCCCGCCGATCCGCAAGAAGGAGGCGGTGAGCCGGAGGACCGTCCTGGGTGTGCCGAGTCGGGGGGCTTGCGCATCGGGGACTATTTCCGAGTCCAAGTCCATGAACCGCGGCGGACACACCATAAGGAGACAAAGGAGACAGACATTTAGCGAAGCGGTTGAAAGGGGGTGGGGTCTATAAGCGACTCCATCACCTTTCCAGTTTCAAAAAGAGGGCATGCGGAGACGAGCGACCTTGCCGCGAGCGGCGGGGTCCCCGCCAGCCGCCGAAGCCGGAAAGCTGGAACTGACCAAAGCACCACGATCATAGATCGTGGCTGTAGGAATTCCAGAAGGCGATTCCGGTTCGGGCGGCGTGGGAGGGGTGCCAAGCGGAAGGCGCGGAGCGAGCGGCGAATGCTCTCGTACTCTTTCTCGCTGATGGCCATGCACCGGCCGCGGAGTCGCCCACCGTTCGTCGGCCGTCTTAGGAGAGAGCTATCGGCATCGAGGTGATCCGACGAACGGCCACCATTCGTCAGCCCAGCTTCTTCAGCCATTCGCCAGCCGAGGCGATCTTGGTTTGTCTGAGAAGTGCTGAAGTAGAGTTACTTTCGGCTGGCTCGGTCGGCGATCTTCTTGCGGAGACGGGATTTTTCGAGGCTGATTTCCGCCTCTTTGACTTCGGAGGACAGGCCGCCGACTTTCAGACTGGCCTCGGCTTCCTCCATCTTGGCCGCCGCTCGCTCGACGTCGATGTCCTCGGCCTTCTCCGCGACTTCCGCCATGATCGTGACCCTGGTCGGCGTCACCTCGGCGTAGCCCCAGAGAACCGACATGAAGTTGGTCTGGTCGCCGACGCGGTAGCGGAGCTCTCCGATGCTCAAGGTAGACAGGAAATGACAGTGGCCGGGCAGGACGCCGAACTCGCCTTCCGCGCCAGGGGCAATGACTTCGTCCACCTGCTGGCTCAGCAGCAGCTTCTCCGGCGTCACGACTTCGAGTAGTAGTTTGCCTGCCATGATTTCCAACGTTGTCAGTTCTCAGTAGTTAGTTATCAGTTTTGACTGAACACTGAGAACCGTTGACTGCATACTAACTAAACTTTCACTCCCATCTTCTCCGCTTTCGCGATCACTTCTTCGATCGGCCCGACCATGTAGAAGGCCTGTTCCGGCAGGTGGTCGTACTTGCCGTCGAGGATTTCCTTGAAGCTCCGAACCGTGTCCTTGAGCTTCACGTACTTGCCCGGCGCGCCGGTGAAGGCTTCCGCGACGTGGAAGGGCTGCGAGAGGAACCGCTGAATCTTCCTGGCGCGGGCCACGGCCATCTTGTCG
>SYGV01000001.1 GCA_005799365.1 Nitrospiraceae bacterium
CCGCGTCAGCTGGCTTCGCGGTAGCCGCAGTCTTCGTTCCGGCACTGCACCGTCACGCCGGCCTGCTTGCTGGTTTTCTCGACGAGGAACGGAGCCTGGCAGTTCGGACAGGGCTTGTTGACGGGACGGTCCCAGATCGCAAACTCACATTGGGGATAGTTGGCGCAGGCATAGAACGTGCGGCCCTTCTTGCTCCGCTTCTGGGCCAGGTCACCGCCGTCCTGGGGACATTTGACGCCGAGGGGAATGGGCTTGGTCGTCTTGCAGGCCGGATAGGCGGAGCAGGCGATAAACCGGCCGAACCGGCCGGACTTGATGACCATCGGGGATCCGCACTTCTCGCACTTCTCGTCCGTGGTCATGTCCTGCTTGGCCACGATCTTGATCGTGCCGTCGGGCAGCTTCTCAAAGTTTTGCGTATTCCGGCAGGGCGGATCTTCCTTATAACCAGGACAGGCCAGGAACTTGCCGTTGCGGCCCCACTTGATTTCCATCATGCGGCCGCACTTCTCGCAGGGAATGTTGGTGGGCGGCTCCACCGTGTCCTTGGGCCCCGGGATATCCTTGGCCTTTTCCACATCCTTGCTGAACGGGCCGTAAAAGTCTCGCACCGCCTTGACCCATGGTTTTTCCCCTTCCTCGACCTCGTCCAGCTCTTTTTCCATCAACGAGGTGAAGTCCGTGTTCAGAATGTCGGGGAACCCCTTCACCAGGAAGCTGTTCACCGTCCGCCCGGTTTCGGTGGGCGCCAAGCGGCCCTCCAGCTTATCGACATACTTGCGGTCCTGGATCGTCGAGATGATGCTCGCGTAGGTGGAGGGCCGCCCGATTCCCCGCTCTTCCAGTTCGCGGATTAACAGAGCCTCGTTGTAGCGCGGCGGCGGCTGCGTGAAGTGTTGCTTCGGCAGTAACCCTTGCACCGCTTGCCCCTCCTGGCCGACCAGGCGCAGCGTCTCCCCTTCCTGCAGGGCCGGCAGACGCCGATCGGATTCTTCTTCTCGCTCCTGATCGGCGGTCTTGCCCTGTGGGACAACCTCCGCATCCACCCCTTCCTGATACACAGCCTGATGCCCCTGAAACTTGACGACCATGCCGTTCGCCCGGAACAAATACTGGTCACGGATTCCTTGGGGCGCGCAGTCCACGCGAGTCACCTCCAGAATGGCCGGCACCATCTGGGAGGCGACAAACCGGTTCCAGATCAACTTGTAGAGCATGTATTGATCCCGCTCCAGGAACTGCTTGATGGACTCTGGGTCCCGGTGCGCCGACGTGGGGCGGATCGCTTCGTGGGCTTCTTGCGCGGCTTTCTGAGTCTTGTACACGTTCGGGGTCGCCGGCAAATAGTCGCTGCCGAACCGTTCGCGAATGACCTGACGGGCTTCTTCGGCGGCCTCGGCCGCAATGCGCGGCGAGTCGGTGCGCATGTAGGTGATGAGCCCGACCGGACCTTCTTTTCCGATTTCGAGCCCCTCGTACAGCTGTTGGGCCAACGCCATGGTCTTTTTCGGGGTGAACCGGAGCTTGCGCGAGGCCTCCTGCTGAAGCCGGCTGGTGATGAACGGCGCCACAGGATGGCGCCGCTTTTCTTTCCGTTCGATGGCCTGGACGGCAAAGGACTTTTCCTGCACCGCCGTGACGATCCGCTCGGCCTCGGCGGCAGAGGCAATGACCGCCTCCCGGCCGTTGACGCTGTGCAGCTTGGCCTCGAACGGAGGCGGGTTGGCTCCGGCCAGCGTGGCCGTGATGGACCAATATTCCTCCGTGCGGAACGCCTCCCGCTCCGCTTCCCGATCGCAGATCAATTTCACGGCGACCGATTGGACGCGCCCCATGCTGAGGCCGCGCCGCACCTTGGTCCAGAGCAACTGGCTGCCTTGGTAGCCGACGATCCGGTCGAGCACCCGGCGGGCCTGCTGGGCGTTCACCAGCTTCAGATCGATCTGCCCGGGAGATTGCAGAGCGCGCTTGATGGCCGACTCGGTGATTTCGTTGAACAGGACCCGGAAGACCTCCGGCCCCTTCCCTTTGGACTTGCTCTGGATTTCCTCCGCAATGTGCCAGGCAATGGCTTCTCCCTCGCGATCTGGGTCCGGCGCCAGAAACACCTTGTCCGACTCCAGCGCCTTTTTCTTGATCTCGGCCAGGACCTTGGCCTTGCCCTTGATCGTCACATACTGCGGCGCAAAGTCATGCTCGATATCCACCCCCAGCTTGCTGGTGGGCAGATCCTTGACATGGCCGATCGACGCCATCACCGTATAGCCGCGCCCCAGGTACTTCGTAATGGTCTTTGCCTTGGCCGGCGACTCGACGATGATCAACGATTTGGCCATGTTTCCCCTTGTCTCGATTGCACATTCCGAGGTCTCGAGAACCGCCCCTTCACGCAGGGGCCGTGATATACCCGTTCCCGAACAGGTTTGCAAGTGTGCTGATTATATCCTGATGTAGAACTGGCCGGGCAATTGACGCACCGATCCTTTCAATTCCATGGCCAGCAGCAGGCTGGTCACATCGGACGCGGGCAGCGCCGCCCTGATGATCACTGCATCAAGGTGAGTAGGCTCCGCGGACAGCGCGGCATAGACCCTGGCCTCATTCCTGTCCGACGGCGGCCCCCCGCTGGTGGCCGACGGAACCGGAATGCGCGCCTGAATGCGGTCCCTGACCGGAGGCTCCAACTGCGGGAGGAGTTCCTCGATGACATCCATGGCCCCTTCAACGAGCTTGGCCCCCTGCTTGATCAGGCCGTTGGGGCCCCGGCTGTTGTCCGCCTTGATGAACCCGGGAACCGCAAACACCTCGCGCCCCTGCTCCCCCGCCAGTCGCGCCGTGATCAACGACCCGCTTTGCGCCGCCGCCTCCGTCACGACCACGCCGAGACACATCCCGCTGATGATACGATTGCGGCGCGGGAAATGGTAACTGTGGGGCAACGCCCCCAGGGGCAGCTCCGACACCACGGCCCCGCAAGCTTCGATGCGCTCCCGCAACGCCCCATGCTCGGGCGGATACGTCCGGTCAATCCCGCAACCCAACACCGCCACGGTCCGGCCCTTGGCCTCCAACGCCCCGCGGTGCGTGGCGGCATCCACCCCGCGCGCAAGCCCGCTGACGATCGTGAATCCGGCTCCGGCCAATTCGCGGCTCAGCTCCTCGGTGACGGCCCGACCGGCCGCGGAAACGCGGCGCGAACCCACGACGGCCACCGCATGCTGATCGCGCTCCTCCATAATCCCGCTGACATACAAGAACGGGGGCGGGTCCGGAATCATGCGGAGCCTGGCCGGGTAGCCGGGTTCCAGATACGTGACGACGCTGCACCGAAGCCGCTCGAGCAATTTCAGCTCTCGATCGATAGCCCGTTGACTCTCCAAATCAGGGCCGCGGCCGATCGCCTCCGCCACGGAGCGGCGCACGCCGCCCGACTCCATGAGCGCCTCGGCGGGAGCCCGGCAGACCGCCTCCGCCAAACCCAACGTCTGCGCGAGCCGGCACAGGCCCGCGTCACCCAGCCCTGTGACCGCGCGCAACGCCAGCCAGGACCGGAGATCGGCCGGAATCGGCATGGTGGCCCCCCAAGAGGCTCCATCAGAGCACGGCGATATCGTACTGCTCGAGGTGCAGACCCAGGTCCGGCTTCACGATGATCTTGCCGTCGACCTGCCGTTCCAGCGCGTCGAGCCCCTGACGTTCCTCATCGAACAACAGATCGACGACCGCGGGATGGGCGCCGATGACGATCGTTTGCGTTTCCGGCGCCTTCCCGATACGCCGGACCTCGCGGAAAATCTCATAGGCCACCGACGTGGGAGACTTGGTGTACCCGCGCCCTTCGCAGTAATGGCAGGGTTCGGACATCGCCCGCAGCAAGTCTTCCCTGACGCGCTCCCGCGAGATTTCGATCAGGCCGAGGTCGGAGATCCGGGAAATCCTGGTGCGGGCCTTGTCGCTCCCCATGGCCTCGACCAGCGCTTGGTAGACCTTGTCGCGATTCTTTTCCCGTTCCATGTCGATGAAGTCGATGATAATGATCCCCCCGATGCCACGCAGCTTGATCTGATAGGCGATCTCCTTGACGGCTTCCAGATTGTTCTTGAGGATCGTTTCCTCCTGGTCACGCTTGCCGACGAACCGGCCCGTATTGACGTCGATGACCGTCATCGCCTCCGCATGGTCCACGACGATGTGGCCGCCGGACTTCAGCCAGACCTTGCGGTTCATGGCCCGGGCGATCTCCATCTCGATCCCCAGATAGTCGAAGAGGCTTTCCTCCTTGTCGTAATACTGGATGCGGGAGGTCTGCTCCGGCATGAACCGGTGGACGAAATTCTTCACCGCCTCGTACTCGGACCGGGAGTCGATCAACAACCGGTCCACTTTCTTGGTGAACAGGTCGCGGACCACCCGGAAAGTCAAGGTCAGGTCCGTATGGAGCGCACAGGGAGCCGAGAGCTGTTCCCGCTTCTTCAGCACGTCCTGCCAGAGCACGTTCAAAAATTCCACGTCCGAGCGCAGTTCCTCTTCCTTGACTCCCTCACTCACCGTCCGCACGATATAGCCGCTACCGGGATGGCGGACACGCTTCATGATTTCCTTCAGACGCGCCCGCTCCTCGTCTTTCGGAATGCGCCGCGAGACGCCGATGTGCTCCACGTTGGGCATGAAGACTAGGTACCGTCCGGGCAACGAGACGTAGGTGGTGACGCGCGGGCCCTTGGTTCCGATCGGACCCTTGGAGATCTGGACCATGAGTTCCTGGCCCTCGTTCAGCAATTGCTCGATCGGCTTGGAGCCCTGGCGCCGGGGCCGCGGCAACTCAGGCCCCTTGTCGTCCTCCTCGTTGTCGACCAGCGTATCACCTGGCTCCGCCTCGCCCGACAGGTCCGACACGTGCATGAACGCGGCTTTTTCCAAGCCGATATCCACGAAGGCGGCCTGCATGCCCGGCAGGACCTTGACCACCTTGCCCTTGTAAATGTTGCCGACAAAATCCTTGTGCTTGGCCCGGTCGACATACAGCTCCGTCACGACGCGATTGTCCAGGACGGCCGCTCTCGTCTCCTCCCGGGTCATACTGATTGCAATTTCCAATGCCATAACATCTCCTTCATATTCGTCGGCAAGCAGCCGGCCTGAGCGCCCATGCGCGCCGCGCACGGGTTCCATGCCCGGTCGCTTGCTCCGTGATTCGTCGTTCGTCAGGCCTTGGCCACAAGGGCTGACGACCATGTTCAGCGGCGTCAATAAAACAGCGTCAGCCGCCGTCGCTTGATATTCAGCAGCAACCCCAGGGCGGCCATCGTCGTGACGACCGCGCTGCCGCCATAACTCATCAGGGGCAAGGGAATCCCGACGATCGGCAGAAGGCCGGCGGTCATCCCGATGTTCACCATCAGGCAAAACCCGAGCATCCCGACGATGCCGGCCGCCAAGAGAGCCCCCAGAACGTCTTTCGCCTTCAAGGCAATTTCCAGCGATAGCATGAGGAGCCCGAGGAAGAGGGCCAGCACGAGCAGCGCGCCCAGAAACCCCCACTCCTCCGCGAAGACCGCAAAGACAAAGTCCGTATGCCCTTCCGGAAGAAACTTGAGCTGGTTCTGAGTTCCTCCATGCAACCCCTTGCCCAGGAGTTCGCCGGAGCCGATGGCGATGCGCGACTGCAGGGCATGGTACCCCTTGCCGCCGGTGTCGTAGGCCGGATCCAGAAAGGTCGTGATCCGTTCGCGCTGGTAATCGTGCAGGGCGCCCCACAACAATTCCCAGACAAAGGGGAACAGCATCACCGCACACAGCAACAGGATGCCCATGGCTTTGGACCGCATCCCCACCACCAGCAACAACGTCGCGCAAATCGCCAGGAAACTCAACCCGCTTCCCAGGTCCGGCTGCTTCAGAATCAACAGGAGTCCGGGCAGCATCACCAGGCACGGCAGAACGACGCGCTGCATCCAGCCCGCCCGCGGAGCATGGGCGTAGTACGTGGCCAGCACCAAAATCAACACCAGCTTCGCAAGCTCGGACGGCTGAAATGCAAACGGGCCCATCGGAATCCACCGCTGCGCGCCGCGGCTCGTCTTGCCGACCACCAACACCACCACGAGCAGAATCAGGATGAGGCCGTAGAGGACGTAGGACCAGCGGGCGATCTTGTGGTAATCGACCCGAAGCATGGCCGCAAAGGCGGCGCATCCGACGAGGATCCAGAGCACCTGTTTGACATAGAGCGGCAGGCCCGTTCCCGCCTGGGCAAGCGTCACGCTGTAGATGGAGAGCACGCCCAGCGAGAGGATCGCGGCTGTGACCGCCAGAAACTGCCAGTCGAAACGGTCCAGCTCGCGGCTGTCCAGCACGCGGTCGATCATCGGGGCTCCTGCATGGCCAACGCCAGACCTTCCGGCCTCCCCACCTCAGGCCGTCCGGCGAGTTTGGGCTCCGCCCGTTCGTACCGCACAAACGCTTCGATGATCTGCTTGGCCAGGGGTGCGGCGGCCGACCCGCCGTGCCCCATATGCTCCACCAGCACCGCGACGGCGATGCGCGGAGCGTCAACGGGAGCGTACGACACGAACCAGGCGTGGTCCCGAAGCTTCTTCGGAATGTCCTGTTCGGGCCCGGTCCGCAGCGCCGCCGTCTGAGCCGTGCCCGTTTTACCCGCAATACTGACCAGTGTCGATCGTGCACGGGCGGCCGTCCCTCTGGTCACCACGCCTGCCAAGGCCTCTTTGACCAACGCCAACGTCTCCGGCGCCACCGCCAGCCGCCCATGCGGGACCGTCGGGACCTCGTGCGATAGGCCGCTCGCCCGCTCCATGACCGCCCGGACGATTCGAGGGCGGAAGGACGTCCCGCCGTTCGCCACCGTCGCTATCAGATGCGCCATCTGCATCGGCGTCACGGTCACATACCCCTGCCCGATGGCGGCCGAAATCGTCTCGCCGGGCAGCCAAGGTTGGCCCTTCGCTTTCGCTTTCCAGGCCGTGGACGGCACGATGCCGGTCCGCTCGGACGGCAACTCGACTCCGGTTTCCTGTCCCAGGCCGAACTGATCCGCGAAGTCGGCGATCATGTCGATGCCCATGCGCTGGCCCACCGTGTAAAAGAACACATCGCAGGACTCCACCAACGCCTGAGTGACGTCCATGAACCCATGGCCGCCCGCCTTCCAGTCCTTGTACACCCGCCGGCCGAAGGGAAAGCCGCCCACACAACGAATTTTCGTGGACGGCGTGGCGGTGTGCGATTCCAGCGCAGCCGTCGCCATCACGATCTTGAAGGTGGACCCAGGCGGATACTGTCCTTGGGTCGCACGGTTCGTCAGCGGATGGGAATCGTTCTGGACGATCGCGGCCCATTGCTTCGCGGTCAACTCGCGCGAGAGCACGTTCGGATCGAACGACGGACGGCTTGCCAGCGCCAGCACTTCTCCGTTGGTGGGGTCCAACGCCACAATCGCACCGGCTTCCTCCCCCAGCAACTCTTCGGCCAGCCGCTGCAGACGCAGATCGATGCTCAGATACAGATCGTCCCCGGCCGCCGGCTTCTCCACCGACACGGTCCGTTTCTCATGGCCCAGGGCATCGACTTCGATCTCTTTCTGCCCGGCCCGGCCCCTGAGAAATCGGTCATAGGCCTTCTCCACGCCATACTGGCCCACCAGGCTGCCTTGGTGCAATTCCTGAGACTCGGCCTTCTCGAGCTGCTCCGCCGAGACTTGTCCGACGTAACCGAGCACGTGGGCCAGGGTCGGCCCGCTCGGATAATTGCGCTGGGAGTCGGCCCGGACTAACACCCCGGGCAGATCCCTCCGGTGGGATTCGATCAAGGCCGCCTCACGCAGCGACAGCCCGCCTTTGAGCTTCCGGGGCATGAATTTTCCGCCCCGCTCGGAGAGTTTTTTCCTCAAGGCCGTTTCGTCCGAGCCGATCAAGCCGACCAGCCCGGCAATGAGCGCTTGACGATCCTTGACGTCCTCCAACATGACGTAGAGGCCGAAGCTCGGGACGTTGTTGGCCAGCAAGACACCCTGCCGGTCGTAGATCAACCCGCGCGCCGGTTCCAAGACGACCGTGCGGGTCCGGTTGTTCTCCGACAGGTCCCGATAGTAGGCGCCGTCTCGGACCTGCAGGTCCCAGAGACGGATGGCCAGCAACCCAATAATCGCCGACAGCGCGATCTTCAGGATCGTCAAACGCCGCTGAATCTCGCGCAACTCTTCCTGCTGTGTGCCGAATTGCGGCATCAGCCCTCCCGATCGGTCCTGATTTGAGGCGCCTTTCGCGCCGCCCGCATGGTCCCTTGCATTCTCAGCCCACCAATCCGATCGGGCCCCGCCCCATCTCTTACCCCGCCGGCCGGCGGAAGGTAAACAGCCAGTACAGCATCGCGCCGAGAGCCGCGTTCAGCAGGGTCTCCGGGAGCAGGATCGACGGCAGCGCAGACAGACGATCGCCGAGTTCCCCTCCCCAGCGGACCACGAACAGAAACACCAGATTCTCAAGCAGCGAGAGGCTTACCATGGTCGCCACGAATGTCGCCATCGTAGCGTTCGTCACGTGCCGGCCGGCCAGCCCGGCCAGAATCCCGACCGCCCCCTTGGCAATCAAGTTGAGCCCCAAGGCGCCGGCCGAGAAGAGATCTTGCGTAAATCCCAGCGCGATCCCGACCGACATCCCTTCGACGGGCCCAGCCAGAAACCCGATCAGGGCGGCAGCCACCAGGCACAAGTCCGGACGCACCCCCCCGAGACTGAAATAGTGCAACAGGCTCGTCTGCAGGGGAACCACCCCCAACACCAGAGTCATATAGAGGGCCGGCTTCACGGGCGGACCTCCGGAGAGACGGGACCGGACCTCGCCGAGGGCCGCTCAAGGCCATCACCGACCGGCAGAGGATCCGTAATCACCAACACCTCTTCCAGCTTGTGCAAATCCACTTCCGGGACGACCTCCGCCGACTGAAACAGCTCGCCCTCGATCCTGTCGATCCGGGTGATCGTCCCCAGCGGCACGCCGCGCGGAAATCCCCCGGTGAGCCCGGACGTCACGATCACGTCGCCGCGTTGGAGCGTCGCCAGCAGCGGAATATATTTCATTCTCGCCTGCCCCTCAGCGGTGCCTTCCACAATCCCTTCATCCCTCGTGCGCTGGATCAAGCCGTCGACCGCGTTGTTCGGATCCGTAATCAACAGGACTATGGCGGTAAACGGCGTCACCTTGACCACCCGCCCGACCGCTCCGTCCGGCGCCATCACGCCCATCTCGACCTTGACGCCATCCCGCGCTCCCTTGTCCAACATGATCGCACGGTACCAGTTCGTGGCATCCCGGCCGATGACCTGCGCTGCAACCGTCTTGGCTTGCAGCCGTTCCTGCAAAGCCAACAGAGCGGCCAGGCGATGGCCGGCCCTCCCCAGTTCGCGCAACTCGTTGTTCCTGCCCCGCAAGGCTTGGATCTCGCGCTGCAGCCGGCGGTTCTCCTCAGAAACCTGGTGCAAGGCGAGGTAGCCATACCAGGCCTCTTGCCCCCCTCGGTCCAAGGCGGCCAATGCGGTCAGGGGAAGCGACAGAAGTTGCACAAGAGGTTGCCCGATGCCCTGCAGAAGACTCAGGCTTTGTTTGGGAAGGACAAAGACGAGCGAGAGCAGCAGCACGCAGAGGAGCAGCATGACCCGCCTGGTTCCGGATGTCGTGCGCAACATGGCCCTCCACGCGCGGGCGGGAAGCCCTAGCGGGAGCTGCCACACTGCGACATCACCGAGACTTTGCGCAGGAGTTCCAGTTCATCGAGGATTTTCCCCACCCCCAGCACCACGGACGTCAGGGGGTCATCCACCGTAATGATCGGCAGATTGGTTTCCTCTCGAAACCGCGTATCCATGCC